>JAYQEC010000004.1:44731-55450 GCA_038138645.1 Porticoccaceae bacterium | reverse complement strand
TATTAAAAACCCCTCAAGAGAGGGGCTTTGACAACCTGAAAATAGTGATTTTTTATTCTGCAATAAAAACTGCCTGAATCGTCAAATCAGCAGTCATCGATAGGGTTAACGCTGTACTAGACTCGCCAGGAATACCTTCCCAATGTGAGAACACATAACCCTCTTTGGCAACAGCTTCGATTGAAATCGGAATATTGTCGTAATACTCACCTTGCCAGCTGGAGTTGGTAAGGGTTAGTGAATTAAGTTCAATAGAGCCCGCTTCTGTATTATTAATTTCCATAGTAAGTGTATGGGTATCCTCTATGCCAAAGTAGTTTTTAAAATGATTAGTTAGGTAGGGGATACGGTTGTCGGTAAACTCCTTTATTTTATCAACTTCAGCCACCCATTCATTATAGGTTGAGAGCATAATTTGGTTCTGCCAATAAACAGATCGATTTTCCCATGAACTCCAGTATTGGAAATGTTGCGGTATTTCAGGTGCTACAATGGCTGCTATGGTTTCTATATGTTGACGCACGCTATCGGCTTTAAAGCGCGTATTTGCCTCATCTGCAAAGCGATTAATAAACTTATTTTTAAACGCTGTATTCTCCATTAATCGCCTTGTCAGCAGGGTAGACCATGGTGGGTTAGGCCACCCAGGACCGTTGGCCTCTAGTGCATAAGATAGGGTGTCATTGTCATAGAATGGCGGCGCTTCCCAAGGGCGACCAAATGCAAAGTCAGTATCATAGAGTATCCATCGCCATTTGGTTTCTGGAGAATTCCAAAGCTTAACGTTATTGCCCGGCCAGTCGGTATTATCTAAATAAATTTGTGCAACCTGATAGGTAATAAAGTTATCTATATCTATTTGATCAGCGACAACATCATAATTAGTTGGATTAGCGAGACTATTATTAGTCACAAAATCGATTAGTTCGTTATAGGTTTGATTTGTACCCTCAACAATTTCGCCATTGCGCTCAAGGATATTAATCTGGCTTTTCGTAACATTAATTTTATCATCAAGAAAATGCTCGTTGACCTTCTCTCGGATATTATAAAGCCCCCAATACTCACCATTAAGATAAACGATTGAGGGACGATAGGCCTGAGTTTCAAGACCGCTTCCATCCATTAGGCTGGTAGCAATGACATCTTTGATATTGGTTCTCATCCAATCATTACCAGAGCTTCTTAAGACAATAGCTTCAAACTTGTCATAATCTAATTGCGGGAAGATAGGATACTCAATATCGCTAAATCCATAGCGACCTCGAGCAAATATAGACAATGAACGTTGGTCATTGCTGCGACTCCAGGCACCAAAGATTTTTACGCCCGCATCAAGCGCTACCCCTAAGTCACCATTGGGCTCATAGAATGAGAAATGAACATCGCGCTCCCAGTCATTCCAAAAATTTGCTCCCCAAAAGGGTAATTCATAAGGATCATAATTTCCTTCTGGACCATAGACATAAATTCCTTGTTGGGTATCAAAGAAATTTACAGGATCTGAAACCAGAGTCACAATCGGTAGTGCATGATCGGTATTGGTTATATAGGTACGGCTTTCAGTGCGTGAAGGTATATGGTTGGCTTTAAATATTTTGGCTCTAATTACTGTATTCTCACTAATAGCAATTGGGCTCGTATAGAGTGATGATGTTTCTGTAGGTATGGTTGCATCAAGAGTGAAACGAATTTCCTCATCCGCTTCAGCACCACTAATACTGACGCTTTGACCAGAAAACTCACCTCCATCATGTGAAAAGGCAATTTCACTTTCAATAATGCCGGTAAACAATGTGTCTGGGTTTTCGATGCCAGGAGAGGGGGATTCATAATAAACTGTATTGCCATTGCTAAGTGAGCGTCCAATACTGTTATCAGCCGATATGCCCGCTACCTCTAAGTAGCCAACCTGATCGCCATTATTGTCATAAATAATAAGCGTTTCACCCTTAGATGAAAGCTTGAAATTGGTATGTAAACTAGGGTTTTGAAGGCCTAGAATAACCGGTGGTTTAACACCATCTGTAGTCGCTCCTGAGTAAAAAGCAGAAAGAAAGGGGATTAGGCTTAAGTCTGATGAATTAGTATTATGATTATGTACCTGAATACTCAGTATATTTTCACCATCGGTCAAAAGTGTGGCAAAGTCATTGACTGGAAATCTAACCGGTGCGCCACTTTGGTACATCCGTGCTTCACGGTCAGTAACTGTTCCTGCATCATAGCTTGGCGATTCACCTAAAATATTCGATCTCGCGATTTCAGTGCCATTAATATAGGCAACAAAACCATCATCAAAATCTATATCAAACCAAAGCTCGCTCATTAGATCTAAGTCATTTACGGTAAATGATTTTCTAACATAAACAGAGCTTATGCCCGCATTTAATTGAGTTTCGTCGTCGCCATCTGCATAGCCAAAGCCACTATTTCCAATATCCCAGTTACTATCATTAAATATAAGATCTTTCCAGCTACTGGGTGGATTTGAGGTCGGCACCAAATAACGGAAACTATCACCCTGATTAACTAGGGTTTTGTAACTACCACCATCGGTTTTATCCTTATCTGATGCCCAAATTCTAAGATACTCACCAGCACCAATTTGAATATCTGGAAAACTCCATTTAGAAGGTTTATCTTCGTCATCAGTAACAGTCCAGCCATTTAAATCAATAGCGGTTGATTTATTATTGAAAAGCTCAAACCAATCTGGACTGTCTCCATCTTCATCTTCAAAGCTAGAATTAGATGAAACCGCTTCATTGATAATAAGTGTGCTGGGCAGTCCGCCAGTATAGATGCCGGGCATATGATCAATTAGATGCTGAGAAATCTCTATTAATGATGATCTAGTTGCATTACTCGACACGACAGCATTTATTAGAGACTCATCTTTAATCTCAAAGAGATAGCGCAAAACAATTAACCCATCGGTAAGCGCATCAATTTCACCATTGCCATCTACATCAGCAATAGGAAGTATCGATTCAATTCGGGTTTCAACCGCAGAGGGAGATAGGGGGCTGTCAGAAGAAATAGTGCCATTGGTAAGTTCATTACCTCTTAGGCCAAAGGTATATCTTAGCAGTAGTAATCCATCGGTTAATGCATCGGTGTTACCATCGGAATCAACATCCCAACTTAAATCTGATGCTTTAATCTGTGTTGTAAAACTCAAAAAAATTATTACAAAACTACTTAATACAACTCTCTTTAGTGATGCCATACCCTTATACTCTTTATTATTTTTTAACCATACTAAACTAAAAAAGTAATAAAAAATACTTAGGCACTAATAATCACGAATAGGCGAGGGTATGCCTCGATATTGCCATCAGTCTATACCCTTATGGGCTGATTATTAGTTGGTAAGCTCAACAGTTCGCTGATCACCTGCAATATAGTCATTACCATCAGGAATTATTATAAATTCTCTTTTTACAACTGAATTATCCTCTGGCTGAGAAAGACTATCTGGATCGATCGGCAGGCTAGCTTGGCCTGCTGCTAATGTCAGGGTTCCATCGGTTTGAGCAACCAGCTTATTGGCGCTGTTGTAACCTTTGATCGCATACAAAACATCTAAACCCGCGGCTGTTTGACCTGAGCGACTAACTAAAATCTCATTATTGTTAGCCTCAGCAGTCACCTCAATTAGTTCTGGTAGTATTCCTTTTGCGACTTTTATTCGAACTGGGTTAATACCTAACATATAGGTATTATCACCGTCATACATGCTAAAGTTTGAGATATAAAAACTGCCCTGACTATCCCAAGAATCATAGCCTGTAATAAAGTTTTCAACCGCTGCCTGACTATCAAGATCACTAATTTCTAGTAGCTCAAAAGAGTTACCAGTAGCAATATCGTATTCATAAATTGCATTGGGCTGATTGCCATCACTTAAGCCGATATAAATCTTCTCCTCATCGGCTGACAGCTGGAAAACCCATGTTTTTAATGAGCTTGAAAATCCGGGTCTTCCTAAAAATTCCCAGCTAGCATCGGCATCGGTAAAGCGGTAAATATGCCCTTGGTCATCGCTTACATAAAGTCGCTCATTGGTTCGTTCCCATTGACCAACTTCCATAGCATTTGGGCCCTGTAATTCAAAGTTTTCTAATTCGCCAAAACCGGTTGCAGGATCATAAAACCAGATATGATCAAATATGTCCGAAGATTCGCCTTGATACCATTGGCTTCGAGATGAACCACCACTGATATAAACACGACCTCTAGAATCTACCCACATATAGCGATTGCTGTAGAAAAAGCCCTGCCAAGCTGAAGGCTTACCTAAAACTGTGGTTTGACCTGCTTCGATATCATATTTAACCAACTTATTTTCCGGAATCGTCATGCCGTAAAGGAGATTATTAATTGGATCCTTCTGAATGGTGACTATTTGTAAATGCTCCCCACCAACCCCATTGGGTTCACTGGCACTTAAATCAGAAAAGACCTCAGACTCAATATCATAGCCATACCAATGGAAGCCCCTTGTATATAGATAGCTATTATTCATGCTCGAACTATCTAATGTTGCCACATAGACCTGTCCATTATGATGAATTGGGCGGGTATGGAATTTTTCTGCTGTTTCACCATTTTCCCAATTGTTTGCTGCTTGCGATGCTGTGCGTGCATCACCGATATAGCGCAGGGTTTGATCCTCTTGGAAAAGTCTATACATCATAGAGTTTTGACTATGATCATGACCAGAAATATAAATTTCGCCATCGGCATCAGAGCCTACCGCAAGCCAGCATTGATCTGGGCGATCACCATCGGGTGAGTTAGGTAATTGCCAGATAGATGCACCGTCAATCAAACCCTGATGAGGCGTGTCATATGGAACTGTAATAGGCTCTGGTTCAGGTGGGTTAGAGATATCTTCTTCCACAATTTTTGTTGGGTCATTGGGAAATAGATCAAATATATCCAACACGCCATCATTGTCAGAGTCGAGTCCTGTTAGGGCGTCAAAATAAGATAAAATATCGTTAAGGTCGGTTCGATTTCCATCTGGACTAATCACGCCATTGATTAGTGAATTTGTTCTCATATCAAATAAATAGCGCAGAATAATTAATCCATCGGTCAGAGCGTCAATTTCTCCATTGCTATCAATATCAAAGCTAGATTGCATCGAATCAATACGGGATTGGATTTCCTCGGCACTGCTGTAGGTACTATTATTTCCGATAACACCTGCAATCAATGAATCATTGGTTAATTCAAAGAATGATCTTAGGATCAAAAGACCATCGGTTAGCGCATCAAGTTCACCATTGCCATCAATATCAAGACTGGCTTGAGGTACAGTTCCATTTAAAAATTCATCAACCGCAAAAATACCATCATTATCCAAGTCGCTATCTGCATCATCGGCATGCAAATAATTTAAGCCATAGCGTTGCTCCCAACTATCGGGCATACCATCATTATCGGAGTCTAGGTGGTAGTCAGGATTGGACGGAAAAGCATCGATGCTATCGGCATGACCGTCATAGTCAGAATCTGTAGAGACCTTAATTAGTTTAAATCCCCACCAGCCAAAACCAACGCTAATGTCCAGAGTCATTTCAGTATCGGTAAGCTGGCTAATGGTATAGGTGATTGAAGCGGGGGCATTGTAAGGATTAGTGATCTCACTACCATTAATGACCTTAGGCAATCCAATATGAGCACCAATACCACTCAGTGTTAATAAGCTTGCTTGAGAATCTAATGACCATTGACCCGCAGAGGATCCATTATGAGGTGCCAGCGGTGTACCACAGAAACTACTACCTGAGTTGGTTTGCCATTCTTCTAGCCAGGTAAGGCCATCCATAATATTTTCAAAGCTACCATCAACCTTAAATCTAAAAATATCATCAAAAAAGCAATCTCGTTCGCTAATATTAAATTCATCACTTGACCACCATTCAGAATTCCCTTGATTGGGGCCTACATAGAATGCCTCTGATACGGGTGCTATTTGCCAATCACCGATAATGTGTAATTCTTCTGCACTCAACGTTTGTTGAAAACTATTAATTTCGTCTGTCTGATTATAAGGAACGACAATAGCATTAACATTTCCAGCTAGCATGGCGAAGAAAACGGCTAAACTCATACAATCGCGTACTCTAGAAATTAGATTTATATATGGCATTGGCAAAAATTGCTCCCTACAGATATTTAGAACTTTTAGGAAAGTTAGTTGCATTAATTTAATTACGTGAATTGATCTTTTTTCTGCCATTTTAACAGGGCAATTTTAAAATTATTCTTCTTAGCATAAGTTTATCTAATTTGCAGGGATATAAATATAAGTAATTCCAGTTATCCATATAAGGCATTAGTGAAAATGTGGACTCACTGTATAATTAATGTTTGTAACCATCCATATCCTCTTAATACAGATTCAACTATGCTTCCTAGCTATCTTGCTTTGATATTTGCATTATCATCATTTCTTGCCATTGATGATATGGAAATTTCACGAAATGTCTCCCCACGTTTCGACTTTGAAACGGTTATGGTTGCTATTTAATTCTTATTTGTCGTTCCTACTATTTAGAAGCGCTCTGATTATTAGACTCTGCCTTGATACAAATAGTTGGTTAGTTCGTAGAATTACCGAATTAACCCATATTTGAGAAGCCATTGGCACGCACAAAAGCACAATTTTCTGAAGATGAACTTTCTCGCATTGTAGAAATGGCATGGGAGGACAGAACACCCTTTGAGGCTATAGAACATAACTTTGGTCTTAATGAATCTGCCGTGATTAAAATTATGCGTTCGCAGGTAAAGACAGGATCTTTTAAGCTTTGGCGAGAAAGAGTCACAAACAGAAATACCAAACACCTAGCCAAAAGATCACCCGATGTCTCTCGTGGGTACTGCCCCACTCAATATAAAAATCGATAAAAGAGGGTGTGCATAGAATGGGTAAAATAAGCCAACTTGCCGTTTATATTCTAATGCTTTCACTTCCCGTAGGAGTTCAAGCAGTGATTATTGATGACTTTACCTCAAAACCCAACAACCAATGGCAATTAATTAGCGATCAGGTGATGGGCGGCGTTTCAACAGGCACATTGAGTTTTAATCAGGATGAATCGCAAACTTTTGCACACTTAAATGGAACTGTTAGCACTGAAAATAATGGCGGTTTTTTACAGTTTAGAGCTAATACTAAAAATATAGATAAGAAAAAGGTTCAGGGTATTTACCTTAATGTTCGAGGTAATAATGAAAAATATTATATTCACCTTCGCACCGCTGGAACGCTAATGCCATGGCATTACTACACAAGTGGTTTTATGACTGATAAATCATGGCAGACAATTCAATTACCCTTAGATGGCTTTGCACCCTCTAGTGGTTGGTTGCGAAATTCAGTTAAATCCAGCAGTATTAAAAGTGTAGCAGTGGTAGCCTATGGCAGAGATCATTTGGCTGATATTCAAGTAGCTGAAATTGGTTTTTATTAACCTACGGACTATTTGAAATTAGTCGAGTTAAAAGACTTGTCATAATGCTAGTGATAATGCTAGGTTCAGTCTAAATTAGCTTTCTTCACACAAAAGCCTATAATCAGGTTAATAAAGAATAAATTTAAAAATGTATTTGTGGGGTATAATCAATGTTTAGTTCGATATCCATAGGTAAAAATTTTCTTAAAAAATTAGTATATATTTACCTTTTTTCTCTTATAAGCCTACCTGCAATAGCTGAGGATTCGACTATTTATGTCAGGCTTAATGCGGATCCATTTGCATCGCCGTTTTATATCTTCTCCAGCGAGGCTGATGGTGATTCTATTGATGTTAGCCTAGTAAAAGGCTCTACCTATACCTTTATACGAACCGATAGCGGTCATCCATTTAATATTGGTGATGCATGGAAGCAGGCTAATACTGAAGTTGTTATGACGAGCAATGGAACTGGTGGAGAAGTCGGCGGTGTAGCCTCAATTTCAGGTAACGAACAGCTTACACTTACCATTCCATCAGACTTTAGTGCAGATTCTCTAGCATATTATTGTTATGCCCATTCCGTAATGCTGGCATCACTGCCAGTGGTTGATCCAGTTGATGTTAATAGCTGGGACTTTGATGGTAATGGTCAAGCTGATGCACTTACCGATGGTTTGCTGCTACTAAGATATGCCTTTGGACTTCGTGATGAAGCCTTGACTGATGGTGTAATCGCAACCGATGCGACTTTATCTGCCTCAGAAGTAGCTAATGTATTGAACCAGTCATCAAGCATTACTGATATCGATGCCGATGGGGAATTAGATGCATTAACCGATGGTTTGTTACTTCTACGTTATTTGTTCGATATGAGGGGTGATGAATTAATCAATACGGCGGTATCACAAACGGCAAGCAGAGCGTCGTCACTGGAAGTGGCACAGTATATAGCCTCTTATATGCCGGGTATGGCAGGTCAAACCTTAGACCAGTCAACAGCATTATTGGTGCCAATGGCTAGTGCTGAAGAGCTAACATCTCAATTTACGCAAAGCTACAGCAGCAGATATGGTGCTGTAGCTGAAATGGAGGACACTGCCGTTGATGCAATGCCAGCAGGCGATATGGCGATGGAAGCGGGTGCTGATGCATCTGGAGCTGGAGGTGAATCTTTTACAACGACCTATACGCTTGAAGAGGGTGTGGATGAGCATGATTTTGTAAAATATAACGGCTCCCATTTATTTATAGCGCCCAGTTACAGTCTTTATGATGATTGCTGCTTTATCTTTGAACCCATAGCTATATTTGATGATGCTATTGAAGTGGGAGAAGAGCCTGCAGTAGCCGCAGCTGATGAACCAATGTATCCAATTATTCCTGAGTTGCGAACTTTAAAAATTCTAGCAACGGATTCAACAGCGGCCACAACAGAACAGGTGGCACAAATTGTTGTAGAAGATAATAAAACCATCGAAGGCCTTTACACCAACGACAATCAATTAGTCTCCATTGATAGTTCAGGCTGGTGGGGGATGTATGGTGATGTATTTATGGACCCCTTCACTTGGCGTAATCAGACGATTGGTTTGGATGTTTACGACATAACAGAAATTCCGGAAAATTCTGATCCAACTGGTCTTTATGAGCCGGAATTAATTTGGGAATTTGATCTTGAGGGTGGCTTTGTAACCAGTCGTAAAAAAGGCGATATTGTCTATCTTATCGCGCGGCATACGCCGACAATTGATGGTTACTATGATTATCCAACTGCTGATCAAGCTGAAACAAACCAAACCGCTTTAGAAGAGCTTAACGGTGATGATTTATTGCCTACGGCATATATTAACAATCAACCCGTTGATTTCCTTAATTCAACCGATTGCTTGATGATTAATGAAGATCATGCAGCAGCTAATATTGATTATGGTTATCCCACTATGACTATACTGGTTGCTGTTAACGTAGCAGAGCAAACGATTGAAAATAGCACCTGTTATCTTGAGTCAACCAGCGGCGTATATGTCAGCCAAGAGTCAATATACTTTATTCAGCAACAGGGTTGGGGAGATGCATCCAAAAGCTTTATCCATAAATTCGATCTAGATGCGGATCTTGCTTACACCGGCTCAGGTGAAGTTCAGGGGCATTTAACTGGTCGTGGTCAGATTGATTTTAGAATCAATGAATACAATGGATATGTGCGTGTAGTAACAAGCGAATGGACTGGTGATAATGAAGATGCACGAGATCATCGATTAACAGTACTTCAGCAGTCAACAGATTCATACAGCCTTGAGCAGGTATCTGTATTGCCTAACAGCGCAAGCCCCGATGAAATTGGAAAACCCAATGAATCGCTTTATGGGGTTAGGTTTTTTGGCGACAAACTTTACTTGGTCACCTTTGAAACCATCGACCCGCTATATGTTATTGACTTAAGCAACCATCAATCACCTGAGGTTGTGGGTGTGCTGGAAGTCCCTGGGTTTTCTGACTTCTTGCATCCAGTCAATGATAATCTGCTATTGGGATTAGGACAGATTGAGGGCAAGGTCAAACTTGAGTTATTTAATGTTGCCCCAACCAATGAACCCTATTCGATAGAAGAAATTATTATCGGCGAAGGGCTTACTGATGGTTGGAGTTATTCACCAGCCCAATTTAATCGCAATGCCTTCCAATATCAGCAAGTTGATCAGAGTACCGACCGGTTCTCTGTTCCAGTAAGTATTTCGTATTCATCACCGGATCAAGGCTATGTGAATGAAAATCAACTTCATCTATTTAAAATTGACAACAAGGATCAACCAGGATCTGCAATGCTTAGTGATGTTGGTTATCTTTCTGGTGAATCACGCGGTTGGTGGAATAATGATCGACAGCGTTCGTTCTTCCATGGAGAGTCCATATTCTACATAAATGGAGAAAATGTATTCTCTTCAACGTGGGGAGAGGCGTCTACAAATACACCGTAACCTTCAAACTATTTGCTACAACTCAAAATGCACTCCTTGGAGTGCATTTTTTTTGCCTTTTGGCGAGCTAATTAATAACAAAGGAATAAAGAATTGAGCTCTATCTACAAATAAATTTTTTAGCAAAATAAGAAAATCAGGTTTGCGAATAATCAGATTGTGGTCTAGTTTTTTAGATGAGGCTGTTGTTTTTCTGGCTTACATTCATTCAGCAGTGCTCACAATCATTAATTAAGAAATGGATGTTACTATGCGTAAGGATG
>JAYQEC010000004.1:23857-44631 GCA_038138645.1 Porticoccaceae bacterium | reverse complement strand
TCAGCAGTGCTCACAATCATTAATTAAGAAATGGATGTTACTATGCGTAAGGATGCCTGCAAAAAAGGCAATATGCTTTATCGCTCAATCAGTGATGTTGTCTCTAATTATTGGGATCCACTGGATTTGGCAGAATCCAATGGGTCAGTCAATTCCTATGAATATTATCTTCCCGTTATTTATAACTGGGCACTGGTGGCCAATGATAAACATGATTTAGCGACGGATTTAAGTAATTTAGCCTGTAATCAAATGGGTGTGCTAACAACCCAGCCTAATGTGCGAAAAGTTGCGCATCTGATTATTGCCATTAGAGATTTTCATTTAAAAAATACAATGTCTTTAACACCCAATGTACCGCTTAAATTGAGAGCATAGGTAATGTCACCCAGTAAAAGTTTCTTTAAAGTTGCAGTGCTAACTCTATCGAATAGTCAGCGTATGGCTGATGATGAGTCGGGTAAATTTTTGCGTAATTCAGTAAGGTCTGCGCATTGTTTATTGGAGCATCAGCATGTAAAAGATGATGTCTATCAGATGAGAGCCGTCCTATCTCGCTGGATAGCAAATAGTAAAATCAATGTAATAATTACTACGGGTGGGACGGGCTTTGGTCATGGAGATATAACATCAGAGGCGATTGAACCACTACTTGATAAAACGATTTCTGGTTTTGGTGAATTATTTAGGCAGATTTCATTTCAACATATTGGCTCTACGACCATTCAGTCTAGGTGTATCGCAGGTTTAGCCAATGACACACTAATTTTTTGTTTACCTAGCTCACTTAATGCCTGTAAAACAGCTTGGGAACGAATAATTTCAGCGCAACTCGATGAAAACGCCCAAGATTGTAATTTTCTTAGGCAGTTATCAGTCGTTTGATCACATTGGAGGTTAGTGCCCTTGAGGCTAAATATAGCCTCAAGGGTATACTAGTGAGTCTGGGTTAGCCTAAGTTTAGAACACCTATCAGACCAACAACGGTTAAGACAACCGTATAGGGTAGAGCCATAATTACCATGCGCATATAAGACAAATTAATTAATGGCGCTAGCGCAGAGGTCAAAAGAAATAAGAAAGCAGCTTGACCATTGGGTGTAGCAACGCTGGGAAGGTTGGTTCCAGTATTAATGGCTATCACAAGTTTATCGAATAAATCGCGATCAATGAGTCCAGAATCTAAGGCAATTCTCACTTCGTTGATATAGACCGTAGCGACAAAGACATTATCACTAATTGCTGAAAGTAAACCATTAGCTAGGAAGAAAACACCAGGCTGAGAAGCTGGGTCCATGGCAAGTACCCAGTTTATGACTGGTGAGAACAAATGTTGTTCATGAATCACCGCAACAACGGCAAAGAATACGACCAATAATGCGGTAAAGGGTAGGGCTTCTTCAAAGGCCTTACCTATTTGATGCTCTTCGGTAACGCCATTAAAGGCAGTAAGTAATACGATAATCATTAAACCAATCAGGCCGACTGGAGCCCAGTGAAAAGCCAAGGCAAAGACTAGAACTAATGCAATAACAGCCTGTGCAATTAATTTAGCTATATCAGTTTGTGAGCGATTCTTCTCATCTTCAAGACTGGATTCCAGTAAAACTTGCTTAACCGCTGCCGGAAGCTGTGCTCCATAGCCGAGTATTTTTGTTTTTTCCAAAATAACACAGCATATTAAGCCGCAAGCAAACACTGGCATGGTGACTGGAGCCATACGCATAAAGAACTCAATAAATTGCCAACCCGCTTTTTCTGCAATTAAAAGATTTTGCGGTTCACCAACCAGTGTAGTAACACCGCCAAGCGCAGTACCAACCGCACCGTGCATAATTAGACTGCGAAGAAATGCGCGAAATTGCTCTAGCGTTTCTGCTTTATCAGCTTGAACCAGGCTATCGTCATTATGATTGTGTTGCTCATTATTAAATTCCGTACCTGAAGCGACTCGGTGATAAACGCTAAAGAAACCTACCGCGACAGTAATTAAAACAGCAGTTACTGTTAATGCATCGAGAAACGCGGATAGTACTGCACCTGAGAAACAGAAAAGGAATGATAAAAGCGTCTTTGAGCGCACATTGAGCAGAATCTTTGTAAATGTATACAGGAGCATATCGCGCATAAAATAAATGCCGGCCACCATAAACATCAGCAACAGGATAACTTGGAAGTTAGCGACTGCTTCATGATAAACATTATCAGGACTGGCTAGTCCCATAATAATAGCTTCAAGCGCTAATAGACCGCCGGGTTGCAATGGGTAGCATTTTAACGCCATAGCAAGTGTAAAAATAAACTGCGCTATCAGTATCCAGCCTACTACAAAAGGACTAGATATCATCAATAGAATGGGATTAGCTAGCAAAAAGATAATAATGGTATTTCTATACCAATCTGGAGAATTACCTAGAAAGTTTTTTTGAAATGCTTGAAATAATGTTGATGACATTTAATTTTCCTTTTCAAATCCAATTATTTTGGCAGAGCCTAGAACTGAAGCATAAAACACTGAGTTTTGAGCTTTTTAAAGCGGGATCCTTTAATGGCGCAAACCATAGCGGGTGCCTGCCTATATTGCAACAAAAAGCATTGATCCTCTTATATAAATTACGCTATTTCGTTTATCTACCAATATCGTTGTTGAAATATTTATTTGCTCTATAATTATCTGTCTATCTTTGGGTTTTTATTGAATTTCATATAAACACCCTTACTTACGGAAATAATGGAGTTTGGTTTGGAATTTTTTGCAGAATATGGGTTGTTTCTCGCTAAGGTGATTACATTTGTTATTGCTTTTGCGCTTGTTGTTGGAATTATTGCCAGTCAAAAAAACAGTCAAAATACTGATAAGGGTCAGTTGGAAATCAATCAGCTCAATAGTCAGTATGATGAAATTAGTGAGGCTATGAATCAGGCTTTATTAGATAAGGCGGCAAAAAAGGCTGAAGCTAAGCGTATTAAAAAAGAAAAAAAGCAAAAAGCTAAGTTAGCGAACAACCGAGATGATTCTGAGGATCATTCTGAAAAGCGCATTTTTGTTGTGAAATTTAATGGCAATATCAGTGCCTCAGCGGTAACTAACTTGCGCGAAGAAATTACCGCAATCTTGACTCAGGCAAAATCAACCGATGAGGTGGTTGTAAAGTTGGAAAGTTCTGGCGGTATGGTTCATAGCTATGGTCTGGCTAGTAGTCAGCTTGATAGATTGCGTAAGAAGGGAATTCCTTTAACCATCTGCGTTGATAAGGTGGCTGCAAGCGGTGGCTATATGATGGCCTGTGTTGGCGATAAGATCTTAGCTGCGCCTTTTGCCGTTATTGGTTCTATTGGCGTGGTTGCTCAGTTACCTAACTTTCATCGATTGCTAAAAAAACATGATGTTGATTTTGAATTATTAACTGCAGGAGAGCATAAGCGCACTCTAACTATGTTTGGTGAGAATACCGAGCAGGGGCGTGAGAAATTTATTGAGGATCTTCAGGACACCCATCAACTCTTTAAATCTTATATTAATGAGCGTCGTCCTAATGTTGATATTGATAAGGTGGCAACAGGTGAAGTTTGGTTTGGTACTAGAGCCCTAGAGCTTTCTTTGGTTGATGATCTAATGACCAGTGATGAGTATCTTACACAGCAAGCAGATAGCGCTAAGTTATTTGAAATTAATTATGTGCAAAAGAAAAAATTACCACAGAGAATTGGTCTTGCAGCAGAGGAGAGCGCTGATCGTCTTTTGGTTAAATGGTGGAATCGATTTACCGATACTTCAAATCTTTATAAGTAAGCGATTAGTCTCTGCGTAATCTATCGCTTACAGCAATTGGGCTTGGGAAGTTAAACACAACGATATAACTCGAGACCAAGAAGGTAATAATTGCAGTAGCTTGGATTAAGTGTGATGCATCATTACCAATTAGCGATGTGCTAAATGCCATATAGGCAATTAACAAGGAAAACTCACTGTTCTGACCCAATCTAAACCCTAGATCCCATGAGAGGCTGTTATTTTCGCTCTGAGAGCGCAATAGATAGCGATATACCACGGGTTTAAGTGTCAGCATGGCCACTGCTAGGATCACTGCTGGAAGTGCAATGGTGGCTAGTAGGCTGAGATCAAATCCGCCACCGAGTGAGAAGAAGAACAGAATCAAGAAAAAATCACGCAATGGCTTAAGGTTAAGTGCAATGTACTGAGCTATTGGGCTGGTTGCTAATGAAATGCCTGCAATAAAGGCACCAATTTCCTTAGAAAGGCCAATAACCTCAGCCAATTCAGCAATGCCCAAACACCAGCCAATGGTTAATAAAAATATATATTCTCCGATGCGATCAAAGCGGGTAAACAGTGGCTGAAGTAAATGGCGTACCAAGAACATAGAGAGGGCAATCAGTGCCGGAAGGGCAACTATACTGATACCTAAGCTAGTAATGCTGTTATCTCCAGAACTTGCTGATAATAAAACTAGCAACACAAAGATGGCGATAAAATCCTGCATTAGCAACATACCAATCATTAATTCGCCAGAATGTTTGTGATGCAGTGCAGTGGTGGGCAATAATTTAATGCCAATAATTGTGCTTGAAAACATCATGGCGGCGCCAATTATTGCGCATTCAATTAGGCTAAAGCCGAATGCATAGGCAATACCATAGCCTATAGCGGCAAATAGTAATGAACTAAATAATGTGATGTGTGCGACCTGTTTTAACACGCGCAGTAAGGCCTGAGGTTGCATATCCAGACCTAGTAGGAAAAGTAGAAAAACAATGCCAATGGATGAGATTTGCGCAATTAACTCAAGATCAGTTACCCATTCAAGGCCGTAGGGCCCAAGTAGGGCACCCAGAGCAATATAAGCGACAAGTAGGGGTTGGCGGCCGAATAGTGCCAGTGAGGCGACTAGGGCGCCGCCTGTAAAGATAAGAAAAAAGATAAAAACAACATGCTGATCCATTCTCTATTCTTTCCTGTGAACTTGTTAACTATTTACCGTCTTCTGAATAAGGGGCTCTGTTGATCTGCGCTTACCTGATAATTTTCCGAGAAATCTTTGAGCGATTCAGCTGCATCGGATAATTCATGTTCATCGGAAAATTGGAAGGCGTTAAAACCACAGCGTTTCAGTAAATATAACTGATCACGAATAAAACCTCCAATAGCACGTAATTCGCCTGCATACTGATATCTTTCTCTAATCAGTCTCGCTGAAGAAAAACCACGACCATCAGCAAATTTTGGGAAATTAATAGCAATCAGTGGCAGTGCTAGAAGAGGTTCAATAATTTCTTCAATTTCAGCATGACCTTCAAGCCAAATACCTATTTGACCTTGGTGATCTTTAATCTGATCAGCAAAGTTTTGCCACTGTTCATAGGATAAAAGAATATCACCGTTGGGAACAGTGTCAGCAGAGTCATCGAGCAATATCCAGCTATTAGATACTACTTGCTCATCTTTAAGAATCTGAGGCATAGACTCTCTCCTTAAACTTTTCTATACCAATTCTCTGGTAGGTGTGAAGGAAGCTCTCATCAGCAATTCTATTCTCAACATAGACATCAAGAAGTTTTTCAATGCCGTCTGTAATTTCATCGCGGGATAATGAGGGGCCAAGAACCTTACCCAGTGCCGCATTCTTATTGGCGCTACCACCGAGTTGTATTTGGTACCATTCCTTACCTTTCTTATCGACGCCGAGAATACCGATATGACCGATATGATGATGACCGCAGGCATTCATACATCCCGATATATTGAGTTCTAAGTCGCCTAGATCATAAACATAATCGAGGTCTGAGAATTTACGCTGTATAGCTTCAGCCACAGGTATAGATTTAGCATTTGCCAATGAACAGTAGTCACCGCCTGGGCAACAAATCATATCGTTGATAGTGCCGATGGTAGGCGTGGCAAGACCCGATTTTTTGGCTTGTTGCCATAGCTCAAAAAGGTCTGAGTAAAGAACATCAGTCAGAACTACATTTTGATTATGAGTGGCACGTAACTCACCAAAGGCATATTGATCAGCAAGATTGGCAATGGTTTCAAGCTGTGTATCGGTTACATCACCAGGAGCTACACCTGCGGGTTTTAAAGATAAAGTTACTGAGTAATAACCCGTTTGTTTTTGTAGTTCGGTGTTGCGATCTAACCAACGGCTAAAGGCATTATTCTCACCAGCCTGTGTTTCCAACAATTGAGTGGCAGTATCTGACTCAATACTTTGATAATCTGGGGCTGTGAAAAAACCTTTTACCCGCGCAATTTCATTATCGGTAAGGGTAGAGGGACCATCTTTAATCTTTGTCCATTCCTCTTCAACTCTTTGAGCGAAAACTTCAGGAGTCCATGCTTTTACTAGTATCTTAATACGAGCCTTGTACTTGTTATCCCGATTACCATAGCGATTGTAAACTCGAACAATGGCGTCTAGGTAGGACAACAGGTGTTGTTTGGGCAGGAACTTACGAATAGAGGAGCCAATAATAGGTGTTCTGCCTAAGCCGCCGCCGACAAAGACTTCAAATCCGAGCTCACCCTGTTCGTTTTTAACCAGCTGTAAGCCAATATCATGTAATAAGAAGGCAGCGCGATCTTCTTGTGAGCCGCATACCGCAATTTTGAACTTACGTGGTAAGAAGGCAAACTCTGGATGAATGGTAGACCATTGACGAATCAATTCACACCAAGGGCGAGGATCTTCAATTTCATCGACGGCAACACCGGCAAATTGATCGGTAGTTGTGTTGCGAATACAGTTACCACTGGTTTGAATGGCATGCATCTCGACACTGGCAAGCTCAGCTAAAATATCTGGGACTTCTTCTAGTGCCGGCCAGTTTAGCTGTATATTTTGACGCGTCGTAAAGTGAACGTAGCCTTTGTCATAAACCCGAGCAATATGAGCGAGCTTTCTTACTTGTTTGCTAGAGAGCATACCATAGGGAACAGCTATTCTAAGCATAGGAGCTAAACGTTGAACATAAAGGCCATTTTGTAGGCGTAGCGGAAGGAATTCTTCCTCTGCTATTTTACCATCTAAATAACGTTTGGTTTGGTCTCTAAATTGCTCTACGCGTTCATCAACAATTTTTTGGTCGTAATTATCGTATCTATACATTGAGGCTATATATGACTTCGTCAGTGTTAAAGGTGTCGTATGATACAGATTGAAGCATTGCTTTGAAATTAATATTTGCTAATTAGATGCGAAATAAAAGGAATAAGGGATTTATTGTTACAGGCTGGAGTTTTGGCGAGACAGTTTAACAAATGCTTGTTAAAATGCGCGGCGGTAGAAATACCGCTATTCAAGTAAATACATTTTTAGGTAATTTAATGACTGATACAAATAATCAAAGTTCTGGTGATTCTAAAGCCGATGCTATTGCAGCTATTGCAACGGTTCTTATTGTTTTAACAGCGGTTGTTTACTGGGTTTCTTCTTACTAACCTATCCGTTTTGTAATGCGCCAAGACTTTACTATGCAAGCAAATGATGACCTGAGTCTTAAGGTAAGAGAATATCTTGAGAAAGTCTCTATTGATGAGCCATTAAGTGCAGAGCAACAAGAGGTTGCGCGTCAGCAAATTAAACAGCTTCTAATTGATAAGAATGCTGTTATTGTTGCTCATTATTACACTGATCCCTTAATACAGGCCCTCGCCGAAGAAACCGGTGGGGTAGTCGCTGATTCTCTTGAAATGGCTCGTTTTGGTAGTCGTCATGATGCTGAGACATTAATTGTGGTTGGTGTGAAATTTATGGGTGAGACGGCTAAGATTCTCACGCCCAATAAAACCGTATTGATGCCAACTCTCGAGGCAACCTGTTCATTAGATGTGGGTTGTCCAGCAGATGAATTCAATGATTTTTGTGATCAGCATCCCGATAGAACAGTGGTGGTCTATGCTAATACCTCTGCGCAGGTTAAGGCGCGTGCAGACTGGGTGGTAACCTCAAGTATTGCTGTTGATGTAATAGAGCACCTTGATTCATTGGGTGAAAAAATACTTTGGGCGCCAGATAAGTATCTGGGTAGCTATGTGCAAAAACAAACTGGCGCTGATGTTTTAATGTGGGATGGCAGCTGTATTGTGCATGAAGAATTTAAGGCTAAGGGTATTACCGATCTTCAAAAGGTTTATCCTGAATCGGCGGTCTTGGTCCATCCAGAATCCCCACAATCTGTGGTCGATATAGCTGATGTTGTCGGTTCTACATCACAATTAATCGCTGCAGCTAAAGATCTACCCAACCAGCAGTTAATTGTTGCTACCGATCAAGGTATTTTCTATAAGATGCAACAGGCTGTGCCAGAAAAAGAATTAATTATCGCACCAACGGGTGGCAGTGGAGCTACCTGTAGAAGCTGTGCAAACTGTCCCTGGATGGGCATGAATAGTCTTCAGAATTTACTGGCTTGTTTACAGGATGGTAGTGGAGAGATTCATGTTGAATCCGATATCGCTAATCTGGCAACCACAGCGCTGGATAGAATGATGTCATTTAAGGCTAATAACTAAAGTTTCCTGACATCTTCTTCCATTTGTTCAACATCAATAATTCGCTGTTCTATTATTGAGCGATGTTTAAAATCATAGGCTACTAATTTAGCCGCGAGATTGAGCTGTTTTTTTGCATTTTCAAAAGCGCCAATAAGAATAAAATATTCTGCTCGAGCTTTATGAACACCTGATATATCCCCAGCTAACCCTCTGACTTCTGCTAATTTATACCAGATTGCTGGGTCTTCTTTACGCTGATTGCTTAATTTGGTTAAAGCCATGGCTGAGGCCATATATTGTTTGTTCTGCCATAATGTTTCAGCCATAAGAGACTGCAAAGGGTAGTTTTTATGATTAAGTTTTAGCTGATATTCAAGCTTGGTAAGTGCTGATTTGTAGTCTTTGGCAGCTAAATCGTTCTCAATATCGGTGTAAATATAGATTCTATTTAAAGGATCCTGCTTCAGAAGAATTGATAGCAATTGGTTGGCTTTTTTATATTCACCTAACCTTGAGTAGGCTATTGCTAAGCCGTATTTGGCTGCGTTCTGTTGCAAACTATTTACAGCCACTTTCTGTTTAAAATAGCTGACTGAATATTCCGCATCATCTTGCAATAAAATGGCGGTTCTAGCTTGCATAAGATAGTAGTCAGGACTATCTGGGTAATGACGTTTTTTTTCTTTAAGTGTTCTAGCTCGGGTGTCGGCGACACGTCGCTCTGTAACTGGATGGGTTAGTAAAAACTCTGGGGCTCGATTCCCCTTATAGCGACTCAAGGCCAGCATATTATTTAACATATCCGCGGATGCCCCAGGATCTCTACCTGCTTTACTGAGAATTTTAACTCCCTGCCGGTCAGCTTCTTGCTCATTGCTGCGGCTATAGCGAAGTTGCTGATCTGCTGATATCGCTTGAGCTGCAGTCAGGGTCGCGATAGCGGCATCGGTATCTGTTTGGGAGCTAACTATAATCGTTGCCAACATGCCTGCGAGTGAAATAGCTGATGCGCTGCGCTGTGCTTCAACTGAACGAGCAAAATGGCGCTGGGTTAGATGAGCGATTTCGTGAGCAACAATTGAGCTTAGTTGATCTTCATTATCGGCATAGGTGAAGATGCCTGTATGAATGCCGATAATACCGCCAGGTACTGCAAAAGCATTAATAGTGGGATTGTTAACGACCACTAGAGAAATTTTTGTGTCCTCAAGGTCACTGTGAGCCACTAGGTCATAGCTTAGCTGCTCAAGATAGGACTGTAATAGTGGATCATCGTGAACTTCGACATGCCGCCTAAAAGCCTGAAGCCATGATTTGCCGAGTTTATATTCTTGCTGTTTTGATACTATACCCGAGCTACTATCGCCGAGCAGGGGCAGTTTGACATCAGCAGAATAGCTGCTGTGTGAGATAACGGCTAGCAACAGGTAGCTAACGGTTAGAGAGGCTTTTTTATGCAGTTTTTCTACTAAAAAAAGCCTTATTTTTCCACAGTATCTACACATATATTTTGTGATTATGCTCTAGGTCACAGGTCTAGGCTTAATTGGACATAAAAAAAACAGATTGGTTTCATCTCTGATCCCTGTATTATCTGAATATAATATGCCATATTTACACTAAGATTGAATATTTAATTGCGGAGTTATTATGAAGAGGGTTATACAAAGGTGGCTGGCTCAGTATTTTAGTACTGAAGAGGCTGTTCTTTTAAGTATTTTCTTGGTGGTTTCAGTAATCGTTATCGCTACGCTTGGCAGTGTCTTGGGACCAGTAATTGCCGCCATGATATTTACCTTCTTGCTTCAGGGCGTAGTTAATGGCTTGCAGAAATATGGCTTGTCTAAAATTCCTGCAGTACTAACTACTTATATTTTGTTTTTAGTTGCCTTTATATCCTCATTATTTGTTCTTGTACCCATTGTTGGAAGACAGACAACGTTGCTGTTAAAAGAGCTTCCCAATATGGTCTATCAGTTACAAGAATTGTTTAGCTCATTGCCTGAGAAAACTGCTGCCTATATTAGTCCTGAGCAGGTTCAAATATTAATTAATCGAATGTCAGAGGAGTTAGCAAATCTTGCCGAGCAGCTACTAAGCCTTTCCATTAGTAGTTTCCCTAGTATCTTGGGGATATTAATTTATCTAATTTTAGTGCCGTTGCTAGTATTCTTTATGCTTAAGGATAAGGATATATTGCTTGGCTATATTTCCAATATGTTGCCCAAAGAGCGTCAGGTAATGACTACTATTTGGGATGAAATGGATATTCAATTTGCCAATTATGTTCGCGGTAAAGCCATTGAAATTCTGATTGTTGGCACAGTTTCATTGATTGCCTTTTTGTGTCTTGATCTTAAATATGCAACCTTATTGGCGCTCTTGGTCGGGCTTTCAGTTTTAATTCCTTATATTGGTGCTACCTTAGTGACTATCCCAGTATTGCTGGTAGGCTATCTTCAATGGGGTCTATCAAACGATTTTGCATGGCTTGTTGGGCTCTATGCGATTATTCAAATCG
The DNA here is from genome assembly GCA_038138645.1 of Porticoccaceae bacterium. Taxonomy (GTDB): domain Bacteria; phylum Pseudomonadota; class Gammaproteobacteria; order Pseudomonadales; family Porticoccaceae; genus HTCC2207. The sequence goes on along the minus strand of JAYQEC010000004.1, from coordinate 33,592 downwards.
TGGACGGCAATGTATTAGTACCCTTGTTATTCTCTGAGGTGGTTAACTTACATCCGGTGGCAATCGTTATTGCCGTGCTAATATTTGGTGGCATATGGGGCTTTTGGGGACTATTCTTTGCTATCCCATTAGCCACCCTAGTTAAGGCTATTTACAACGCATGGCCTAGGGCTCAGCTGGCTGCTGAGTAATTGCCCATGACAGGGATTGTTGTGTTATTTCGTCAGATATATTCGGCTATATTGGGAACTCCGCATAGACCCTTGACGATATTGCTTATCTGTCTTTCTATTGCTTCATGCAGTGTTTTTGAAAATAGTAAATCCTCAGGCTCCCAAATTTCAGCCAATCTTATAAAGAGTGAAAATGATCAGCGCTCTTATCGTCGATTGACACTGGCAAATGATTTAGATGTTTTGCTGATCTCCGATCCTGATGCCGACAAGGCGGCGGTAGCCCTTGATCTGTATATGGGCAGTTACCAAAATCCCGATGGTACAGAAGGACTCGCACATTTCCTGGAACATATGTTATTTCTTGGTACTCAACGATATCCCTCAGCGGGCGAGTATCAAACATTTATCAGTGAGCATGGAGGCTCGCATAATGCGAGTACTTCACTGGAACATACCAATTACTTTTTTAATGTTGATGCTGCCTATTTAGAAGATGCGCTTGATCGATTTGCACCATTCTTTTTTGAACCCACCTTTGATGCCAAGTATGTTGATCGTGAACGCAATGCTGTTGAATCTGAATATCAACTAAAACTTAAAAGTGACAGCCGTCGACAATGGGATGTACTGCGGGAGATTATTAACCCTCGGCATCCTTTATCCAAATTTACCGTGGGTAATAATCAGACTTTAGTTGATGGCAAGGATGGTTTGCTTCGCGATCAACTGAAGGCTATGTATAACCGATATTATTCAACCAATCTTATGACATTAGTGGTGCTTGGAAGCCAGTCTTTGGATAGGTTGCAATACATGGTAGAGAGTCAGTTCTTACCAATTCCCAATAAAAACACAGTAATAGAGCCTTATAGGGTGCCTTTGGTTGAGTCTGACAGATTACCTTTAAAGGCAACTGTAAGACCGCTAAAGGAGCTCAGGGAGCTGAACTTGCTATTTGAACTACCCCAGCAAAATAGGCACTGGAAAATTAAACCAGCGATGTACCTAGGTGAAATGATTGGATATGAGGGGCAGGGTAGTTTACTACAGGCTCTAAAAGAAAAAGGTTGGGCAGAAAGTCTATCCGCGGGCCCCGTGCTATCAGACCGAGGTGCGACTCTCTTTTCAATCGATATTGGTCTAACGCCATTGGGTTATAAGCATTATGAGCAAATTTTGGTGGAGCTTTATGCATGGTTAAAGTTGATTCAGCAGCAGGGTATAGAGTCCTGGAGACAAGATGAATTTGCGGTAATGAGTGATATTGCTTTTCGCTTTGTTGAAAAAATTGACCCCTCAACTTACGTTACCGATCTAGCTGGTAAAATGCATCAATACAAGGGTAATCAGTTGCTTAGCGCACCCTATCAACGTGATGGATTTGATAAGCAATTGATCTTCAACCTTATGGATCATATTAGTTTTGAAAATATGCTGTTAATGGTTATTGCACCTGAGGTTGAGGCAGCAAAAAAATCTGAGTTTTACCAGACTGAGTACTCTGTCGAAACCTTGGATAATCAGTCCATTAAAAGATGGCAAAAAGCCGAGGCTAACTTTGAGTTAAGCCTGATTGGCAAAAACCCTTATTTACCTACAAGCTTAGATTTAATCGATGAGCCTAATGATCAAAAGCCAGTATTAATTGTTGATAGAGGCGGGTTAAAAGTTTGGCATCAAAAGTCCACAGAATTTGGCGCGCCAAAAGGAGAAATTGTTGTCTTGCTCGAGTCCGAGCTCGTGCAGGGTGTGTACGGCTATACAGTAGCTGAGCTCTATGCTGCATATGTTCAAGAGCAGTTGAGAGAAGCGCTTTATCCCGCATTAATGGCAGGCCTTAGCTACCATATTCAGCCGACTAAAGAGGGGGTATCTTTTGTTTTTGAAGGCTATTCAGATAAGCAGTTTGAGTTACTTAAAACAGTTATAACTGCATTTGCTGAGATTACAGTCGATAGTGATAGGTTAATGCTTACTAAGCAGCAATTAATTAGACAAAAACTTAATGCCAAGCGTGAATATCCATTTAGGCAAATAATGACTCAGCTTTATTCAGATATTGCTGGTCGCTATATTCCAGAGCAGCAAATAGCTATTTTAAAATCTCTTTCGATATCGGATGTTGAGCTATTTGTTAAGCAGCTGTTAGCTGAAATCAAGATGGAGGTTTTAGTGGCTGGGAATCACAGGGAAGAGGCTGCAAGAGAGATTGCCAGTTATATCAGTAAATTTAATTTAAAGGATCTAGCCTCGGTAAGATCGGTGGTTAGGCTGCCTGAGGAGGAGAGGGCTAGAGGTGTCTTTGTTGAGCATAATGATGCGGTTTTATTGCGCTATATACAGGGTGATTCCGAAAGTTTAAATGAGCGCGCGATGGTTAGCTTATTGGCTAACATTATTTCTTCGCCTTTTTACAATGAATTAAGAACGGAAAAGCAGCTTGGTTACGTGGTTGCAGCATTCCCTATGCATATTCAGCGTGTGCCTGGAATATCGTTTATTATTCAGTCACCTGTGGCTTCAGAGCATCAGTTACAGCTTGAGTTTAAGCGCTTTAGTCGTCAATTTGCTCTGACCATACAGAATTTAACTGAGGACGACCTTCTAGTGCATAAAAGAGCGTTACTGGTTAACTTGGAAGATGACCCTGAAAATCTTAGTGATTTGACCGCTAGATCCCTTAAGGCAATAAGCCTTGGTTATTATGATTTTGATTTTAGACAGCGCTTGGCGCAGGCTATAAAAGCGGTGAATATAGACGATATAAGGCAAGCCTACAGCCGTTTAGTCCTCGATTCGCCACGTGAATTGTGGGTACAGACTGCTGAAAATTATAGCTCTGCGAAAGGTATAAATTTTAATGATTCACAAAATAACTATTATAAGTTTTCAAATTAGTACTTAAAAAACCAATTTTGTAGTTAAACTAACTTGAAATTAAATTTTATAAAAGCTATATATTACAATGTTTTATTAAATTTATATAAAGTAAATTATTATTAAAAATTGATTGCTCAAACTATTCAATTTCATTGATTTTGTAGCCTCGCTACATTATTATGTGCGCCTTCATTACAGGGTCCATGCGTCTCTTTATCGAGGCATAAGGTTGCTTAAATCATGGGCTCAATAAAAATTGATTCATTAACATTGATTGGTGCCGCATGTCTCAGGATTTAGATCCAACAGAAACCCAAGAATGGTTAGAGGCGTTTGACTCTATCTGTCGAGCCCAAGGTAGCGAAAGAGCTTCCTATATTTTAAGTCAACTTCAAGCCCGTGCTACAAATTCTGGCGTAGGCTTACCGCAGTCAATTACCACACCGTACTGCAATACAATTCCTGCAAATAAAGAAAAAGTGATGCCCGGTGACCTATTTATGGAACGCCGTGTTCGATCTTTGATCCGCTGGAATGCTCTTGCCATGGTTATGCGTGCCAACAAGCAGAGCGAGGGTATTGGTGGACATATTGCAAGCTTTTCATCAGCGGCAACATTGTATGATATTGGCTTTAACTACTTCTTTAGAGGTTCTGAAGGTGAGAATCTTGGAGATTTAGTATTCTTCCAAGGCCATAGTGCGCCAGGTATGTATGCTAGATCCTTCCTTGAGGGTAGGCTATCTGAAGAGCAACTAGATAGTTTTCGTCGAGAAGTAGATGGCAAAGGTCTTTCATCCTATCCTCACCCTTGGTTAATGCCTGATTACTGGCAGTTCCCAACAGTATCTATGGGTCTTGGCCCAATCCAAGCAATCTATCAAGCGCATGTAATGCGTTACCTTTCGGCTAGAGATCTTGTAGCTCGCGGTGATCGCAAGGTATGGGCTTTCCTTGGTGATGGTGAGTGTGATGAGCCAGAAAGTCTAGGTGCTATATCATTGGCTGGTCGTGAAGAGCTTGAAAATCTTGTCTTTGTAATCAACTGTAACCTACAGCGTCTAGATGGCCCTGTGCGAGGTAATGGTAAAATTATGCAAGAGCTTGAAGGCGTTTTCCGAGGCGCTGGATGGAATGTAATTAAAGTCGTTTGGGGCCGTCATTGGGATCAACTACTCGAAAAAGACAAGTCTGGCTTGCTAATTAAGCGTATGAATGAAGTATGCGATGGTGAGTTACAGAACTATAAATACAATGGTGGTGCCTATACCAGAGAGCATTTCTTTGGTAAGTATCCAGAGTTGCTCGAACTTGTTAAAGATATGACTGATGAGCAAATAATGGCCCTAAATCGTGGTGGCCATGATCCCTATAAGGTTTATGCAGCCTATGCTGAAGCGTCTGCGAGCAAAGGTAAGCCAACAGTTATCTTAGCGCAAACAGTTAAAGGATACGGCTTAGGTGGAGCGGGTGAAGCGGCTAATGATACTCACTCTGTTAAAAAATTGGATATGGATAGCTTGCGTAAGTTCCGTGATCGTTTCGGTATCCCAATTCCAGATGATCAGCTAGAGACTGTACCTTATTACAAACCTGCTGAAGATAGTCCAGAAATCGCTTATATGAAGAGCCGTCGTCAAGAGCTAGGCGGTCCATTGCCTGCGCGTAAGGCTGATTTTGAGCCTATGACTACGCCGCCATTAAGTGCCTTTAAAAAGCAGCTTGAAAGTTCTGGTGAGCGTGAAATTTCTACCACTATGGCGTTTGTTCGAGTTCTATCCTCACTGGTAAAAGATAAAAACATTGGTAAACGTGTGGTGCCAATTGTTCCTGATGAAGCCCGTACATTTGGTATGGAAGGTATGTTCCGTCAGCTAGGTATTTATACCTCTGCTGGTCAGAAATATGTACCCCATGATCATCAGCAAATTATGTACTACAAAGAAGACAAGAAAGGTGTGATTCTTGAAGAGGGTATTAACGAAGCTGGTGCAATGTCTGCATGGCTAGCCCTTGCTACATCGTACAGCACTAACTCTTGCCCAATGATTCCATTCTATATTTTCTACTCAATGTTTGGTTTCCAGCGTATTGGTGACCTTGCTTGGGCCTCGGGTGACAGTCAGGCACGCGGTTTCCTAATTGGTGCAACTGCTGGTCGAACTACTCTTAACGGTGAGGGACTTCAGCATCAGGATGGTCATAGCCTTATTTTGGCTAATACCATTCCAAACTGTAAGAGCTATGATGCGACCTTTAGCTATGAGTTAGCAGTGATTGTTCAAGACGGCGTTAAGCGCATGTTTGAAGATCAAGAAAATTGCTTCTATTACCTAACCACTATGAATGAAAACTACGTACAGCCAGCTATGCCTGAAGGTGCGGAAGAGGGCATAGTGAAAGGTATGTATAAGTTTGCTGAAGCTGAAAAAGGTGATAAAAAAGTAACCCTAATGGGTGCTGGTACCATCTTAAATGAAGTAATTGCTGCGGCAGAAATTTTGAAAGAACAATTCGATGTGCAGTCGGATATTTGGAGCTTGACCAGTGTTAATGAGTTGGTTCGTGAGGGCCAATCTGTTGACCGCTGGAATATGCTTCATCCGACTAAAAAAGCTAAAACAGCTTATATCACTGAGCAACTAAGTGGCTGTAATGCACCGGTAATCGCGTCTACAGACTACATGAAAGCTTACTCAGAGCAGATGCGTGCCTATATCGAGCAACCATTCTACGTACTGGGTACTGATGGCTTTGGTCGCAGTGATAGCCGAGCAGCGCTTCGTCACTTCTTTGAAGTAGATCGTAACTTCGTGGTGATATCTGCGCTAAAAGCTCTGGCAGATCAGGGTACAATCAAAGCAACTGTTGTAGAGAAAGCAATTAAGACATTGGGTATAGATCCAGAAAAACCCAATCCATTGTATTTGTAATAGTTGAACCTGTAATTAACGAATAGAAAGACTTTTTATAAAGGGCTATTTAAGTGGCAATAGAAATTGTAACAATTCCAGATTTAGGCGGCGCTGAGTCGGTAGAAGTTATCGAGCTTTGTGTATCGGTGGGAGATTCAGTTGAGCAAGAAGAATCTCTGGTGGTTTTAGAGTCTGATAAAGCTTCTATGGATGTACCCAGCCCAGTTGATGGTGCAGTTGTTAAGTACTTAGTTGCTGAGGGCGATACTGTAAAGGTTGGTGATGCTATCGCTGAGATTGAATCTGCAGCATCAGCTTCAGAAGCCGTTGTTGAAGAAGTTATCGAAGAAGCACCAGTGTCTGAGCCTGAACCTGTAGCAGAGGTAGCTGAAGCGCCTCAGGTTTCTTCTGTTTCAGAAACATCTGAGCAAATTGCTCTTGTACCTGATATTGGTAGCGATGATAAAGTTGAATTGATTGAAATTTCAGTTGCCGTGGGTGATCAAGTTGAAGAGGGTGATACCCTAGTTGTACTTGAGTCTGATAAGGCGACTATGGATGTGCCATCAACGCTTTCAGGTACAGTTAAACAAATTATTGCCAAAGAGGGCGATAAGTTAGCCACAGGTGATCAGGTTGCATTAATTGAAGTTACTTCAGCTGTTGAAGCGGTTGAAGAGGCCCCTGCACCAGTTGCTGCGCCAGAACCTACCCAGACCTCTGAGCCTGCTCAATCGGCCCCAGCCCCAGCTGCTCCAATTTCCTCTGCGCCTGCTGCGTCAGTATCGAATGACTCATCAGAAGTCTATGCTGGTCCTGCGGTAAGATTGTTAGCGCGCGAACTGGGTGTTGATCTAGCTCAGGTGGCTGGAACCGGTCCTAGAAATAGAATTCAAAAAGATGATGTTAATAACTTTGTTAAAGCTGCACTTCAATCGGGTGGTGGTTCAAGTTCAGCCTCAGGTGCGGGTATCCCGCAGGTTCCAGCGGTAGACTTTAGTCAATTTGGTGAAATTGAAACTGTTAAGTTAAGCAAGATTCAAAAAGTTACCGCGGATAATATGCAACGCAATTGGTTAAATGTGCCTCATGTCACTCAATTTGATGATGCAGATATCACAGAGCTTGAGGATTTCCGAAAGTCATTAAAGCTTGAGGGCGAAAAGAAGGGTATCAAAGTTACACCTGTTTCCTTCCTGATTAAGGCAGCTGCAGCGGCTCTAGCGGCTAACCCAGAATTCAACCGATCACTTGCGGGTGACGGTGAAAATTATATCCAAAAACACTATATCAATATCGGTATGGCAGTCGATACCCCACGTGGTCTTGTGGTTCCCGTGATTAAAGATGCTGACAAGAAGGGTATCTGGGAAATTTCAGCCGATGTTATCAATATGGCTACGCTAGCGCGTGAAGGCAAACTTAAGCCAAGTGATATGCAGGGTGGTTGCTTTACCATCTCAAGTCTTGGTGCTATTGGCGGCAATGGCTTTACCCCCATTGTAAACAGTCCTGAAGTGGGTATTCTAGGCGTTTCAAAATCACAGATGAAGCCTATTTGGGATGGTTCTAATTTCCAGCCTAGATTAATGCTTCCATTAGCCTTATCCTATGATCATCGTGTGATCAATGGTGGTGATGCAGGTCGCTTTATGACCTATTTGGTTAAGATTCTTAGTGATATTCGTCATATGACGCTTTAGACTACACTAGCTTGCTATTTAAGATCTGAAAAGGGCCCATTACGGGCCTTTTTTGTTATATAAACTAATTTTTTGATGTATAAATTTACATGAATTAGTCAGTTTTAAGGTATGATACTCGGCTTATAATTAGTCTAAATTGATGTTACAACATAATTTTATTTGGAGACCATTTAATGATTATTAAACCTCGTGTTCGCGGCTTTATGTGCATAACCACCCATCCAACAGGTTGTGAAGCCAATGTGGTTAATCAAATCAATTACATTAAATCTCAGCCTGCGATTGAGATGCCAAAACGCGTTTTAGTAATTGGTTCATCTACAGGTTATGGTCTTGCTGCAAGAATTTCTGCAGCCTTTGGCGGTGGAGCTTCGACTCTGGGTATTTTCTTTGAAAAACCAGGTACAGACCGCAAGCCGGGAACTGCGGGTTGGTATAACAGTGCAGCCTTTCATAAGATGGCTGAGCAAGATGGCCTTTATGCGAAAAGCATTAATGGTGATGCATTCTCCAACGAAATAAAGCAGAAGACTATTGAAACCATTAAGCAGGATTTGGGGCAGGTTGATTTGGTTATCTACAGTCTTGCTGCACCTCGCCGTCAGCATCCTGATACAGGTGAGGTATTTAACTCGACACTAAAGCCTGTGGGTCAAGATGTGACTATGATGGGTGTTAATACCGATAAGGAAGAAGTTCAAGAATTTAGTTTAGAGGCTGCTAACCAACAGGAAATCGATGATACGGTTGCGGTTATGGGTGGTGAAGATTGGCAGATGTGGATTGATGCTTTACAGCAAGCGGATGTCCTAGCGGAAGGCGCCAAAACTACAGCCTTTACCTATATTGGTGAGAAGATTACTTGGGACCTTTACTGGGATGGCACCATTGGTCAGGCCAAAAAAGATTTGGATAAAAAAGTACTTAATATTCGTGATCAACTGGCATCATCTAATGGTGATGCACGTGTTTCTGTACTTAAGGCTGTGGTGACTCAGGCGAGCTCTGCAATTCCGATTATGCCACTATATCTGGCCATGCTATTTAAAGAGATGAAGAAAGTTGGTACTCATGAAGGATGTATTGAGCAGCTTTATCGTCTATTTACAGAATGTCTTTACACCGAGACCCCGCGTTTGGATGATGAAGGTCGATTACGCGTTGATGAATTAGAGCTCGATCCAGCCATTCAAGATGCAGTTACTCAAAGTTGGGCAAATATAAGTAATGAAACCCTAGGTGAGCTCACGGATCTCGATGGCTATAAACAAGAATTCCTTAATCTATTTGGTTTTGAGATTGATGGCGTTGACTATGATGCTGATGTCAATCCTGATGTGCCTATCAAGCAGATGGTCTAGTTAGCCTAGAGCTATTTTATGAAAGCTAAAAATGCCAAGTTTCAGCTAGGTTTTCTGAAGCCAAAGTTTTTAAAAACTTGGATTTATTTTGGCCTCTGGCGGTTGGTTGTTTTTCTTCCCTATACTGTTCTTTTAGTCTTGGGTAAGTATGTCGGTTTACTGTTGTTTAAGCTGCCAACTAATCGTAAACATATCGCTAAGCGCAATATTGAGCTATGTTTCCCCGAGTTGAATAGTCAACAGCAAGCAGTACTTTTGCGAGATAATTTTATAAGCATGGGTATTGCTATTATGGAGCTTGGTATGGCCTGGTGGTGGTCCAAGCGACGTTTTGCTAAGCTCTTGCAGATTGAAGGCTTAGAAAATCTCGACAATGCCAATGGCCAGGGTGTTATTCTTTTGAGTATCCACCATACAACGCTTGAGGTGGGTGCGGCTGCTATTGCTATGGTATGCGAGCGCGATGCCATGTATCGCGCTCATGGGAATCCAGTCTATGATTTTTTACAAAAAAAAGGCCGATTGCATAAAGGTTCAGATAATAGCTATCTATACGAGCGAAGAGATGTTCGAGGTACTATGAAGGCGTTAATGGCTGGTCGTACGGTTTGGTATGCCCCTGATCAGGACTATGGGATCAAGCAGGGTGTATTTGCACCATTTTTTGGTATTCAGGCAGCAACAGTTTATGCAACGG
>JAYQEC010000004.1:0-23757 GCA_038138645.1 Porticoccaceae bacterium | reverse complement strand
CTCTTGTTGAGTGGCATATAGCGCAGGGAACTCATGCGCTTGTTGCTGTTGGAACTACTGGTGAATCAGCAACGCTTAGCGTCAAAGAACATAGCCAAGTTATCCGTGCTACTGTCGAAGTCTCCAATGGTCGTATCCCAGTGATTGCAGGTACGGGAGCCAACTGTACCCGTGAGGCTATTGAGCTAACTGAGGCAGCTAAGGAAGCGGGTGCCGATGCTTGCCTTTTGGTAACACCTTATTACAACAAACCAACTCAAGAAGGCTTATACCAACATTACAAAACCGTTGCAGAGGCTGTTGATATTGATCAGATTTTATATAACGTTCCTGGCAGAACGGCCTGTGATTTGCTTCCAGAAACGGCACTTCGATTATCTGAAATCACAAATATTGTTGGTATCAAAGAAGCGACTGGTGATCTCGAGCGCGCTAAGTATTTAATCGCAAACTCGGCGTCTGATTTTGCTATTTATTCGGGAGATGATCACAGTGCGCGTGAGTTAATGCTGCTGGGTGGACATGGAGATATTTCAGTAACCGCTAATGTTGCGCCTAACCTAATGTCTCAGATGTGTGAAGCCGCTTTAAATGGCGATTCTGACAAGGCTCAAGCTATTGATCAGCAACTATTGCCTATTCACGATGCTATGTTTGTTGAATCTAATCCAATACCCGTTAAATGGGCAGTAAATCAACTGGGTCTGATCGATGATGCCATTCGTTTGCCGCTGACGAAACTATCTGACACCAATCAAGTCCAAGTTGTACAGGCATTAAAAAGCGCAGAATTAATACAATAAAAATACATAATTAGGGTCGCAAGGCAAAGTGATATGAACAGAATTATCTGTAGTTTAGTGGTTTATTTAATCTTATCCGGATGTAGTTGGTTAGGTATTGAGGATAGAAGCTCTGATTACCTCAATTCGCAAGAAGTTCAGCTAACAGTCGTGCCTGAAAATCTCGACTCGGATAGATTGGGTCAAATATACCCAATCCCCAAACTTGCCCAAAAACTGGTTCCTGATACCTCTGGCGAAATCCCTAGACCCCAGCCAATTTCTGTAAATGCCTTTGAACAACTGGTTAAAATTCAGAAAATTGAAAATAAACGGTGGATTCTTGTGAATAGTTCGCCAAGCAAGCTATGGCCAAGAATACGCAATATTTTAAATAGTAGCGGTTTGCCAACAGCTGCTGTTGATGCCTCAGCGGGTATTATTGAAACTGACTGGCTGTCTTATAAATCGGATGAAGCCAATAAGCATCGCTTTAAATTTATGATTTCACCTGGTGTGCAAATAAACAGTACAGAAATTGCCATTATCCATCAGCAAAAACTCGTCGATGAAGTAATGGAAGACTGGAGTCAAAGCTCTGATACTGATTCAAAAGAGCAGGATATGATTTCATTCTTGGCCGGCGAACTTGCTGCCACACCTGATTTTGCATCTGTGTCATTGTTAGCTCAAGAGATTGGAGGATCGTCTAAGGTCGAGATTATTAACCCTGAGGCTGCAGATCCATTTATACAGGTTAATTTAGACTTCGAAAGAACCTGGGCATCAATAAATTATTCAGCAGCGCGCGGCGGGTTTACGCTAGTCGATCGAGATCGATCACAGGGACAGTTATTGGTGGCATACAGGAGTGAGCTTGAAGAAGATTCTGAGGGCATTTTAAGCTGGTTTAGCTTTGGTGCTGATGCGGATGTAATGGTTGAGGCAAGCTATCGAATACTTGTTCAGGATACGGGCAATACCATTGAAATAAGATTAGTCAGTATAGATGGTGATAGTCTCGATCGCGCGCAGGCTTTAAAGCTATTAAATATTGTTAGAAGTAATATGTCCTAAGGGGTAGGCTGGTGAAATTTGCCTCTCTTGGTAGTGGCAGCAAGGGTAATGCTACGATTATAGATACTGAGCATGGTTGTTTAATGATTGACTGTGGTTTTTCAATCAAGGAAACAACGAAGCGCCTCGAGCGAGTAGGGAAGTCGCCACAAGATATTAGTGCCATTCTAGTAACTCATGAGCACAGTGATCATTGGAAAGGTGTATTGCCTTTTGCTTCTAAATTTTCTATCGATATTTATGCGACAGCGGGCTGTTACCGCGCAGTTAATGTCTCACCTAGTACCTCTAAGCAATTTAAGGTGATCTGCAGCCACAGTAGCTTTATGCTTAATAACGTGCAGGTATTACCCATTCCTGTTCCCCATGATGCTAGTGAACCTGTGCAATATATCTTTTCATATGACCAGTTTCGTTTAGGTATTTTGACGGATGTCGGCAATATCACCCCTTATATCATTGAACAGTACAATCGCTGTACTGGTTTGCTTGTCGAGGCTAATCATGATGTCGAGATGCTGCAGGCAGGGACATACCCTAGGTTCTTAAAGGACCGTGTAGCAGGAGAGTGGGGACATCTAAATAATTATCAAACTGCGAGTTTATTGAGTGCTATTGACCAAGACATTATTCAAAAGCTTGTGATTGGTCATATTAGTGAGAGTAATAACGACTCTGTTAGAGTAAAAAAAGCTATCGAGGATGTTTTTACCTGCTCCGAAAAAATAATTTACGCAAATCAGAACGAAGGGTTTGACTGGGTGTATCTTTGTTAGATATAGTATGTAAATAACAAAAATAATAACTCTTAAAAGGGTCGTCATTTCACTCTATCAACCATATTTATGACTTTTTTCCACAGATACAATCTTTTTGTGATAATTTGCATTAGATAGTAGCTGTAAGTTATTGATTATTTGTCTTGTATTTTGTAAGTTGTTGTTTTATAAGGTGTTTTATAACTGTACAAAAAACAATCAATTTGTACAAATCCTATGGTTTTTCTAGCCTAAAACCAGTTGCTAAGGTACTAATCCACAAAGTTATCCACAGGTTCTGTGGACAAAATATGCCCCAAAATAGTGAGTTCTATTTAATACTAATTTTCTAGTATGACTCATGAGTCATTTTTTATATGTGGTGAAATATTTTGGTGCATTTTTATTTTGTATTTATGTTACCTGTAGGAACATTTTTAATAGAATAATTATGGTTTAATAGCACAATGGCTAAACTATCTATCTCATATGCCGATATTAATTTCTTAAATCAGGCAGAAGCGCTTTCAATGCAACTTAATCTTCCTCTGGTGGATTTAAAAGCATGCACTCAAAAAAAATCCCCCAAAGCCGACTATTCGATTCATTTTTCATCGAGCGGCTTAAGTTTTATTTCTCATGCTAAAAACCATGGCGCCGTCAGCTGCGACTTTACCTCAGGGGCCAATCGACATAGGCGTAACTATGGTGGTGGAAACGGTCAAATGATTGCTAAGGCGGTGGGCATATCAGGTAAATTTCATCCTAATGTACTCGATGTTACCGCAGGCTTAGGTGCCGATGCCTTTATTTTGGCAAGTTTAGGCTGTCAAATGCAGTTAATAGAGCGCAATCCTATTGTTCATTGCCTGCTAAGGGATGGCCTTGATCGAGCGGCACTTAGTGGCATAGAGGATTCCGAATTAGCTGGAATAATTAATAATATTGATTTACTAAATACAGATAGTATTGATTATTTATGTTCAATTGGGAAGGACAGTAGGCCCGATGTCATCTATGTTGATCCTATGTTCCCAGCGAGGAAGAAATCTGCGCAGGTTAAAAAAGAGATGCAGGCCCTTCATCAGATTGTCGGCGGTGATGAGGATTCCCATAAGATACTAGAGCTTGCCATAGAGAAAGCTCTATACCGAGTGGTGGTAAAGCGCCCAGCCCATTCTGATTATCTGGGTAATTTAAAGCCTAATTACTCACTTGAGGGAAAATCAACGCGCTATGATATATTTGCGCTTCAAAAACTACCTACGTAGCCTGTCCAAAGATCTATTTAAAGAGCTTCTCTAATAAACTTTCATAGATTGAGGTCAGTTTGTTGAGATCTTCGACTAAAACGCATTCATTGATTTGATGGATAGTTGCATTCACTGGTCCCAATTCGACAACCTGTGTCCCCATAGGGGCTATAAAGCGTCCATCAGAGGTGCCTCCTGCGGTTGATAGCAGGGTATCTAGCCCAGTAACCTGTTTGACAGCATCAACTGCCGCATCAACTAATTGCCCCTCTGCAGTTAAGAAGGGGTGACCGCTTAGATGCCAATCAATTTCGTACTCTAGTTGGTGCTTATCAAGAATGGCTTCTGTGGTTTCTCGAAGTTGCTGTTCCGTTACCTCAGTCGAAAAACGAAAATTGAATACTATATCTAGCTCCCCGGGAATAACATTGGTAGCACCAGTGCCACCATTGATATTGGATATTTGAAAACTGGTAGCTGGAAAGAAATCATTGCCTCTATCCCATTCGTAATTTGCCAGCTCTGCTAGAGCAGGTGCGACATTATGAATGGGGTTATCAGCTAGATGAGGGTAGGCCACATGACCCTGTTTACCTAGTACACGTAGTTTGCAACCCAGTGAGCCACGACGTCCATTTTTAATGGTATCGCCACATTTCTCGCTGCTTGATGGTTCACCGACCAAACAGTACTCAGGAATTATATTTTGTTGCTTTAGCCATTCGACAACTTTGACTGTCCCATTAGCAGCAATACCTTCTTCATCACTTGTGATTAAGAATGCAATACGTCCTGAATGATTGGGGTTTTTTGCTACATAGTTTTCAACCGCAACAACCATGGCTGCTAGTGACCCTTTCATATCTGCCGCACCACGTCCCACTAGGACTCCATCCTTAACGGTGGGTTCAAATGGAGGGCTTTGCCAGCTGCTTTCTGGGCCGGAAGGAACTACATCTGTATGCCCAGCAAAACAAAGTATAGGGCCAGACTCGCCACGTATTGCCCAAAAGTTGTCAACATCCTCAAAGCGAAGCGGCTGTATATCAAAGCCAATTTTGGAGAGGCGATCTGTCATTATGGTTTGACAGCCATCATCCTCGGGAGTCACCGACTGGCGCGATATAAGTTGCTTGGTTAATTCGAGTGTTGGGCTGTCGTTGTGCATAATTTAAACCTTTATAAATCGCGCACTATTGTAGGCTTGATTAAGACTACAGGCTAGTGTGATTTGTTAAAACTATTTAGTTAGCAAGTCTTTTGCTGCATTTATTTTTGCAGCAAGATAATCACTCCCACCACGATCAGGGTGAAGTTTTTGCATTAAACGCTTATGTGCTTTTATCACTTCATCTTTCGAGGAGTCAGCGGGTAGACCAAGAATCTCATAGGCCTCAGTTTGAGATAACCTATCGTAACTGTCGGGCTTAAAATTATGATTTGTTTGTTCCCCGTTGGACCCACTTCTCATTAGATAGGCTTGCAGAAGAACATAGGATTCTTTATCGGTTTCTTTAAGTTGCTGTGAAAGCGTTTTTATTTCATCAGCACTTAGTTCACTGAGTTGTTTGCCCGCTAGATCACCGGTAATAATTTCACCAGTAATTTGACCGCTAGCAAAGTTAATCGTTACCACTAGGCTCTGCGTGCGGAACTGGGACGGTGTAGTTTTAAATCGGCCTAATAAACGCATTAATGGCGCTGCTCTGAAGCCCCACAGAATAACTGATCTTATTAGCGGGACTAGGGCGGCTATGCCAGCCCCTAGCCAATGCATTTTTCCGGTTAGTACGAGATAAGTTGCAATACCAAGGACTAACCAAAAACCGGTTTTCCAGAGGAAAGGTCGACTTTTATCTTTGGGTAGTTTTCTTAGATATGACCACCAATACCAAGCGCCAAATAGAAGGGCTAATATAAGAATAATTTTTGGCATAAAATTAACCCTCCCAGATCTGAATGGTTACCGATTTTTAAGAACTTCACTCAACTTGTCTGCCATTTCAATCAGTGATTTTTCTGTGGTTTCCCAATCGATACAGGCATCAGTAACTGATACACCATATTGCATATCCTCTGGATTGGAGGATAATTTTTGGTTGCCACCATGAATATGACTCTCAAGCATCACACCAATAATAGACTTATTACCTTCCAAAATTTGATTGCTTACATTATCCAAAACCAAAGGCTGTAGATTGTGGTCTTTATTGGAATTAGCATGACTACAGTCAACCATGATATTTGGCTTGATATTGGCTGCGTTCAGTTGTTGCTCGCAAATTGAAACGCTAACTGAGTCATAGTTAGGTTTGCCATTGCCGCCACGAAGCACAACATGAGCATTTGGATTGCCTCTTGTTGTAACTATAGATACCTTGCCATCTGAGTTAATGCCTAAAAATCTATGTGGCTTAGCTACTGATTGAAGTGCATTGATGGCAACGGTTAAACCGCCATCGGTACCATTTTTAAAGCCAATGGACGATGAGAGACCAGAAGCCATTTCGCGGTGAGTCTGTGACTCAGTGGTGCGTGCACCAATAGCAGACCAAGAAATAAGATCTTGCATATATTGTGGAGAGATAGGGTCCAATGCTTCAGTAGCTGTAGGAAGACCAATCTCAAGGATATCGCGCAAAAGTTTACGACCAATATGTAGGCCGTCTGTGATCTTAAATGAATCATTCATATAAGGATCGTTAATCAAACCTTTCCAGCCAACTGTTGTGCGTGGTTTTTCAAAATAAACACGCATAACTATAAATAGGCTGTCGCTGACTTTGTCGGCTAGCTGCTTTAGGCGTTTAGCATATTCATGGGCTGCATCTAAATCATGAATAGAGCAGGGTCCCACAACCACTAATACGCGGTGATCTTTTCCAGAAAGAATATTTTCTATAACCTGACGACCTTCTGCGACAGTTTTTCTTGCTTTGTCGGTGATCGGTATTTCACGCTTCAGCTCGGCTGGTGTGATCAGTATTTCTGGCGCTTCAATATTAATGTTCTCAACTGCTTGAGTGTCCATTTGTTTTTTCCTAATTATTTGCTTAGTTCCCCAATATTTGTATTGTACTGGAAAATTCTCGAAGGGAAAGATTAATTGCCTGCAACTTCAATGAATACGGCTGTTTGCGGGAAATAGAGCGCACAGCGCACAGAATATTTATCAATATGACGATAAAGTTGCGCATAATGCTTTAATTGCCCGCTGTATGCCTCAGTCTGTCGCTGAACAAATTGTTGTTCAGTTTCACCATCATTTGGACGCGAATACTTGTAATCGATTATCCACCGCGTATCGTCTTCTACAAATGTTCTATCAATAATGGATGTTTTAACTGATTGGGTATCAGTATCAAAATAAGAAAGCTGTTGCTCACAGTCGCCTTCAATATGTTTGTCGAGTATCCAGCGTCCTTTTTCATCCTCAAGCATATTTTCGATGGCACTTACTAGAGAGTCCAGTTCTGATGGGGAAACAATGATTCCCATCTGCTTAAGACTAGATGTCCAAAAAGCACTCAAACCTGCACGACGCTGTTTGGGCCAGTTTTCAATACCTTCCTGACCTATTTGTTTGAGCGTTCTGTGCAATACTGTTCCTAGATGGCGTGCTCTTTGATCAAGCAAATCACCAGCCTCTGTTTTTCTTTTGTGGCTACTGACGCCTAGATTCATTTTATTCTGTGGCATTCGTTGGGGCATAAAGTCACTGGGTAGTCGTCTATAAAAGCTACTAGATGCTGCGGTCTGCGATAAATCATCTTTTGTGCTCGGTTGCTCGACTAGTTCTTTTATCTCGCTGTCATTTTGGTTAAGGCTGTTCTCAATAGTAGGCCATATACAAGAAAGCAGTGATGTTTCTGTTGGCTTTTCCCAGCCTTCATTTTTTGGTTTAAGCTCGCCAAATAAGTGCAGTTTTTCAATGGCTCTGGTTGCAGCAACATAGAGTACACGAGTGTTTTCTAATAGAGTTCTAGCACGCTGTTCATACTTTAGGTAGCTATAAATTGGGTCATTGTCATCTTCATCATAGGGGCCTAATGCGGCTAGTAGCAGGCTATTATGATTATTGATATCAACCTGTTCTTGCCAGCGTAAAAGCTCGTTATCATCACCCTTAGCACCCTTGGTTAAGTTGGGTAAGATCACTTGATCGAACTCCAATCCCTTGGATTTATGAATCGTCATTATCTGTATGGGTGCTGTGCCTGAGCCACTATTATTGGCCATGGGTTCTGCGTAGAGTTTTTCGACAGCTTTTTTAAATTCATGCCAATCAATCAATGTTCCCGCTTGTTGAGATGCTTCCAAAAGATCGAGATAGCTACGGCTGTCATATAGATCACGGGAATTAACCAGAGTGGCTGGTCCACCAAGATCAATCCATAGTTGCTCGACAAGATCGCGCAGATTTGTATCACCTCTATGCTGCCAAGCATTGATAATAATCGGCGCGATTCGTTCAAGTATCTGGCTGCCAGATTCGGTTAGCTGCGGAAACTTGCTGGGTGTCTGTTGCCACTTAACTAGCTGACTTAACAAACTGTTGGGGTACTTATTAAAACCATCTAAATCATTGGTTAATGCGACTAGATCCTGAAGGCATAAACCACAAAAGGGCGTTCTTAATAGAGCGAGCCAAGCTATACGATCCGCTGGCGATAGGAGTGCTCTGGTTAATGACATTAAATCAACTACTGGCATACGATCAGCAAGTGGGTCAATATCAATGGCTTCCCAATTTAATTTCGCATCAATTAGTGCGGGGACTATCTGTTTTAGATGACCGCGGTTTCTAACTAAAATAGCAATGCTATGACTGGGATTTTGGCTTTGAATCTTTTGGCACAGTATGGAAATATCCTGTGCTTCTGCGGCTGAGTAGTCGGCATCATTAGATTTACTGTAACCATAAAATTGAACAGCCTGCTGATCGCTAACCGCTTTAAAGGCTGTGGATGGGTTATAAGGAACTGCGCCACGATTAATATTTGCCGTGGCTGGAAATGCTGTCTCAAACTGACAATTAACCCAGTCGACTATCCCTTTTTGAGATCTAAAGTTAGTACTAAGATTAAGTGGCTTACACTGAATAGGGCCAATAGGGTAACGCTGTGCATTAATAAACAGGCCAACTCGCGCATCTCTAAAGCTATAGAGTGACTGCATGGCATCACCCACCAGAAATAAACTGCGACCATCGCCTAGCTCCCAGCCACTCACTAGATGTTCTAACAGCCTCATTTGTGAACCTGAAGTATCCTGAAATTCATCCACTAAGATATGTTTAATCTGGTAGTCTAGTTTTAGAGTAATATCAGAAATTTGCTGGCTAGCAGCATTGGGATCTAAGGCTTCTAGTGCGGCTAGTGTGATTTCCGAATAATCTGATTGGCCCTGTTGTTGAAAGATAATCTTTAAAATAGCAGCCAGTTGAGGTAGTAAAATACTAAGCGCATGCAGCATTTCTTGCTGATTATAATTATTGTCTATCTCGGGCAGATACATGGTATCTAATACCAATGCTTGTAGCGTCGTATCTTGCGCAAAATCTGCCAGTAAGCTCAGCATGCGTTTCTTTTGTTGTTTTTGCTCCTCGTTATCAGACGGGAATCCTTGAATCTTATTGATGGTTTTTCGTGGTGGATATTTTTTATCCTTAGTGACCATTAACTGGAACAGATTTTTCCATTCTGACAGGCCTTGCTGATCCATTGATGGCAGAGAGGAAATCCCTGCAAGAGCTTGAATCTCTGGAGATTTATCAGGTGCATTACAGCCTGCGTAGTCTGCTAGTTCAATAAGTTCACCGGCAAGTGGAAAAAGCTGTTGATAGGTTTCGGTTAATTTATCATTAATTAATTGTTCAATAACTTGCTGGAAGTAATCTTGATTGTTATTGACGCTAAAAATATGAGGCAGCCACTGATCCCGTTTTCCTAGCATATCGGCAAATAGTTTTTCGCAGCGCTTTAAATCCATTCCCATATGAGAGAGAACAATCGCTAGGGCATCGCTAGTGCTATTATTTTTTTCGAGTTGATTAAGTAATTCGCGCGCGGCTAATTGATAAAAATTATCCGGGAATTCACTTTGCTCGGGCAATTCACCCGATCCGCTATCAAACATAAACTGCTTTGCCACGTAATGACAAAAGCTATCAATAGTTTTAATTCTTAATCGGTAGGGTATATCTAATAAACTCCACCCCTTACTATTGTTGCGCTCTAATACCTGACGAGCTAATTGGTAGGTTTGTAACTCAAAATCCTTGCTGGGTTTTGGTTTTTCTTGGGCATCCACTAGGGCGCCAAAGATACGCTGGCGCATCTCTGCGGCGGCTTTTCGTGTAAAGGTAATACATAGAATTTCTTCGGGATTTTCAACAATCGACAACAGTTTCAGCATGCGTTGAGTAATAAGCCCTGTTTTACCTGAACCTGCAGGGGCTGAAACGATAAAGTTTTGACCGGGATCGAGCGCTTCTATCCTAGCGTTATTATCGTTTAATTGATTGGATTCAACGTTACTATTCATGCTTTAGAATCCTTTAGTAACCGTTGTATATCATCGCGTTCATACCAGCGATTTAAGGGTAGTAGTTCGGTTTGAAAATTAAATTCACTTTCATGATATTTGATTAGCGATGCCTTTCCTTGGATAAATTCATAAGCTAACTGATTAATCGCTATTTGCCACTCATCTATCTGAACTTGCCAATCATCTGCAGGTTTTAATCCTGTAATTATGGGATCCTTTGAAAGCCCTAAAAACTTAAATTTTGTGCCTTTTAGATGAGCAAAAAAACAACCCTCGGGTTGCGTTTCGCTGGCCAAAACATAGAGGGGCAGTTGAGGATCCGCCGGGCGTTCGCCATACCATGCAGTGTTACTGACATTGCCCGTTTTATAGTCAATAACAACGGATTGACCCTCTATTTCATCTAGCCTATCGATACTCAGAGAAATTTTAAGATCGCCAAAACTCATAGAAATTTTTTGTTCAGTGTTGATTACTTTGAAACTGGATCTTTGTTTTTCAACGTCTAGCCACTGAATAATCATCTTAGTCATTCGTTGCATTTCTAGTGCAAAATATTTTTCACCCTGTAAGCAACGATGCTTTTTAGCCTGTTCTAAAAGAATTGCTTTGATAGTATCTTTGATCTGCTCTTCAAGTTGTTCATCATTTAAGGCCATTAGTGCCGATGATGTTTTCCATTTTTTCCAAAGTCGATTTAGAATCTCGTGAATAATACTGCCTCTATCCATTGCCTCAAGTCCAATACTGGGCATATCGAGATCAAGCGCCCAAAGTCGATGTTTAGCAAAGGCATTAAAAGGGCAGGTGGATTGATTCTTTAGAAGGCTGCTACCCCCGCGAATAGGCTCAAGCTGGGCATTGTAGGCATATCCCTGTTCTTCCTGTAAATGACTTTGATTGGCTTGCTGTAACCAATGCGCAGGCTCTGTAGGGCCCACTAGCTGTGCTAGATCCTGTGGCTCTATATTGTTTATAAGTGCACTTTTCTCAAGTGGGGTTTTACCATCACTCAGTGGGTAACTTAAAAATAGTTGATCAGTATTATCTTTAAAGCTGTTTAGTAAACTTTTGGCAATAGTTAATTCGTTTTCAGGAACGCTAAATGGCATTCGATGTTGACGCTGGAAGTTAGCTGAAAGCACAGGGTCAATTGAACCTGAGGTGGGTAGATTGCCACTATGCATACCGGTGACCCAGAGCTTATCAAATACTAAACCTGCTCCCTCTAATAGCCCAAGAACCTGAAGGGGTGCATCACCAGTTTGTGGGTGAAATAATTGCTCAGAAGCTATTTTATTTAAAAAATACAATGCTTTTGAGCGTCCAATCTCAATGCCTAAGTTATCCAGTTCTGCTAGCTTAGCGAGTAATTTATCCCATTGCTGAATCTGTTGATACTGAATACTACTGGGCTGTTTTAGACCGGGCCAGCCTAGCTGTTTAACGGTTTTATCTAAAATATCTGCCCATTGGCTAAACGAATGTTTACTTGGTTTATTTTCTCGATTGGACTGCTGAAAACTGTATAGAGGTTCAATATCATTCTGCATCTCATCACAGTTATCTAAGCTGGATTGCTGCCCACGAATAATCTGTATAAATTGATCAAGTCCCAGTTTATGACTTTTTAATTCGCGAAGTTTGAGTTCACAGTTCACCTTAAATTGAATAGGTAGTTTTTCAAATAAATTAAAGGGTGAATTAAGAATACAGAGCCATTGATTGAGAGGTAATTCAAAATTCAACAAATCTAGACAATTAAATGCAGCTTTAATTATCGCTGTATCCGTTAATTTAGCGCCAGCGGATATATTGACTGCAGTAGAACAGTTTTCCTCAGCTAGGGCTTCATTAATTATTCGTACAACTTGCGTTAGGTTACTGTTTAAATCAGGAACAAGAATGCCAATTCGTTGATTGGGATTTTTTTGCAATTCTAATGCTGCCCACTTTGATGCAGCTGACAACTCAACCGTAGGGTCTGTACATTCGACACTTCTGGATGTGACTGGCCTTTTATCAGCCTTTATATAACGATATTTATCGGCTGTGATTTCCAGTAAATATTGCTGTATGGGAGAAATTGATTGAAAGCCATACAGGTTAATCTGTGTTTCTTTATTCAGGGCTCCGGCTAGGTAACAATCACCTATAAGCTGCCAAGCTTGCGGAGGAGTGACAAGTTTATTTTTATCTAATAGCTTTTGATAATGGGTTGCCCAGTTTTTAAATTTATCAAATGACGAACTACTCTCATTTATTTGATTAAAATCTAAAGTCCATCGTTGTAATAGGTCTAGGCAGTCAGCGGCCATCGTGGCAAAGCTATTATCAAGGGATATATCGGATTGTGCCTGATTAAGGGCTTTCTCCCAGTAATACTGACTTTGCATGGTGCCGACTATGGAGAGCTCACTGACTAAAGGGTGATTCTGATCTTTCAGCTCATCCCATAGGAACATTAGCCAATGGTCAATAGACATTACTCTAGGGCTTCGCCAAACTTGGATATTTTGATCTTGGTATAACTTGCCCCAGGCCTGCTTAATTTGCATTGCCAGACGTTGATTGGCTGTTAAAATCAATTGATTTTTAGCAATAGCGTCGCGAAATGGTCCAATATTTATGAGTGGGGAAAGCATCAATTTATTTTAGGCTTATTTATATTTTAATTTAAACGCTATAATCACAGAATCAGAATATAACTTACAACCAACGGAAACAATTTACCAATGGAATCTACCATTTTTACAAGCACATCCTTATTTATATTATGCCTTGTAGTAATAGCGTTGGTTATTGGTTGGTTTGCAGGCCGATTAGTGAGTAAAAACAAATATTCTGGCCAGATCTCTGAACTCAATGCTTCCAAATTAGTGCTTGAAGAAAAGTTATCAAATCAAGAGTCAAATTTTGAGGCTCAACTGAAATTAGTAAAGGATGCCAAGCAAAGTCTTAGTCAAGAATTTGAAAATCTAGCCAATCGTATTTTTGATGATAAACAGACTAAATTTTCCGAGCAGAGTAAGCAAACACTCGAAACTTCTCTGAGTCCATTACGGCGAGATCTAGGTGATTTCCGCAAGCAGGTTTCTTCTGCTTACGAAAAAGAGAATGCTGATCGCAATCAATTAGCTGGTCAGATTGGCGAGCTTCAAAAGCAAACCATGAAAATATCCTCTGAGGCCGCCAGTCTGGCAAATGCACTAAAAGGTGATAATAAACAGCAGGGTAATTGGGGCGAATTTGTACTGGAAAAATTACTTGAAGACTCTGGTCTTTCAAAGGGTCGAGAATATGAAACTCAGGTTGCCCTCAAAGATGAAGAGGGCAAGCGTCGTAATCCGGATGTGATTATCCGCCTTCCTGAGGGTAAGGATATTATTATTGATGCTAAAACCAGTCTGCTTAATTATGAGCGCTATTTTCATGCGGAAGATGAGCAACAACGCCAAGAATTTTTAAAGAATCATCTGACTTCCTTACGTGCTCATATTAAAGGTTTAGATATAAAGAATTATGAAAAACTGGAAACGATTAATAGTCTAGATTTTGTCTTGATTTTTATTCCAGTTGAGTCAGCATTTATGCTCGCGCTAGATAATGACCCAGATATAATGCGAGAAGCCTATGATAGGGGTATTATTTTGGTAAGCCCCAGTACACTAATGGTGACCCTAAGAACCATTAAAAATCTATGGCGGTATGCTGACCAGAATATAAATGCTCAGCAAATTGCCGAAAAAGCAGGTGATCTTTATGATCACTTTGTTCGTCACGTTGAAGCTCTGGAGGATATTGGTAAGCATCTTGATAAGAGTAAAGATGCCTATGAAACAGCCTTTAAGCGTCTCTCTACAGGCCGAGGCAATCTAGTTAAACGCAGTGAGGAACTTAGGCTATTAGGTGCAAAAACCAAGAAAGCCCTGGACAATAAACTACTTCCAGATACTGATACGTAGATTAATTATTACATTCTAAGGGGCTACTCTGTTGTCTACACTTCAAATCTTGCTTATCTGTGCGACTACGGTCACCTGTTGCCTAGCAGCCTATGCCTGTTATCTGGCTATAAAATTAAGAAAAAAAGTCCAACCCTCAACACAGCCTGAATTTTATCAACCTCAGTCGCAGTTAGATGCACAGCTTTCGATTCGGGTTATTGCACAGGCTTTATTGCAAAATGACTTGTCTTCCACTGAGGCTGCCATGAGGATTGGATTCTTAGCCCAGCAATTGACCGATGAATTTAAGCAGGATAGATCAATACAGGTCTTTCAAGCTTTGGCAATGGATGCCTCTCATTTACCTATTCTCGATGCATGGAAAGCGTTGCCTAAGGATGAAAAAAACCGCCTAGAAAAGGAACGTCTAAGTATTGAGAGCAAATATGCAGATCAAATTAATCAAGCGGCTAAAGCCCTAGCAACTATTAATTAACGGCGTTTAAGAAAGACTCCAGACTCAATATGATGGGTCCATGGGAACTGGTCAAATATCGCCGCAGAAACCACCTTATGGCTCTTAGTAATCTGTTTTAAATTCTCAGCAAGGGTTTCGGGGTTGCAGGATATATAGAGTATTGAATCCATTTCTGTCACTAACTTTTCGGTACCTGCATCCAGCCCAGCACGCGGTGGATCAACAAATATTGTTGAAAAGTTAAAGCTATCTAGGTCTACAGCCGATAATCGTCTAAAGGATCGCTGTCTATTAAGTGCCTGAGTAAACTCTTCGCTTGAAAGTCTTGCGATGGTGACATTATCTACTTTATTAAGCTTAAAGTTGTAGTTCGCTGAATTAACCGATACCTTTGAAATTTCTGTAGCTAAGACCTTGTCAAAATGTTGCGCCAAAACCGCTGTAAAATTGCCGTTACCACAGTAAAGTTCAACGAGATCATTACTGCTATCCTTAAGGCAGTCACTTGCCCAGGTTAGCATCTTTTGGTTGACCTCCGCATTGGGTTGCGTAAAGCTCGCTTCAACCTGTTGGTATTGATATAACATGCCATCAACGGATAGCTCTTCGATAACAAAGTCATCGGTTAGAACCAATTTTTGTTTTCGGCTTCTACCAATAACTTTTATATTTAACTGTTCAGCCAGCTGATTTGCCTGTTGCTGCCATTGCTCATCTAGCGGTTTGTGATAAATCAATGTTACCAGTGCTTGCTGAGTGGTGGTGGTTAAAAATTCCATACTAAAGAGTTTTCTGCTTAGCAGCTCATTAGCATTAATCGCCGAGAGAATTTTTGGCATTAATTGATTAATTAATGCGGCACCAATAGGGAAGTTATCAATAATATAAGGACGCTTTTCACCAGGCTTATTCATAGCAAAATAAGCTTGACCCTGTTCATGCCAAATACGAAATTCTGCCCGCATACGAAACCCAAATGGGGCTGAGCTATAAACAGTTAATTCGGGAATCTCAACACCGGCTTTGGCCATAAGTTTTTTGAAATGTTCTACCTTAGTATCCAGCTGTTGCTGGTATGCCAATGGATCATCATTATACTGTGGATTCATAGGTTGTTATTGAGCTCTTGGGTTTTGTAGGCCAGGATAAAATCGTTGAGGTGTAGACCTTTTAGCCAGTGTGACCACCAATAGACTGAAACTTTGCCCCATTCAATAACTAGGGTGGGGTGATGGTCAACCTGTTCAGCAATCTCAGTGATAGCTGATGCAAGATCCATCGCAGAGACAAAATTTTCGCACTTAAATTGGCAGAAAAGTTGCTCGACATTATCCTTATGGATAATCTGCCATTCTGGTAGCTGTTCCATTAAAAGCTGCTGAGTCGCCTTATTAGGTGAGGCCTTATCGCTAGGTAATTTGTCTAGATTGTAATCACAGAGTTTCATTTAAATACAGTTCTTGGGTTTAGGGAGACCTGCCAGCTTGGCAACAATTTTTGCCGGACTTCCCGGAAATAACTGGTTGAGATACATACTACGACCTTTAGCGACACCTAATTGCTCAGTCACTGTTTTACACAGTGGACGCATAGAGGGTGAAAAGCCATAGATTGAAAAGAAGCTTCGCGCAGTAATAAGTATTTCAATATGGGTCTTGTCTATATCCAGACCTTCAGCAATACCCAGCTCAATAGCTCGGTCTTTTGACCAGGGGGCTAATTCACTAAGATAATTGCATTGATCTGTCATAGTTTCGCCATGTTAATCTAGAAAAGCAAAAGCCCCGCAAAACGCAGGGCTTTATATCCAATTTAACTGATTCTATTAGTCGTCATTCATTATGCCAAATAACTGCAGGAGGCTAAGGAATAAGTTGTAAATCATTACAAATAGGGTAACCGTAGCCGATATATAGTTACGCTCGCCACCATGAATAATAGCGCTGGTTTGCCACATAATGATACCGGCAGAGAGGAATGCAAAAACAGAACTAACGGTAATTGCCAAAGCAGGGATTTGAAGGAATATATTAGCAATCCCAGCGACAAAGGCTACTAATATGCCAGTCATTAAAAAGCCCGTCATAAAGTTTAGATTTTTTCGCGTTGTTAATACATAGGCTGATGCCCCAAAGAAGACAAGGGCGGTTGAACCTAGCGCCATCATAATTGGGCCTGAGCCAACTGCAGCAAGATACATACTAATGATTGGGCCTAATGTGAAGCCCATCCAGCCAGTTAGGGCAAATACCCAAGCGATGCCCGATGCATTATTTTTGTTCTTCTCTACCATCCATAAACAAATAAAGTAGGGTAGTAATGTCCATAGACCAAAATAGGGTGCATTAATAGCCATCGAGATGCCAGCCATAAGCGCACTAAAGGCAAGAGTAATGCCTAGCAGTGTATAGGTGCTTCTAAGAACCTTGGCTACCGCTGGATCAAGTGCTGCATTGGCAACAGTTGATGCTGTAGTTGCTGAACTGTATTTATCTGGATTGGTATTCATAGTTGATATCCTGATTATCTTGTTTAAACGTATAGATTAATAATACCCTAGTGTGGATAGTTTTCCAGTTTTTTACGGAATGCTTAAACGATACGG
Organism: Porticoccaceae bacterium; assembly: GCA_038138645.1. Classification (GTDB taxonomy): domain Bacteria; phylum Pseudomonadota; class Gammaproteobacteria; order Pseudomonadales; family Porticoccaceae; genus HTCC2207. The sequence goes on along the minus strand of JAYQEC010000004.1, from coordinate 6,308 downwards.
TTCTTTAATGACTACCCAGAAACCGCAATTTCAAAATGAGTTAACTCTAGGCCATTGTGGTCCCAGATCACATACCAGCCCTTATCATGCCAGTCTCCCAGCACAATTCGTTCGCCGCTGGAATGTTGGTGACGATTTGGTCTATGTGTATGCCCATGAATCAGCGTTCCAATACCATGTTTTAACATAACTTTCTCCACAGTATTGGTATTAACATCCATAATTGCACTGGGCTTATTGGCATTGGCGGCTTTGCTTCTTGCTCGCATATTGTGAGCCAGTTTTTGGCGAATTTTTAAAGGAAGTAACTGGAGTAAAAACTTACTGAATGGGTGGCGTATGCGCTTGCGAAAGCGAATATAGTCAATATCGTCTGTACACAGCGTATCGCCATGCATAACAAGAATCTGCTGGTCATTAAATTCAACCAGATGCTCATCAGCTAGAAGTGTCGCACCAGTGGCCTTACAGAATCGTTTACCAATAAAGAAGTCACGGTTGCCATGTTGGATAAATAAGGCGACGCCTTTATCTGTAAGCTGTTTAAAGGCTTTCTGTACCTCATTGCCAGTAGGGCAATTGTCATCATCACCAATCCAGGCTTCAAACAGATCGCCGAGTACAAATAGGGCTTTCGCTGCCATAGCCTGTGTTTCAAGAAATTGCACAAACGCCCGAGTTACCTCCGGGCGCTGTGGTGATAAATGCAGATCTGAAATAAACAGGATTGCCATAGGAAACTACATTATTTAGCTGCGTACTCTTCACTGATAAGGGTTTCAGTAATCTCAATGGGGTCAACGGGAACATCTTGGTGACCAAAAACACTGCCAGTAGCAACGGCTTTTATTTTTTCAATAACGTCCATACCTTCAGAGACTTTACCAAATACCGCATAGCCCCAACCTTGCATGTTTTTTCCACTGTGGTTAAGAAAATCGTTATTTGATACGTTAATAAAAAACTGCGATGAAGCTGAATGTGGATCAGCGGTTCTCGCCATAGCAATGGTGCCAATATCATTTTTAAGCCCATTATCCGCTTCATTTTCAATGGGTGCTTTTGTTTCTTTTTGCTGCATATCAGAGGTCATACCGCCACCCTGAACCATAAAGCCATTAATCACACGATGGAAAACCGTATCGTTATAAAAATTTTCTTTGGCGTAGTTTAAAAAGTTAGCCGATGAAATAGGGGCTTTTTCGAAGTCTAATTCAATTGAGATGTCGCCCATGGTGGTGCGGAAAGTGATCATAATAGGTCCATAAATAAATTAATAACAAACCTTATTTTAATTTGTAACTAGGCTAAATCAAAGCGATCTTTACGATTACACAAAATAAGTTGCTTATGAATCAGCTAAATGGAAAAAATATTTACCCATACTGGCGGGTTTAGGTTTATCCAAAGCCAGCTGAGAGCTATACTTCGCACCTTAATTTGCTTGCAAGCGATCCAATATGACTGACAGTGACAAACCAATCAATTTTATTCAGCAAATCATTACTGATGATCTTGCCTCGGGCAAGACTGCAAAGCTGATAACTCGATTTCCGCCTGAGCCCAATGGCTACCTGCATATTGGTCATGCTAAATCGATTTGCGTTAACTTTGGTTTGGCCGAAAGTTTCGCTGGCGAGTGTAATTTGCGCTTTGATGACACAAACCCAGAAAAAGAAAGTGATGAGTTTGTTCAGTCGATAATTCAAGATGTTGAATGGCTTGGATTTAAATGGAGCGGAGATATTCGCTATGCCTCTGATTATTTCGATCAGTTCTACCAATGGGCCTGCGATTTAATTGATCAAAATAAAGCTTATGTCTGCGAGCTTGACGCGGAACAGATGCGTGAGTATCGAGGAACATTGACTGAGCCGGGTAAGGCTAGCCCCTATCGCACAAGACCTACTGCTGAGAGCAGGGCGCTACTAGAAAAGATGAAAGCAGGTGAAATAGCCGAGGGCAGCATGACATTGCGCGCTAAGATTGATATGGCCTCACCGAATATTAATATGCGTGACCCGGTTTTATATCGAATTAAGCGAATTTCCCATCATAGAACGGGTGATAAGTGGAACATATATCCCGCCTATGACTTTGCACATGGCCAAGAAGACGCTATCGAGGGGGTTACACATTCTATATGCACCCTAGAATTTGCTGCTAATAGGCCACTCTATGAATGGTTTATTGAAAACCTAGATGTGCCATCAACGCCGCGACAATATGAGTTCGGTCGGCTGAATTTAAATTACAGCATTACCAGTAAGCGTAAGCTTAAACAGCTGGTTGATGAGGGTCATGTTGATGGCTGGGATGATCCCCGAATGCCCACTATATCAGGGCTTAGGCGCCGTGGTGTCAGCCCTCAAGCTATTCGAAACTTCTGTGATAGTCTGGCGGTTGCCAAAACTGATGGTGTGGTTGATATGGCGCAATTTGAACACTTTATTCGCGATGACTTAAACAATAATGCGCGTCGCGCTATGTGTGTGCTAAAGCCGTTATTGGTGACATTGACCAATTATGACCAGTCCGAAGTTTTTATGGCGTCTTCTCATCCTCAGCGTGATGATCTTGGCGCAAGAGAACTGACTTTTGATCGTCAAATTTATATTGATCAGAATGATTTTTCCGAAGATACCAGTCTGTCGCGTAAAAAATTTAAGCGTTTAGTCCTTGGTGAATATATTAGGTTGCGCGGTGCTTATATTATCCGCGCTGATAAGGTGATTCGCGACGCTAGTGGGCAGATACAAGAAATTAAAGCTTCTGTGGTTGAGAATACAGTAGGCGCTGATGCGCCCGAGGGCATCCGTCCCAGAGGGGTTATTCACTGGGTTTCAGCGCTTAACTCTGTTGATTGCAGGGTTAATTTATATGATCGTCTGTTTAGTCAAGCAATACCAGACGCAGGTGAGGGTAGTTTTACAGATCATATTAACCCAGACTCGCTTAAAGTCCTTGAGGGTTGTAAGGCAGAGGCTAGTCTGGCTAATGTTAACTCATCCGAGCGTTATCAATTTGAGCGAGAAGGGTATTTTTGCCGAGATAGTGCATCAGAAAATCTTGTATTTAATTGCACCATTGGATTACGTGATAATTGGAAAGCCTAATGGAATTGAAACTCTATAATAGTTTAACCCGACAAAAGCAGGTTTTTGAGCCGATAGATAAAAAGCGTATCACTATGTACGCCTGTGGTCCTACGGTTTATAACTATGTCCATATAGGTAACGCGCGACCAGCGGTGGTATTTGATACCGTTTATCGTGTACTTCGCAGTGTTTACCCCAATGTTATTTATGCGCGAAATATTACCGATATTGATGATAAAATAATCAATAAATCCAATGAGTTAAAGCAGGATATTAATCAGATTACTAAGAAATATTCTGAGGCTTACTTTGAGGATATGCAGGCTTTAAATACACTAGCACCCGATGAAACCCCTTATGCCACAGATCATATTCCTGAAATGATAGATATGGTTCAATCGTTAGTGTCTAAGGGTCATGCCTATGAAGCTGACAGTGAAGATGCTGCTGATAAGGGACATGTGCTATTTTCAGTGCCTTCAATGCCAAATTATGGCGAACTTTCTAAGCGAAATCTCGATGAACAGGAAGCTGGAGCTCGTGTAGAAGTTGCAGGCTACAAGCAATATGCTGGTGATTTTGTCTTGTGGAAGCCCTCAACGGAGAATGAGCCTGGCTGGGAAAGCCCATGGGGACGTGGTCGCCCCGGATGGCACCTTGAATGCTCAGCTATGATAAAAAAACACTTGGGCGATACCATTGATATTCACGCTGGGGGTCATGATTTAATATTTCCGCATCATGAAAATGAGATAGCGCAAAGCTGCTGTGCCAATGATGGCAAGCCTTTAGCCAATTTTTGGATGCATAATGGCTTTATTAATATTGATGGCGAAAAGATGTCCAAATCCTTGGGTAACTTTCGTTTAGTTAACGACCTTCTAAAGCAGTATCCCGGTGAAGTATTACGTTATGTGATTTTGTCCTCTCATTATCGTTCGGAACAAAACTTTAGTAAGGAATTGCTCGATTCTGCTTGGCGCACCTTGGACAGCCTTTATGGCTTTATTCGTGGTGTAGAGACTCAAGAGGCGGTTTTAAACCGCTCAGGGGAGGGTTACAAGGCATTACTGGATGATATCAATACACCAGTGGCTATTAGTGAGCTTTATCGCTTAGCTAAGGCTGTTAATCAAGCTAAAGGACATGAACAACAGCAATTAATGGCTGAGCTTGCTGGTCTTGCGGATATTCTGGGACTGTTGCAGCAGGATCCCGAGGATTGGTTTACCCTTGCCAGAGGCAATGATGAATTATCTGCTGAACAGATAGAACAACAAATTCAAGCCAGACAGCAGGCTAAACAGGATAAAGATTTTGCTAAAGCAGATCAGATTAGACAGCAGTTATTGGATGCTGGTGTTGTTCTTGAAGATAGTCGTGAAGGTACTCAGTGGCGAAGGGCGTAATTAGCTAGCTAAGTCGCTCTAATTCAAAGGTTTCAAGCATTGTTATACCTTTGTCTAAAAGCTGTTTTCCCTTTTCAATGCTATCAACTTCATAGGCGACTAGACAGGTCGCGTCGCGTTTTGGGTGCCTAAAATCGTCTGGTATTTTCTCGTGGTCTACAAATATATAATCTGAGGCGATATTTTTTACTATATCCGAGTGAAGATCCTGCCATTCCTTTAATACTACACCTACTGGACCCCATAGCCTCTCTCTTGCAGATTGAACTAATAAATAATCATAACTAATTAGCACCACCTGTTTCTTTACCAGCGATAGACATTGGATGACCTCACTCAGCATACGCTCTCTACCACAATGCGCTATAGATTCCTCTTTAAGCTCAACAAAGGCGGTTACCTTGGGGTTTGCCTGCAAAATGGGGACTAAAGCTTGTAAAGGGGCAATGGTTTCCGATATAAAGCGTTTGCCGAGTCGATCGGGCTCATAGGCCGGCATCTTAACTAGTTGTTGTAAAGAATAATCCCAAACCTTGCCTGAGCCGTGGCTTACTCTTTGTAGATCAGGGTCATGATAAATAACGGGTCGGCAGTCAGCACTAAATTGAATATCTAATTCAATATATTGAGCACCCTTTGCAATCGCCTTATTAAGTGCCAGAGCAGTGTTTTCTGGATAACTAGCTTGCAATCCCCGGTGAGCGACCAGAATATCTAGATTAAAGGACAAACCTGACATCTGCTATTCCCTAGATCCTAGTTTAATTTAATTACCCCAGTTTTTTTTCTGCTGCCATAACGCATTGCAAGATAAGTGTGTTAATGGTCATCGGACCAACACCACCAGGAACAGGGGTATATGCCGTTGCTGAATCCTCTATTGGCGCTAGCTCAATATCACCCAGGCCGCCAGGGTGATAACCGGCATCAACCACTACAGCGCCATCTTTTATCCATTCTGCTTTAATAAATTCGGGGCGACCCACAGCACCCACCAAGATATCAGCCTGTTTAATTAATGATGGAAGATCTTGGGTGCGGGAATGACAGATTGTTACCGTGGCATTGGCATTTAAAAGCATAAGTGCCATAGGTTTACCCAGGATAGGACTTCTACCCACAACGACCGCGTGTTTGCCAGAAAGCTCGATATCATAGGCTTCTAGGATGCGCATAATGCCTTGTGGTGTAGCAGAGCCATAGGCAGGCTCATTCATTGCCATACGACCAAAGCCTAAGCAGGTAACACCATCAACATCTTTCTCTGCTGCAATAGCATCAAAGCAGGCGCGCTCATCAATCTGTGATGGAACAGGGTGTTGCAAAAGAATACCGTGACAATCTGGATTGGCATTTAATTCATTTATTTTTGCTAATAGCTGTTCAGTGGTAGTTTCTTCTGGTAATTCAACAGCAATACTCTCCATGCCAATGCGTTTACAAGCATTTTGCTTCATTTTTACATAGGTGCCAGAGGCAGGGTCCGAACCCACTAAGATGGTGGCGAGTATAGGTGCTTGACCCTTATTAGCCTGCTTGAGAGCAGTTACACGTTGACTGAGTTCATCTTCAGTTTTCTTTGCTAATGATTTGCCATCTAGAATAAGTGCAGACATAAAAGTTCGGCCTATATAGGGTTGATTGTGTTCAGCATTTACAAAGGATTTAATGCCAGCATTTTACCTGAAAAACTAAACCAGATAAAAACAATGATTTTAAAATTTGATAAAAAATTTTAGAAGGGGGAATGGGGTGGACGACGGGGATTGAACCCGCGACCACCGGAATCACAATCCGGGGC
>JAYQEC010000003.1:0-69163 GCA_038138645.1 Porticoccaceae bacterium | reverse complement strand
ATGGCAGTAACTTACACTGTGAAGTTCCAATTAGTTTTGCTCAGGCAGCTCTGGGTGGAGTACTGGAAGTTCCCACCTTAACTGGGAAAGTGAAGCTTAAAATTCCCGCTGAGACACAGACTGGAAAGCTATTTAGATTGCGTGGCAAAGGTGTTGCTCCTGTGCGCGGTGGCGCTACAGGTGATTTATTGTGCCGAGTGGCTTTGGAAACACCAGTTAACCTAGGCGAAGATCAGCGCGAGTTACTCGAAAGCTTTGATAAAAGTCTAATGGGGAAAGACAAGCACTCGCCAAGAACCTCAAGTTGGTTTGATGGTGTGAAAAAATTCTTCGATAATCTTACAGGTTAGAGTAGAGTTACCCCTAATAACAAAATTTTGGACAATAAAATGATCAATATAGCCATAACTGGAGCAGGTGGACGCATGGGTAAAGCCTTAATTGAGGCGATTGCTCAGAGCGATGATCTACAACTAAGTGCGGCAATCGAACGCCCAGACAGCACGCTGATTGGCGTTGACTCAGGTGAGTTGGCGGGAATTGGCAGCAATGGCATTGCTGTGGTCTCATCCCTGCAAGAGGTTGTTGATCAGTTTGATGTTCTTATCGATTTTAGTACCCCAGCGTCAACGACAGCAAATATTGCCCTATGTGCTGAGCAGGGGAAAAAAATCGTTGTGGGTACAACTGGCTTTGATGATCAGCAGTTGCAACATGTTCATCAGGCCAGTGAAAAAATTGCTATCTGTATGGCATCTAACTACGCCACTGGAGTTAACCTGTGTTTCAAGCTTGCCGAGCTTGCCGCGTCAATTTTGGGCGATGAGGTTGATATTGAAATCTCAGAGACACATCATCGTCATAAGGTGGATGCTCCATCAGGTACTGCATTGTCATTGGGTGAATCAGTTGCAGGTGCGCTGAATAGAGATCTTAAAGAAGTAGCCGTTTACGGCCGTGAAGGCCAAACAGGTGCCAGAGATCGACAAACTATCGGTTTTGCTACACAGCGAGCAGGTGACGTTGTTGGCGATCATACCGTACTGTTTGCGGCCGAGGGTGAGCGCGTCGAAATTACGCATAAAGCCTCCAGTCGTATGGCTTTTGCTAATGGGGCGCTTCGCGCTGCAAAGTGGCTTAACCAGAAGTCCTCTGGTCTCCACAGTATGCAAGACGTGCTCAGTCTAAATTTGTAAGTTTAACCGCTAAAAAAATATAAATTTTCGTCAAAAATAAATTCATCAGTGATGGACAAAACAGGTTCATTTGCCCTAAAATACTTTCTCAGATTCGATAACTAATATCGGCACTGATTCGAGAGGCGAATATACTGAATATTTCTAAGAGAGCGAGATGAGACCACCAGTTTCATCTCGTTTTTTTGCAAATAATCTCAGGGCTTTTCAGCTTAATCCTATCAGAATAGACTCAATATAATTAGGAGGTTGTGTGAATTCCCAGACTAACCGGGAGGCCGTTCTCGCGCTTGCAGATGGAACAATTTTCAGAGGAACCGCTATAGGTGCTGACGGTATATCTGTTGGTGAGGTGGTTTTTAATACTGCAATGACAGGCTACCAAGAAATTCTCACAGATCCTTCTTATGCCAATCAAATTGTTACCCTAACTTACCCTCATATTGGAAATGTCGGTGTCAATACTGCAGATCAAGAATCCAACCAAATTTGGGCTGCCGGATTGGTTATCCGTGACCTACCTTTGATGGTGTCAAACTTTCGCAGTGAGCAAAGCCTAGATCAGTATCTCGCTGAACGCGGTGTTGTGGGTATTGCAGATATAGACACCAGAAAGCTGACGCGTATTTTGCGTGAAACAGGTTCGCAAAGTGGCTGTATTATTGTCGGTGATATCGACGAGCAAAAAGCAGTGGAAGCAGCTAAACAATTCCCGGGCCTTAAGGGAATGGATTTGGCAAAACAGGTGACAACTGCTGAAGCCTACCAATGGCAGCACAAGAGCTGGCAATTAGGACATGACTATGAGCAACAAACTGACTTTAAATTTAAAGTTGTTGCCTATGATTTTGGCGTTAAGCAAAATATATTGCGTATGCTGGCTGACAGAGGATGTGACCTAACGGTTGTTCCTGCGCAAACGCCTGCAAGCGATGTTTTAGCCATGAACCCAGATGGCGTTTTTCTCTCAAATGGGCCGGGTGATCCAGAGCCCTGTGACTATGCGATTGAAGCAATTACAGAATTATTAAAAACGGATATCCCACTATTCGGCATTTGCTTAGGTCACCAGTTACTCGCACTAGCTTCTGGGGCTAAAACGGCAAAGATGAAGTTTGGTCATCATGGTGCCAACCATCCAGTAGAAGATATTGCGAATAAAACGGTGATGATTACGAGCCAGAATCATGGTTTTGCGGTTGAAGAAGAGGGATTGCCAGATTGTCTGCAAGCCACACATCGTTCGTTATTTGATGCATCTCTGCAAGGTATCCACCGCACGGATAAACCTGCATTTAGTTTCCAGGGTCACCCTGAAGCAAGTCCTGGTCCGCATGATGCGGCACCATTATTTGATCACTTTATAGAATTAATGGAGGCTAGACGTTAAGCGTCTTGACTGAGTAGCGACCCTATGCCAAAAAGAACAGATATACAAAGCGTTTTAATTCTTGGAGCAGGCCCGATTGTTATTGGACAGGCCTGTGAGTTTGATTATTCTGGTGCTCAGGCCTGTAAGGCTCTGAGAGAAGAAGGCTATAGAGTGATATTGGTTAACTCTAATCCAGCCACCATTATGACCGATCCAGCCATGGCGGATGCCACCTATATTGAGCCGGTTGAGTGGGGTACTGTAGAGAAAATCATCGAAAAAGAAAGACCTGATGTTTTGTTGCCCACGATGGGCGGTCAAACAGCGCTTAACTGTGCCCTAGATCTTGCTAAACATGGCGTTTTAGAGAAATATAATGTTGAAATGATTGGCGCCAATGCCGACGCTATCGACAAGGCAGAAGACCGAGAGCGTTTTGATAAAGCCATGAAGGCTATTGGTTTAGAGACGCCAAATTCTGGCATTGCTCATAGTCTAGAAGAAGCCTACCAGGTTGCCGATCGTTTTGGCTTCCCCTGCGTTATTCGTCCCTCATTTACTATGGGTGGATCAGGGGGTGGTATCGCCTATAACCGAGAAGAATTCGAACAAATTTGCCGACGTGGTCTCGATCTCTCGCCCACCAATGAATTATTGATTGATGAATCGCTGATTGGTTGGAAAGAATTTGAAATGGAAGTGGTCAGAGATCGCAACGATAACTGCATCATTATCTGTTCCATTGAAAACTTGGATCCTATGGGTATCCACACAGGGGACTCAATCACTGTTGCCCCTGCGCAAACCTTAACCGATAAAGAATATCAGATAATGCGTAATGCCTCGGTCAGTGTATTGCGTGAGATTGGTGTTGAGACTGGTGGCTCAAACGTTCAGTTTGCGGTAAACCCAGAAAATGGTCGTTTGATTGTTATCGAGATGAACCCTCGTGTTTCACGTTCATCAGCATTGGCTTCAAAAGCGACTGGTTTCCCAATTGCCAAGGTTGCAGCCAAGTTAGCAGTTGGCTACACACTAGATGAACTTCAAAATGAAATTACTGGTGGAGCAACACCAGCGTCTTTTGAGCCAAGTATTGATTATGTGGTCACCAAGGTACCGCGTTTCGCCTTTGAGAAATTCAATCAAGCCAGCCCAAAACTAACCACGCAGATGAAGTCTGTAGGTGAAGTTATGGCTATTGGTCGTACATTCCAAGAGTCAATGCATAAGGCATTGCGTGGATTAGAGGTGGGTGTTTCTGGATTTGATCCCGTGATTGATCCTGCAGATGACTCATCAACCAGTATTCTAAATAACCAATTAGCTGAAGCGGGTCCAGATCGTATCTGGTACGTAGCCGACGGTTTCCGTGCGGGTATGAGTCTTGAAGAAATGTTTAATATCACCAAGATCGATCCATGGTTCTTGGTGCAAATTGAAGATTTAATAAAGCACGAGCAACAGCTCGAGGGCTCTGAGTTAACAGCTTTAGATAAAACGACATTATTTAAACTTAAGCGCAAAGGGTTTTCCGATAAGCGTTTGGGAAGCATTCTAGGCTGTGGCGAACAGGCGGTGCGTGAATATCGTAACCAGTTAGATGTTCACCCAGTTTATAAGCGCGTGGATACCTGTGCGGCAGAATTTTCTACCGACACTGCCTACATGTATTCAACCTATGAAGAAGAATGCGAAGCGCAGCCCAGTAATCGCGATAAGATACTGGTGTTAGGCGGTGGACCAAACAGAATTGGTCAAGGAATTGAGTTTGACTACTGCTGTGTTCATGCAGCGCTGGCCATGCGTGATGATGGTTACGAAACCATTATGGTTAACTGTAACCCAGAAACCGTGTCTACTGATTACGATACCTCTGATCGATTATTTTTTGAGCCAGTGACGCTTGAAGATGTCCTAGAAATTGTTCGTTTAGAAAAGCCCAAAGGTGTGATTGTTCAGTTTGGTGGTCAGACACCGTTGAAATTAGCTCGCGCTCTAGAGGCAGAGGGTGTGCCTATTGTCGGCACAACGCCAGATGCTATTGATCGTGCTGAAGATCGTGAAAGATTCCAGCAGATGATTGAAAAACTCGGTTTACTACAGCCATCAAATGCTACAGCTCGAAGCGCGGAAGAGGCTGTTGTTTTAGCTGAAAAAATTGGTTATCCATTGGTTGTTCGACCCTCCTATGTGCTGGGTGGTCGCGCTATGGAGATTGTTTATAAAGAGGACGAACTGCGTCATTACATGCGAACCGCTGTAGAGGTGTCAGAAGATTCACCGGTGCTGCTAGACTTCTTCCTGCCAAATGCGATTGAAGTTGATGTCGATGCCGTTAGTGATGGCGAGCAAGTAGTGATCGGCGCCATTATGCAGCATATTGAGCAAGCGGGTATTCACTCTGGTGATTCAGCCTGTTCTTTGCCGCCTTACAGTTTGAGTGAAGATGTTCAAAATGAGATGCGTGAAGTCTGTAAAAAAATGGCGCGTGAACTCGGTGTTCGCGGCTTGATGAATGTACAGTTAGCATTACAGGATGATGAAATCTATGTGATTGAAGTCAATCCTCGTGCATCGCGAACAGTGCCATTTGTTTCCAAATGTATTGGTACCTCTCTAGCTAAAATAGCCGCTCGATGTATGGTTGGGCAGACCTTAGAGTCGCAGAATTTCACAAAAGAAATAGTGCCTCCTTACTACAGCGTAAAAGAAGCCGTATTCCCGTTTAATAAATTCCCTGGAATCGACCCAATTCTTGGGCCAGAGATGAAATCGACGGGTGAAGTTATGGGCGTAGGTGAAACCTTTGCTGAAGCCTATGGCAAAGCTGAATTAGGTGCCAGTGATGAAATACCTTCTAAGGGAACTGCATTTATCAGTGTTCGCGATAGAGATAAGGATCAACTACCTAGCCTGGCAAAAGACCTATTATCGATGGGCTTCAAACTAGTTGCATCCAAGGGTACTGCCAAAGTGATTGCTGATGCTGGTCTTGAAGTTGAACTGGTTAATAAGGTTCAAGAAGGCAGACCACATATTGTGGATATGATTAAAAGTGATAAGATTCATCTTATTATTAATACCACTGAGGGTCGTAAAGCAATCTCTGATTCCAGTGCTATACGCTCTAGTGCAGAGCAGCATCAAGTCTACTATACTACAACGATGGCGGGCGGAAGAGCGGTATGCGAGGCAATAATGTTTGCTGGTGATATCCAAGTTCGTGATCTACAAACGCTACATAAGGCAATTAGCTAATGCAAAAAATACCCATGACAGTTGAGGGTGAAGCGGCACTTCGTATTGAGCTTGAAAAGCTCAAGAAAGAAGATCGCCCAGCGGTTATTCAGGCGATTGCAGAAGCGCGTGAGCATGGTGATTTAAAAGAGAATGCTGAATATCATGCTGCCAGAGAACAGCAGGGCTTTATCGAAGGTCGTATTCAAGATATCGAGTCCAAACTCTCACTTTGCCAGGTAGTAGATATTTCCCAAATGCCAGAATCTGATAGGGTTATCTTCGGTTCCACAGTGACAATCATCAACACCGAAACCGATGAAGAATTAAGCTATCGTATTGTTGGTGATGACGAAGCTGACGTAAATGCTGGAAAAATTTCCTATCAATCACCCATTGCTCGCGCATTAATCAGCAAAGAGGTTGGTGATGTTGTTAATGTTCATACTCCCGGCGGTGAAGTAGAGTATGAAATTGACGATGTGTCCTACAAAGGCTAAATCAGTAATAGCTTTAAAATATTACTGATTTAGCAAGAAAAGCATCAGTGCCTTTTGTGCATGCAGACGATTTTCTGCTTCATCCCAAACCACAGAAATAGACGTATCTTCTAGTAATTCAGCTGAAACTTCTTCACCTCGGTGTGCAGGCAAGCAATGCATAAAGAGTGCCTTATCTGCAGCTTTGGCCATGAGTGCATGATTAACCTGAAAACCATCAAAATGCTTTAGCCTAGTAGCCTGCTCGGCTTCTTGTCCCATCGAGGCAAATACATCTGTAGTGACAAGATCTGCATCAGTCACTGCCTCTGCTGGATTATGAGTTAAAACAACGCGCTCGCCCGCGCTCGCCAAAATAGCCGCATCTGGTTCATAGCCTTCAGGGCAGGCAATGCGCAATTTAAAATCAAATTGCATAGCCGCATTGATCCAAGAATGACACATATTATTGCCATCTCCGACCCAGGCGACAGTCTTACCCTGAATAGATCCGCGATGCTCAACATAAGTTTGCACATCGGCCAGTAACTGACAGGGATGAAAGCTGTCGGTTAGGGCGTTGATAACTGGTACGCTAGAATGCTTAGCAAATGTTTCAATTTTGTCATGACCAAAGGTTCTGATCATAATAATGTCGGTCATTCTGGAGATTACTCGCGCAGAATCTTCAATCGGCTCGCCACGACCCAACTGAGTATCTGTTGGTGAAAGGAAAAGGGCACTTCCACCTAACTGTGCCATACCCGCTTCAAAGGAAACTCGGGTTCGGGTGGATGATTTTTCAAAAATCATCGCCAAGACCTTCTGTGCTAATACAGGTTGTTGTGTGTTTTCACGATGTGCTTTTTTTAACGCAATCGCAGAATCAATTACCTGATTTAGCTCAGCAGGTGTAAGGTCATGTAGGGTAAGAAAATGTCTAACAGCCATGTGCGTGACGCCTATTGGAAGTCTTTAATTAGGGGAGCCAGAATGCTTACAACCTGTTGAGCTTCTTGGTCCGTCATAATCATTGGTGGTAATAGTCTGATAACCGAGTCAGCGGTGACATTGATCACCAAACCATGCTTCAAAGCTTCAGTGTATAAAGATTTACAGGGTTGATTTAATTCAATCCCAATCATACAGCCGCAGCCTCTAATATCTTTAACATGCTCAACGCCTTCGAGTGCATCGGTCAATCCTTGCATAATAATATTACCCACTTTGACCGCTCTTTGGTAAATATCTCCAGACTCAATAAGTTCCACTACCTTAAGTGCAACAGCGCTAGCTAAAGGATTGCCGCCAAAGGTTGAGCCATGATTGCCCGGTTGCATCAATGTAGCTGCCTCACCATGAGCCAGACAGGCGCCAATAGGCATGCCGTTGCCCAGACCCTTAGCCGTGGTTACCACATCGGGTTGAACACCACTATATTGATGGTAAAAGAACCTACCTGTTCTTCCATTACCAGTTTGAACCTCATCAAACATTAGCAGCCAGTCAAGTTCATCACATAAATCTCTTAACTGTTGAAAGTACTTTGCATCCGCCAAATTGATACCGCCTTCACCCTGAATAGGCTCAACAAAAATAGCACAGATATCAGGGTTGTTATCAGCAATAGTTCTCAATGCTTCGATATCATTGAATGGCCCACGAGCAAAGCCCCTTACCAGCGGTTCAAATCCTGCTTGTATTTTTCTACTACCCGAGGCAGTCAATGTCGCCAAGGTTCTGCCGTGAAAGGCATTGTCCATAACCAATATTGTGGGTAATTTAATACCTTTCTTATTACCATGTAATCGCGCTATTTTTATTGCTGCCTCATTAGCTTCCGCTCCAGAGTTACCAAAAAATACATTGGTCATACCCGAAATATCGCACAGCTTTTCAGCGAGTTGCTGCTGGCTTGGAATCGCAAAAAAATTAGAACAATGAATTAATTCAGATGCCTGATTAGCAATAACTTTACTGATTTCAGGGTGTGAATGACCTAGCCCACAAACGGCAATACCAGAGAGTGCATCTAGGTATTTATTACCTTTTTCATCATACAGCCAAGCACCTTCACCACTGACTAAAGTCATGGCCTTTTCGCCGTAGGTATTCATTAAGGCTTTATCGCCCATAATCACTCACATTCATTGTTTTTTAAAAAAACGTAAAAAGGGCAGCGTTGCTGCCCTTAACCGCCATCAATTATAGGAATATTTAACATTCATCGCAATATAGCGCATTTAGCGTATCTTCCTTTAGCTATAAGGCTAAAAAGGGTAAAATAAACCTAACAGCAATCAATACAGGGCTTTTTTAATGGATATTATGGAAACAATACGTGATCAAGTAGAAAACAACTCAGTTTTACTCTACATGAAAGGGTCACCTAATCAGCCACAGTGTGGTTTTTCAGCGCGCACAGTTCAGGCATTAATGGCCTGCGGTCAACGCTTTGCCTTCGTTGATGTGCTATCAAACCCAGAAATTAGAGCAAACCTGCCAAAATATGGTAACTGGCCAACTTTCCCTCAGTTATGGGTAGCCGGCGAACTTATTGGCGGCTGTGATATTGTGACCGAGATGCATGAAAAAGGTGAGTTAAAGACATTAATTGATGAAAATGTTGGCGAAGAATAGACAGTCAGCAGATATTAAGAAACTATAAAAAAACGCTCGATGATCTAAACCATCGAGCGTTTTTTTATTATTTATAGATTTTAAGCTGGTTTTGTAAAATAAAACTTACGCCATAATCGCAAACCAAATGCCAATGAGAGTATCCACACAAATAACTCGATCCAGTTGGGGTTGCTGTTATAGCCGACAAACCCCTTCAAAAATACACCGATATGACCCTTGTCATGCAATAGATGGGTGTACTTCTCTTTGCCGTTAATGTTGTAAGAATAAAAAGCAGGATTATCTGATTCGCCTAATTCAGTTTTAGGTTTTAGGATGCTGTAAGGGCGAGCAATATCTTGCTTGGATTCTAAGCCAACTACCTGCAAATGATCGCCTTTCACTAAGAATTCTTCAATTTCATGCGTGCCATAGGTCATCATGCCTGAAGCAAAAACCACTAACAAAAGGCTTGTGGCTCTGAAGAATGACTTAAGTTGTATTTTCTTGCCTTGAATCACTATGGCATAGCCAATGGCAATTGCTAGTAACAATCCAACGGTAAAGCCGGTATACGAGAATGACTCAGTCATCGAGAAGCTTCCCATCAAGAAAATAGCCGTTTCAAAGCCTTCTCTAAAAATTGCGAAGAAAATAATTAAAAAGATTCCCCAGCCAGCACTCTCGACTGCTTGATTAGCCTCATCTTTTAGTGCAGCCGTAGCACCAACTTGTTTTGAAAGCCAAAAAATCACATACCAGATTAAACCGGCGGTAGCGATCATGGCGACTCCCTCAAATAACGCCTCAATGGAAGCATTACCTATGGAGCTTTTTACCTGAACCAGAGCGAAACCAGTAATTATGCTAGCCACAATTGCGCTTGCAACGCCAAGCCAAAGTTGTTGAATCTCCCTAGTTAGTCCCTGCTTTATAAGAAGGGTATAGATGATTCCAACAATTAGGGAGGCTTCAAGACCTTCGCGGAACATAATAATAAATTCATTCATAGTTTGTTTGCTCTATATTTTTACTAGGGTAAAAGTGTTATTTGAAGTCAGTATAGACAGCATTAATAGGATTACATTATAAGAAAAAATCACCTAAATGCAAATGGTTATCATTTAAATAATCTAATCAACTGCCTTTAGTTACTGAGTATTTTGGCTTTTGGTTTGGTGTAAAAGGTAAAAAATTATAATTAAAGTTAAATAATTGTTGCAAATATAAATGATAATCATTACCATTAGCGTTAAATCCTAATCATGTTTTTAACCACGAGATAATTTATGAAAAAAGTCAGACTGTTAGATGTCACGGTTCTGTGTGCATCCCTTATTTCAGGCGTTGTTGTAGCTGAAAGTAATTTTGAGGAAATCTTAGTCAAAGGTAGAGTATTGCAAAGCGATCAAATGAACGCGCTTAAAATTCCGACGCCTATTATTGATGTGCCTCAATCTCTTTCAATTGTTACTGACGAGGATGTTCGAAAAAAAGGCTTCAAAGAAATTGGTGATATTGTCAGATATACGCCTGGTATTAATACTTCTTTAGGCGAGGGTCATCGAGACGCGGTTGTTTTTCGCGGAGTTAGATCAACGGCAGACTTTTATCAAGATGGTGTAAGAGACGACGTCCAATACTATCGCCCTTTATACAACGTTGAGCAAGTAGAGGTTCTTAGAGGACCCAATGCGTTATTGTTTGGTCGCGGTGGTACCGGTGGCATTATCAATAGAGTGTCCAAAAAAGCAGTTAATGGCCAAGATTTCAAAACCGTTGATATTGGCATGGATTCCTTTGGTGCTTCTGATCTAGCTGCAGATATAAATACCAATCTAAGTGAGTCAGTAGCCTTTCGCTTAAATGTCCATAATGACTCGCTTGAAAATCATAGAGATTTTTATAACGGTAACCGTTTTGGCATCAACCCTACAGTAAGCATTGCGCTAGATGCAGATACGGATTTAGATCTGTCCTACGAATATATGGATCATGAACGATTTATCGATCGCGGTATTCCTACTGCCAATGGCGAGCCGGTTAAAGCCCTAAGCGAAATTGTATTCGGTGATAAGGATGAAAATCTTAGTACCCTTGAGGCCTCTGTGCTGCGGGCATCGCTGAGTCGAAGATTTTCTGAGTCTACCAAGGGAACGCTATCTTTAACCTCGAGTAGCTTTGAAAAAATGTATCAAAATACATATGCCAATAGCTATGACCTTGACTCAAATATTGTAACCATGGATGGCTATCATGATCCCACTGAAAGAGATAATTTAATTCTATCGGCAAACTTGGTTAATGAGCTCAGTGTTGGAAATATGACTCATACTATTCTTACTGGTTTTGAGTCAGTTAAAACAGATAACAGTAACCTGCGATACGATACTTATTGGACTACAAATGTCTGTGGTGCAAGCAATGACGATAGAGAATCATTTAATGTAGCAAACCCAATGGATTTCGCTATTAATGCAAATGGCATTGCTACTGCTGTTGAATATACGGGCTCATCATGTGACAAGGCGCTCAAATCGAGTACCGAGACAGATATAACGGTAAGCTCTTTCTATTTTCAAGACCAAATTGATGTTACTGATAACCTAATTGTATTGCTGGGTGGTCGTTACGATAAATTTGATATTAAAGTTGATGATATTAAAAATGATTCCTCTGCAGCACGAGTGGATACTGAGTTTTCACCAAGATTTGGCCTAATTTACAAGCCGCAAAACAATCTTTCTGTTTACTACAGTTACAGTGAAAGCTTTGCGCCACGATCAGGTGAGCAGTATAAGAAGCTAACGGGTGGAGCTCCTGGTTCGGGTGAGACACTTAAGCCAGATTATTATGAAACCTCAGAGCTAGGCATTAAATTAGATCTAAACAAGTATCTAAGTCTAACGTCAGCTTATTTTGAAAGTGAGTCAGAAATTGCAGGATACGATGGTACCAGCTCAGATTATATTACTGAGAGAGGTCTTTATGTCGAAGGTTTTGAACTTGAGCTCAAGGGCCGAGTTAATGACAATCTTAATGTTGCATTTAGCTACAGCAATATTGATGGGGAGACTGCCAATGGTGGGCAGCCAAGAGAAATCCCTGAGTCCACTTATTCGATCTGGACAACCTATGATGTTAATCCTAACTTTGGGTGGGCGTTGGGTGTAATGCATCAGGGCGAATCGGCTATTAAAGACGACAATCCTAATTTACTGCTTCCGGCTTATACCAGAGTTGATGCAGCGGTTTACTACAGCATTGCAGACGATCTTAAACTTCAATTAAATGTGGAAAACTTATCAGACGAAGTTTACTTCCCGCATTCACACAGCACCCATCAGGTGGCTGTGGGTGAATCTAGAAATGCTAGACTATCACTTAGCAAAACTTTTTAAGGGTTGCTAGTGGTAGAAAAAGGGGTGACTTAGTCGCCCCTTTTTTTGCGCCAAAAGACGGTTGAAATGCTGTTAATATTGTAAATATTAAATCTTGCGGATATTGCTATAAACACAATAAAAACTTTCAATTGGTTGAAAGTTTGCCAATGTGAAACTATCCTCTCTAGATTACATTTTTTAAACAAGTCACTTTTTTATTAGGAGTAACCAATATGGCTGTATTAGTAGGTAAGCCAGCACCAGATTTTACGGCTGCTGCAGTAACCGGCAGTGGTGAGATTATCGACAACTTTAATCTTGCAGAAACAATTAAGGGCAAAAAAGCTGTTATTTTCTTTTACCCTCTCGATTTTACTTTTGTATGCCCATCTGAGCTGATTGCTTTCGATCACCGTTATCAAGATTTCGTTGACCGCGGTGTAGAAGTCATTGGTGTTTCGATTGATTCACAATTTTCTCACAATGCATGGCGTAATACTGACGTTAATGATGGTGGTATTGGTGCAGTTAAATACCCACTGGTTGCTGATGTTAAGCATGAAATTTGCCAAGCTTATGATGTTGAGCATGCTGATGGCGTTGCATTCCGTGGTTCTTTCTTAATTGATGAAGAGGGTTTGGTTAGACATCAGGTAGTCAACGATTTGCCACTAGGCCGAAATGTTGATGAGATGCTGCGTATGATTGATGCCCTTGCCTTCCATCAGGAGCATGGCGAAGTCTGTCCTGCAGGTTGGAATAAAGGTGATAGCGGTATGAAAGATACCCCAGAGGGTGTTGCCGCATACCTATCAGAAAACGCTGATAAGCTTTAATTTGTTATTCTGATGCCAAGCGCCCGCGCTGCTTTGTAGTGCGGGCGTTTTGTTTTAACTAAGATTATTTTCTGCGTTTAATCACATCATTAAAGACTTCAAAATGGTCTTTTTTGCGATCATCTAAATAACGCTTAAGCACGGCAGTGACAACTGGGAAAGCCAGTTGATTCCATGGAATATCTTGCTCATTGAACAACGCCACCTCAGTAGATTCTGCGCTGGGGCCAAAGTTCAAATTAGCGAGTTGCGCGCGATAGAATACATAGACCTGATTGATATATGGAATATCATAAAGTGCGTAAAGTTTAGGCTCAATAACTGATGCATGCGCCTCTTCTTGGCATTCTCTCAATGCGCCCTCAAGCGTAGATTCGTCATTTTCCATAAATCCGGCAGGCAGTGTCCAGCGATCTTTTTGTGGCTCAATAGCGCGCTTGCAAAGCAGAATTTGCTGCTTATATTCTGGTAATACCCCTACAATAACTAATGGATTTTGATAATGCACAGTTTTGCAGTTTGGGCAAACAAAGCGCAGCCTGTTATCTCCCTCTGGGATCTTCAGGGAAACTGGGGTGCCACATTCTGAACAGTATTTCATAAATCCCTCAAGAATTATTATAAATAAACGTATAATGACTGTATGTTAGCCACTATTTCACAACGATTAAAACATTATACGCCTTCGGCCATTGATTCCGAGTTAGAAAATGCTTGCACCAAAGCTGCGGTGATGCTTCTTTTGCATGGTGATCCATTGGATCCCCATATTATTTTAACCGAGCGCGCTAAGCATCTTAATCATCATGCTGGTGAAGTGGCTTTCCCTGGGGGCATGAAAGAGTCCTGCGATCAAAATCTTTTAGCAACTGCCTTACGTGAAACTGAAGAAGAAATTGGCCTTACTTCCGATAAGATAGAGTTACTTGGTATGTTGCCCAGTGATTCACCTCGTTTAAGTATGTTACGGGTGGCGCCGTTTATGGGATGGGTAGCATCGCCTTATCATTTGCAATCCGATCCATCTGAGATAGCGGCCGTATTTAATTTTCCTCTCAAGTTGCTACTGGATACTGATGGCTATAAATATTTCGAACTCAGTGAAAGAAAAATTCAATTACCCTACGTAATGTATGACGACTACAAAATTTGGGGATTTACCCTTAAAGTTATGGTGGATATGCTAAATTTTGTTTTAGATGCTCAAATTAATTTGCGTTACCCAACACAGCAACAGCTTCAGCAGTTAAGGGCTGAGAAGTAAAAAGATAATCGAGATAACTTTAAATGGATAAATTCAGCTCACCCTGTATTTCAATTTGCCGACTTGACGATGAAGAGGTCTGTGTCGGCTGTTACCGCACCAGTGAAGAAATAAGAAACTGGATTTATTTGGACGAGAATCAGCGACAGGCTGTAATTAACAGTTGCACAGAAAGGGCTGATAAAAACAATACATAAGACCCAATTGGTTAAGTGCTAGATTCAATTGGCGCGGGCGTAAGGCAAGTTGCGGCGACTTTTTTTACTCTTGTACCGTTAATTTCAATGGTTTCAAACTTAAATTGGTTCAGATTAAAGCTTACATTGCCATCGGGAATGCTTTCTAATTGTTCTAGCACCAAACCATTCATCGTTTTAGGGCCATCTAGAGGCAAATCCCAATTAGTTGCTTTGTTAATTTCTCGAATAGTAGCGGCACCGTCAATTAGGAAGCTGCCATCTTGTTGGGCGATAATTTCTTCTATGCGATCAGCTTCATTGGTGGTGAAGTCACCTACAATTTCTTCCAAGATATCTTCCAAGGTAACTAGGCCCTGAACTTCACCATATTCATCAACCACGACGGCAAATCGGCTACGCATTTTTTTGAAATTAAGTAGCTGTGTAGTTAGCTTGGTGCTTTCCGGTATAAAGTACGCCTCGTCAGCAAATCGTTTGATTGCCTTGTGTGTAATAGTCTCCGCGCGCAATAGATGATTGGCTTTGCGGACATGAAAAATTCCAATAATATTATTGATATCTCCTGAGTAAACTGGCTGTCGTGTATATTCACAGGAAAGGATTTGCTCCATTAGGGTATCAATATCTTCCTCTAGATCCAGTCCGCTCACTTCGTTACGAGGAATCATAATGTCCTCAACGGTCATATTGTCGAGTTCTAGAATTGCGCGAAGCATGCCCTGATTACTATCAGATAATTTATGCCCAGACAGATCTACTAACGATTTTAATTCCTCAGAATCTAGACTGTCATCGCGGTCTTTGTTGGGATCAAAACCAAGTACACTAATAAAAGTATTGGTTAGCTTATTGATAGACCACACTAGAGGAGTTAAAAGCTGGAGTAGGGGCTTTAGGATATGACTGGCTTTAAAGGCAAACCACTCAGGATTTTGGGCAGCAATAGTTTTCGGTGTGACCTCTGAAAACACCAGAACCAAAATAGTCAATGTTGCTGTGGCAACCCAAGGTGCTGCCGCTTCGCCAACGTAATGGATAGCGAGCATATTGGCGATAATTGCTGCCAGAATATTAACCGCATTATTACCGACTAAAATTAGGCCAATTAACCGATCAGGCATAGCCAAAAGCTTAGCGGCACGTCTGGCGCCAGAGCTTTTTTTACGTTGATGTCTAAGTCGATAGGGGTTGAGTGACATCATGCTGGTTTCTGAACCAGAAAAAAACGCTGACAAAATAAGCAGCGAAAATAAGATGCCCCAAAGAATAAATGGGTGAGTGCCTTCCAAAAATTTAGCCTCTAAAACAAAAGAGGGCTAATGTTGAATGAGATTGTTCAATATATCAACTAGCAAGAGTTAATTTAGTATCAGTTCAATAACGACTTTACTGCCAATATAGCCAAGAAGAATTCCAGAAAAACCCGCCCAAGTCCAATTAATAGCTCTGCGGCCACGCCAGCCATAGAAATGCCTGCCAAAGAGTAATACGGCATAAACCGCCCAAGCAACAATACTAAAGGCAACTTTGTGAATTAGCTGCTGAGCAAAAAAATCATCATACTGGTAGAAACCTGTGATTAATGAAATGGTTAAAAGAATTTCACCCACCCAGATTAGCTTAAACAATAGGCTTTCCATGGTTTCTAGCGCCGGCATGGTTCGCATTAAGATATCTTGATGCTTGTGTTTGAGTTGCCAATTTTGATAGCCGACCAAAAGAGCTTGTAAAGCCGCAATAGCCAAAAAACTGTAAGCTAATATAGAAATTAAAATATGCGCCTGTAAGCCTAAAGGGACAAAAATTGTAGCCTTAGTGCTGGTGCTAAAGAGCGCAACCAAAAGAGTGGCAGCTGAGATTGGAAATAGAGCCAGGTACAAGCTATGAATAGGTTTTCGCAATCGACTAAAATACACCAAAAGGTTAATTACCAGTGCTAACAGGGCAATTACTTTCGTTAGACTTAGGTCTAAACCACCATCTTTTGAAAGTAATTGAAATACAACAACCGCATGAAGCACAATGGCAATCAGAGCAATGGTTTGAAGTAGGTTATTTTTCAAAGCCTCTCGATTGTACAGTGCAAATATGGTCGCTATCCATCCTATGATATAAACAGTGGTAGCGCCCAAGCCAAAGGCAAACGTACTCATAATTTATTCCGTATGTAATTGAAGCTAAGTTTGGCATATTAAGCGCTATAGGTGAAGTGTACTGCTCAAATACTGGTATAATGATTTTGTAATTTAAATAATTTGGAAGAAAAAATGGCAATGTTTGAAAACTTAAGTGAACGCTTATCTCTGAGTTTAAAAAAAATCTCAGGCAAAGCTAGTTTAAGTGAGAGTAATATTCAAGAAACCCTGCGAGAGGTCCGAGTTGCACTTCTCGAAGCGGATGTTGCATTACCGGTTGTCAAAGACTTTATTGAATTAGTAAAACAGCGTGCTGTTGGCACTGAGGTTAGCAGTAGCCTAAACCCAGGTCAGCAATTCCTGAAGATTGTTCAGGCTGAACTTGAATCGGTTATGGGGGAAAAGAATGAAACCCTTAATCTAAAAGCTCAGCCGCCTGCTGTTATTTTAATGGCGGGCTTGCAGGGTGCAGGTAAAACCACTTCGGTAGCCAAACTGTCGCGCTATCTTACCGAGCGCGAAAAGAAAAAGGTGATGGTGGTCTCCGCTGATGTGTATCGACCCGCTGCTATTGAGCAACTTAAAACGCTAGCCTCTGAAGTAGGTGCCGAATTTTTTCCTAGCACTACCGACCAAAAGCCAACACAAATTGTCAGCGATGCTATAGCTGCAGCTAAAACCAAATTTGCAGATGTGCTAATTGTTGATACTGCGGGTCGTCTAGCCATTGATGAACAAATGATGGATGAAATAGAGCAGGTGCATAAGGTTGCAAATCCTATTGAAACCCTGTTTGTGATTGATGCAATGATTGGTCAAGACTCAGTTAATACTGCAAAAGCGTTTAATGAGGCGCTTCCATTAACTGGGGTGATACTGACTAAGGTTGATGGTGATGCAAGAGGAGGTGCCGCATTATCGGTGCGCCATGTTACCGGTAAGCCAATAAAATTCTTGGGTGTGGGCGAAAAAACCGATGCCCTAGAGCCTTTCCACCCAGAAAGAATTGCATCGCGCATTCTTGGTATGGGTGATGTGCTAAGTCTTATCGAAGATGTAGAGCGCAAAGTCGATAAGAAAAAAGCAGAAAAGTTTGCCAAAAAAGTAGCCAAAGGAAAGCGCTTTGATCTTGAGGATCTGCGTGAGCAGCTTCAGCAAATGAAGCAGTTGGGTGGTATGGAAGGCATGATGGATAAGTTGCCTGGAATGGGCAATATGGCGCAAATGACTCAGCAGAAGGATATGACCGGTCAATTTAGCAAGATGGAATATATTATTGACTCGATGACACCCAAAGAGCGTGCTAATCCAGATATTCTAAATGGTTCGAGAAAAAGACGAATTACGCAGGGTTCTGGAACGACCATTCAAGACCTAAATCGTCTGCTAAAGCAGCACAAGCAAATGGGCAAGATGATGAAGAAAATGAAGGGCAAGGGTCTGCAGAATATGATGCGTGGCTTGGGGGGTGGCATGCCTCCTGGCGGCGGATTACCTCCAGGTGGTTTCCCAAAGTTCTAGGCTATATAAAATTCATATTTAGCCCCAGAAACAGCAACAGAATAAAGAGGTTTCCTTTCGGCGATATTTCGCGTAATATACCGCGCCTTTCTTAGGGTCGTAGCAATTATGCGTGGTGCGGCGCAAGGGCAAGATTAAATAGATAATTTGGGGCGTTAAAAAAACGTCCAAAAATAGGGTATCAGTAAATGGTAACAATTAGATTGGCTCGCGGTGGTTCAAAAAAACGTCCGTTCTTCCACATTACGGTTTCCGACTCACGTAAAGCACGTGATGCTCGTTATATTGAGCGTATTGGATTTTTTAATCCTATCGCACGCGGTGGTGAAGAGCGTTTACGCGTTGACTTGGATCGCGCTAACTATTGGCAAGGTCAAGGTGCTCAGGTCAGTGATCGAGTATCTGCGCTATTAAAAGAGGCTGCTAAGCAAGCAGCATAAGAGGTTTTACCCTATGAGCAATAATTCAATTGTTCAGGGAACCCTCATTATTGGGCGCATCACTGCGGTTTTTGGTGTGCGCGGCTGGGTAAAAGTAATGTCTTTTACCGAGCAACCTGAAAAGATTTTTGATTATCAGCCCTGGTTGGTTGATAAGCAGGGTGGCCAACA
The DNA here is from genome assembly GCA_038138645.1 of Porticoccaceae bacterium. Lineage (GTDB taxonomy): Bacteria > Pseudomonadota > Gammaproteobacteria > Pseudomonadales > Porticoccaceae > HTCC2207. The sequence goes on along the minus strand of JAYQEC010000003.1, from coordinate 50,304 downwards.
GGCTATTGAAGTGGCTGAATGGAAAGTCCATGGAGATGGTTTATTAGCACGCCTTAAGGGAATAGATGATCGCGACATTGCACGCGAATGGTGTCAGCTCGATATCAGGATAGGGCAAGAGATTCTTCCGGATCTGCAAGATAGCGATTATTACTGGCATCAGCTTCAGGGTTTAGTGGTCTATACCCATTATGGAGATAGTGTCCAGAGATTAGGTAAGGTCTCTTCGATGCTAGAGACCGGTGCCAATGATGTGATAGTAGTGACTGGTGATGCTGAGAGTATTGATCAAAATGAACGATTAATACCCTACGCAAAACAATATGTCACAAATATAGATTTAGACGCACAAAAAATTGATGTTGTCTGGGATCCTGATTTTTAAGGAATCGGTAATTTAACGGAGGTCTGGTTATGAAAATAGCATTGATTACTCTGTTTCCAGAAATGTTCGAGGCGTTGACCGACTATGGTATTAGTGGGCGAGCGGTAAATCAGGGGTTGCTGGAGTTATCTAGCTTTAACCCAAGAGATTATACCGATGATCCTCATTCAGTGGTTGATGATCGTCCTTATGGTGGTGGCCCAGGGATGGTTATGATGATTGAGCCGCTTCGCAAAGCGATTAGTGCGGCAAGAGATTGGATACAAGGCGAGCCATTAGTGGTTTACCTATCGCCTCAAGGCAAGGTACTGCAACAAACCGCAGTCAACCAATTTGCAACACATCAGTCATTGATTTTGATTGCTGGTCGCTATGAAGGAATTGATGAGCGCTTAATTGAGCTCGAAGTGGATCAAGAGTGGTCCATTGGAGATTATGTTTTAAGCGGGGGTGAATTGCCCGCAATGGTATTTATGGATGCACTAATAAGGCAATTGCCAGGTGCTCTAGGACATAAGGATTCAGCAAGTCAGGATTCATTTGCTGAAGGAATTTTAGATTGTCCCCATTACACAAGGCCTGATACATATGAGGGCTTAGATGTGCCAGAGGTTTTACTTTCTGGTAATCATGAAAAAATTAGACAATGGCGACTTAAGCAGTCGCTGTTAAGAACGAAACAAAGAAGACCGGATTTATTGGATAGGCTTGAGCTTGATAATGAGCAAAAAGCCCTTCTTAAGGAATGAGAGTAATGCGCTGGCAGATGATGGCAAGGGATAGAGCCATCCTCTCTGTACAGAGCTCTAAATCAGGTGGCTTGCCACCAACCAATGTATATTGAGGAGCAAAAAAATGTCAAATAAGACACCTATTATCGCTGCGCTTGAAAAAGAGCAGATGGAAAAGCAAATCCCTGAGTTTGGTCCAGGTGATACAGTTTCAGTAAAGGTAAAAGTAAAAGAAGGTAGCCGCGAAAGGCTTCAGGCCTTTGAAGGCGTTGTTTTAGCTAAACGTAATCGTCAGCTTAATTCAGCTTTTACCGTTCGTAAAATTTCAAATGGTATTGGTGTGGAGCGTACCTTCCAGACTTATAGCCCATTGGTAGATAGCATTGAAGTTAAGCGCCGTGGTGCTGTTCGTCGCGCTAAACTTTATTATCTCCGTGATCGTTCAGGTAGATCAGCAAGAATTAAAGAAAAACTTGCTAAGTAAATATTCAAAAGGCGACTGTAAAGGTCGCCTTTTTTTTACCTCTTTTTCCCCTTACTTTCTATAATTTTCACAGAAAATACATTTGATAGAGTCTATGCTTAATTCATTGCAGTAAGGTGAGGCAGACCTCTCTTTTGGTAATCATAGTAATGTCTGCCATTTATCGATGAGTTAATGACGAGGGGAAAAGGATGTTTTATACTCATACAAATAAACTTGGGGCTAGGCAGTTAGCAAATTGCCTTTGTGTAATAATTTTAATAGATTTTATTTTTGGCGTGGGTGAGAAAAACTGATGCATATTCTTATTGTTGACGACCACGCTTTTGTTTGTGCAGGGTTAAAAGCCACCCTGCTTGACACACTTGATGATATTCAGGTCACCACCACCGAGAGAGGTGAAGAGGTCCTATCCATTCTTGGTAAAGAAGATATTGATTTAATTATCTTGGATCTATTTATGCCTGGCGGTTATGGGGGGTTTGGACTAATTAGTTTGCTCCATGAGCGATACCCCTGCCTGCCTATTATTGTGCTTTCAGCATCAGAGAATTCAACACATATTAGAAAATGTTTTGAATTAGGTGTTACAGGCTTTGTGACTAAATCTGCGCCCAAAGAGGCACTGATTGAAGCTATTGCTAAGGCGCTAGAGGGTGAGCGTTATGTGCCAAAATATCTTATTGAATCTGTAGCTGAGGTGGCTCGTGTTTTTGATGAGGTAGATTCTGGTGTTAATGTTGAAATTATTGCTGAGTTAATTACCGAGAGGCAGTTTGATATTTTGAGTTGTATTAGTCGCGGTCACTCAAATAAACAAATTGCTCGTGAGTTAGAGCTTTCAGAGAATACCGTGAAAGTGCATGTGAGTGCTATGCTGAAATCATTAGGTCTTAGCAATCGGACGCAGGCAGGTATTTTGGGTCAAAAATTAGGTCTGGCAGAGTCAGTGGATATAGAAGCCGGTGGCTAGCTGAAACGTTGTAGTAAAGATAATAAGAATAATTGAGCAACCTTATTGAGTTGTCATTTGAGGAAGTAATAAATGAAGGGTAATTTATTGAAGCTATCAATCTTAATGGTAGCGCTGTCTGTATCAACTCAGGCTTTTTCTGAGTATGGACTGCTGACTGAAGAAGATGTATTTGCAGAAATTGATTCTGTTACCGGCGTAACCCATCTTAAACAGTCTTTAAGTCAGGTTCCAGCTGCTGTCACTATTATTGATAGACGAACTATAGAAGCTTCTTCAGCACTTAATTTGGTAGATTTATTTCGTTTAGTACCTGGCTTTCAGGTTTATTTTATTCATGGCAACAAGCCTGGTGTAACCTACCACGTGCCTGGAGGAGAATATTCGCGACGTTTAGAAGTCAAAGTCGATGGACGCTCTGTTTATGAGCCTCTTTTATCATCGGTAGAATGGAATACCTTAGGTATTGATATTGACGATATTGAGTATATAGAAGTGGTTCGTGGCTCAAATACTGCGGCTGATGGAAGTAATGCGTTTATTGCATCTTTTAATATAGTGACGCGCTCTCCGCTGTTGGATCTTGGAACAAAATTCAGTGTTCAGCATGGCAATCAGGGAATCAAGAATCGAGCAATTTCACATTCTTCTCAATTTGATCAGTTAGCTACGCGTCTAACGCTCAAGTCAAGTGAGAATAACGGTTTTGAAGATTTTGATGGAAAGGATATACCTGACTCGGCTGATACATTTACTATGAGATATCAAGGTTTATGGACGCCTACAGTCACAGATAGTATTAATTTCCAGCTAGGCGCAGGTGATTCCAAAACTACCATTGGGCCCAGTGCTTATAAAAAGCGTCACTGGAAAAATAAATATCAACATTTTAATTGGAAGCGTATAACAAATGACTGGAGCGATATTGAGTTAGTGCTTTACCATAATCAAATTGATTTTGTTGATAATGAAGATACTTGGACTGTAAAAACGGTACTTGACACATTCGACATAAACAAAGATGGAATTTACCAAAACGAGGGTTTTGACTATCCCTTAGATATTCAAAAACTTCTGGTTGATCACCCACAAAATAAAGATGTAATCATTGTACATCCAACTTACGCACACTTTTCTGATCGCTGGGATGCTGAGTTAAGATCGAATATTTATCGCAGGGATAATTTACGTATGAGCCTTGCTATGGGTAGCCGCCATGATAGCTTTGAAACCGAATTGTTTTTAGGTGGTCCTGGTCGGGTTAGTCAAATCAGTAATCGGTTACATGCCAATATGGAGTGGACTGCCTCCGATGCACTAACAATTAATTACGGCAATGCGATTGAAAAAATAAGAAATAAAGACCATTCGCATTCACATCGCGTTGCTGCCAATTATCAACTCTCAAAGCAACATATTTTCCGATTTGCTGGTAGTAAAAGTTACCGTGATCCAACGCTTTTAGAATTGAATCAAAATTCTATCTATACCTACGATAATCAGGGTGAGGAGATTGTTATTTATACTCGTGTTTTCTCAGATCCTGGTATTTCTCCTGAGAAGCAGGTTAGTCGCGAAATAGGTTATCTGGGTTTATTTGATGATAAAAACTTGTCGCTAGATATTCGGGTTTTTGACGAAGAGCTTTCAAGCATTATTGGTGAGCGAAGAGAACCCTCAACCGGTCCTCTTCAGCATATTGCTGGCACTCTTAATATTATTGATAATACTGAAAATATGAGATTAAAGGGTGTTGAATGGCAACTGCAATATAGACCTTCAAATCAGCTATTACTTAACTTTAATCACAGCTACATAGAGGTTGAGGGCGATAGTTGGTATGCCTCTATGAGACAGGGTGATGATATCGCTTCTGAAGATGATATTGTTCATGATTTAAGGAAAGCTGCACCCCAAAATATGGCTAATCTTTTGGTTAGCTATGAAATGATAGGGGGGCTAAAATTCAGTGGTTCTTATCATTATAAGGCAGGCTATAAGCCAAAGCCTGGTGCAGATATCTTACCCAGTCACTCACGATTTGATTTAAAAGCCTCAAAGCGTTGGTTTAGCCAAAGTAATTGGATGGAATTATCGTTAACCGCACAAAATGTGGGCAACGACTATCAGGAGCACTTCCCATTTAACAAGTTCGAAAGTCTCTATGTACTTGGAATAAAGCTCGGATCTAAAAACTTGTAATTAGCCATAGGAAATAAAAAAGGAAGCATCAATTAATGCATAAATTTATTCATATAAGAATAAATATTAAAAAAACAAGCAAGGCCTTGGGGCTTGCTTGTTTATGCGTGCTTCTATGTTTTTCATTCTTGTCTGCTAATGTAAATGCCTCGAATAGCAAGGCTAGCCATACTCACGCATTATTTGTGCTAAGCAAAGACAGTGCTAGTTATACCAATGTTGTTGATCTAATTGTTGCAGATTGGGTTAAAAATAATAATCGATACACAATTGTCTTAAAAGAAGAGCAAAGAAAATTAGAAAACATGCTCGATAAAACAGATATTGTTATCAGTCTTGGAACGGGCGCTGCTGAGACTGTGTTTAGGAAAGAATCTAAAAAACCACATATCGCAACGCTAATTACCCAGAGTTCATTTGATAGTTTAGCCAAGCAATATTTTGGTAGCCAAGCTGTTGCGCTCAAAGCAGGTGTCAGTCCCATTGTTTTGGATCAGCCCTTTGAGCGAAAAATTGCGCTTGCTAAAAAATTACTGCCAAAGGCCAGTCAGGTGGGTGTTATGGTGGGTGCGGCAACAAAAGCCAAAATTACAAACTATAGTCAATCTATTATAGATAGAAAGTTGAACCCACAAACATTAGTTATTGATGCGGATAAAAATCCTATACGTCAGCTTGACCCAATAATTAAGCAGAGCGATGTATTTATTCCAATTGCCGATAGTCATCTTATTAATGTCACCACTGCGAAATGGATTTTACAGTTGAGTTATCGATACCGTGTTCCTGTTATTGGCTACTCATCAAATTTTGTTGATGCGGGGGCTCTTGCTTCTGTTTATTCCTCCGCTGAAGGTGTTGCAAAGCAGACTATTGAATTATTAGATGCTATTTTTAAGGAAGACTATATTCATAGCATACATCAGCCTAAGTACTGTACTGTAAAATTTAATACAAACGTTGCTTGGTATTTAAGTTTACAAATACCTAAAGGGCTTGGAATTGAAGCCAGTCAGTGCAACCTATGAAACTCCCTTTCGACTTCAACAGTATCTCTAGCCGATTAATAGTTACAGGGCTAGTGCCACTGGCTTTACTTAGTAGTTTGATGGCATTTTATTTTATATCTAATCAGCGTGCAGAAATGTTAAGTAGTCTTCATGATACTGGGCATATTGCAGTGCGTCAGGTGTCTCAAAATACAGCATTTGCACTTTATTCGGGTGATCGAAAAAGATTGGATTCACTCAGTTATGCAACCTTAGAGACTCCTTCCGTTGAGGGTGTCATCTTTTATAGCTACAAAGATAATGAACGAATAGAAATTGGTAGTGTTGGCCCATCTGAAGGTAAATTACCCTCAAATGTTGATATTAGCATACCCTTTGAAATGGGTGGCTATTGGTATTTTTATTCAGAAATAATATCTGAACGCTCACCTATAATGGATTTTGGGGATGATATTGAGTATGAGCCTGAAAAAATCGGATGGGTGCTTGTTTCGCTAAGTGACAAAATTCTGCGTGAAAAGGAGCGGAGTTTTATTGTAACTGCTGCGACGGTGGTTTTATTTAGTTTGCTGCTAGCCTTTTGGTTATCCATTCGAATTAGTCGAACCGTGTCTGAGCCATTGGAAAAGCTCAAGGATGTTGTTGGCGAAATGGAGTCTGGGGATCTAAAGTCAGTGGCCAGTGAAACCGGAATTTCTGAGTTAGCCAAACTAGCGCGCGGTATAAATGGATTGGCGGATAGTGTGCGCGAATCTAATCAATTGATGCAAAGTGAAATTGATCGAGCTACTCAGGAACTTAAGAATACTCTGGCTGATCTTGAGGAGGCGATGCGAACCAAAGATCAATTTTTAGCCAGAATGAGCCATGAACTTAGAACACCTCTAACCGCTGTTCTTGGATTTTCAAAAATGCTTCATGAGGAGGGAGAGGAGCAGGAGCGTAATGAGCAGCTAAGAGTTATTCAGCGTTGCTCGACGGTTCTTCTAACCATGATTGACGATGTATTAGATTTTTCACGCGCTGAGAGGAGTGGCTTTACTCTAAATATTGTCGCCTTTGAGCTTGATAAGCTAGTTGAAGATTTAAATGCTTTATTTACTCTTGAGGCAAAAAATAAAAACCTGAGCTTAAAGATAGATCTCGATAAAACTGTACCTGTTAATCTATTTGGAGACCCAGTTCGATTGGCGCAAGTTATTGGCAATTTGCTCAATAATGCAATTAAGTTTACTGAGTCTGGGTCAATTTCTTTAGCTATAACCAATCTTGAATCTAAGACGGATAAGGTAGCCTTACGCTTTGTTATTACGGACACTGGAAAGGGTATTGCTAAGCAAAAAATACCCAGTCTTTTTGATCCATTTATTCAGGAGGATACTTCGATTAACCGTCGCTATGGTGGCAGTGGCTTGGGGTTATCTATTGCTAAGCGTCTGGTGGTTGCTATGGGAGGCGACATCAGTATTAATAGCGAAGTCGATCAGGGAACATCAGTTGCCTTTACCTGTGAGTTTGTGCGTAACGAAAATGAAATAGAGAAACAGCAGATTAAGGATACGAGTCAGCATTTAGCTGGCAATATGTTATCTGGTTTAAGTATTTTGGTTGCTGAGGATAATGAGTTTAACCAGCAACTTTTGGTTAAACTTTTAAAGCATCATGGTGCAGTTTGTAATGTGGTTAGTAATGGTCAAGAGGCGATCGATATATCAGCGTCTGATTCTTTTGATTTAATTCTTATGGACCTTCATATGCCCATTGTTGATGGTATGGAAGCTACCAAAACTCTGGTTAAGATAGATGGTAGTCCACCTATTATAGGATTAACAGCGGATATTACGGATTCAGTAAGGCGTCAATTAATCGATGCGGGAGCAAAAAGTGTTCAGCAAAAACCGATTGATGAAATCACATTAATTAATACAATTTTAGAGGTTTTAGATCAACAGCCACCGCCTGTCGCACTTTCGAGTGAGGGTATGTTGTCATCATTTATCCCTGTTGCGGATTTAAAAAAAGAAATCGAAAAGAATCTGAATAATCTTGAAGTAAGTTTTCGAGATAGTGATCAAGTAGCTATTAGGTCCTTACTTCATGATCTGATGGGGTTTTGTGGTTTATATGGTATATCCGAAATACGCGATTTGGTGGTTGAGCTCAAGAGCTTAGATAGTGATTCAAGTAACAGAGGTTTTGAGATCATAGATGCCATACGTCAATTCATGCTGTCATCGCCTAAGTTTAAATCAGTCGATTCAGTGCAATAATTCCAGATACAAGATTTAGTACGTCCGTATTAACGCATCAGTGTAATATGAATTTGGTTGATTATGCTCTAAGTTTATATATACAAGGTCAACTGTCCCAGTAGGAAGCTTTAAATGGATTTACATTGGTTAGCAAGCACAATCCCCAACACCATTGTTAAGTCTCTGCAGTTTCATCTTTTCGGTCAAAAATTTTGTTCGATGGATGTCGGGGCTGTTGTTTCAAGGTAGTCATCATACGGCGACAGGGTAGTTGCTATGTACCATAGACGGTACAGGTTGATCTTGTTATTTACTCCCTCTTTAAACCTCGCTCCCGCGAGGTTTTTTTATCTAAATTAAACTTTGTATAAAACTTTCAAGAAGTTCTTCTCTCAAAGCCGTATCCGTCATAGACTGTTAGAAATTTTAATTTGGATGTATATGAAAAAATCTAAGTCCAACAAGGATGTCTTTGCCGAGCGAGAGGCATCTAAATATGACAATCCAATTCCTAGTCGAGAATTTATTTTAGATTATTTGGAACAGAGTATTGGCCCATTGACTCATGAGGCTATTTGTAAGGCTTTAGAACTCTCTGATGCCGATCAGGTGGAAGCCATGCGCCGACGGCTCAATGCGATGGAGAGAGACGGTCAGCTTGCACGTAATCGACGTGGCGGATTTGGCACTCTAGGTAGGCTAAATTTAGTTAAGGGTCGAGTGATAGGCCATGCTGAGGGCTATGGTTTTGTGGCGCCATTAAGCGGTGAGGGCGATGATATTTTTCTTTCTAGTGCTCAGATGCGCCGTGTTTTTGATGGCGATATTGTTCTCGTTAGAATTGCAGGTTGGGATCGTCGTGGTCGTCCCGAAGGATCCTTGGTTGATATTTTAGAGCGTTCGACCCAGCAGTTGGTTGGTCGTTATTTTCGTGAAAGTGGAATTAATTTTGTTCGCCCTGATAATCCTAGAATTAGCCAAGATATTTTGATCACTGGTGAGCGTCCCTGTGTTGCAGAGCCTGGCCAGATTGTCGTTGTAGATATCTTGGAGCCACCCACGCGAAATAATTTGCCCGTTGGTTTTGTTTCTGAGGTGCTGGGTGAGCATTTGGATCCTGGTATAGAAATTGATATGGCGATTAGAAACTATGGTATTCCTTATCAATGGTCTGCTGAACTCGAGTCAGAAACTGACGAAATTCCATCGGAAATTACCCACTGCGACAATAGGATTGACCTGAGATCTATTCCTCTGATTACCATTGATGGTGAAGATGCGAGAGACTTTGACGATGCGGTTTTCTGTCAGCCAATAGAAAAAGGAGGCTGGCAGTTAATTGTTGCCATCGCTGATGTTTCTCACTATGTCCAAGTGGGTTCTGAGCTAGATAAAGAAGCTTTTTCGCGCGGTAATTCTGTTTATTTTCCTAATCATGTAGTTCCTATGTTGCCGGAAAAGCTATCAAATGGCTTATGTTCACTCAATCCTGCTGAGGATCGATTTTGCATGGTCTGTGAAATGCAGATTAGTGACAAAGGGGTTATTGAAGCTTACCAGTTTTACGAAGCAGTGATGCATTCCCATGCGCGCATGACATACACTCAGGTTGCGCAAATAATTTCTGAAAAAAACCAACAGCAAGAGTCTGCTGTTCGACAACAGTTTTCGGCTATATTACCTCAGGTTGATGCCCTGCAAAGTCTGGCAATGCAGCTACAAAAATGTCGTAGTCAACGTGGCGCTATTGATTTCGATACCCAGGAAACTCGTATTCTATTTGATGCTAAGCGCAAAATTAGCCAAATTATTCCCGTTGATAGAACCGATGCTCACCGCTTAATTGAAGAATGTATGCTGTGTGCCAATCTATGTGCTGCAGAATTTTTGCAAAAGTCGAAATTGCCTGCCCTGTATCGCGTCCATGAGGGGCCGAGCGAGGAGCGTTTAATATCGGTACGTGATTTTTTGGGTGAATTGGGTATTGGTCTGGGTGGTGGCGATGATCCAATGCCAATGCACTACAGACAGGTATTAAATGCGGTAAAGCATCGTGATGATGCACCGATTATCCAGTCGGTATTACTAAGGTCTATGAGTCAGGCGGTGTATCAATGTGAAAATTTAGGTCATTTTGGTTTAGCATTTGATGCTTATACCCATTTCACTTCACCGATTCGAAGATATTCAGACCTGTTAGTTCATCGTGCTATTCGCAGCCTAATAAAGAGTGGTAAAAGTTCGCCACATATTCGTCGACCTGATCATTCTTCAACTGATGATAAACAGGTTTACTATCCCTATGAATTAGGTTCTTTGGAGGAGGTCGGTCAGCACCTCTCGGTGACTGAGCGTCGTGCTGATGAGGCAACCAGAGATGTGGTTAATTGGCTGAAATGCGAATTTCTTATGGATCGTGTTTCAGAGCAGTACAGCGGTGTGGTCAGTGCGGTAACTGGTTTTGGTCTGTTTGTTATGTTGGATGAGCTAATGGTTGAGGGGCTAATTCATGTCACTGGCTTGCCAAAGGATTATTATCATCATGAAGCAACACAGCATCGAATGGTTGGCGAGAGAACGGGTAGAGTTTTTCGTTTGGGTCAAAAAGTACGTGTTCAGGTGGTTCGTGTTAATTTAGAAGAAAGGAAAATTGATTTTGAGCTTATCGATACAGGCTCAAAGGAAACCAAAACTCCTAAGTTAAAATCGAATAATAAGCGGGTTGATGATCGGCCAAAAAAAAATAGAGCCAAGAAATCACCTAAAAGTCGACGCCAGCCTAAGGGTAAAACCCATAAATCAGGAGCAAAGCGCAAGCGTAAGTCTAAACGCTAGGCGTTTAAGTGCTTGGGAATTAACTCATTCAGCAATGCGCCGATATAGTCAATAAATACCGTGCCTATATCATGGGTATAGAAATCGGCATCACTACTGCCAAGAGCAAGTACACCAAGCGGTTCCGATGAATTTAGAGGAAGCGCAATTACTGAAGCTACGCTATTGGCTGATTGCTCAAAGAGAAAATTGATTTGCTCTTCTCGCAGAACCCCACTGACAGCTTTTTGCGCGCTTAAAAGACTGCTAATTTTGGATTTTGCGTCTTCTTCTGAGACTAAATTAGCTGCGATTTTTGATGCGTATAAACCCTTATCTATCAGAGTTAGGCTATAAAACTCAGTATTAAAGTCGTCTTTAAGGCTAGTATCTAGAGCCTTTATCAAGCTGTTAAGGTCTTCAGCCTGTATTAGTTTAAGCACTAGCTGATTAGTTTTAGCCAACAATTGATCGTTGTTTTTTGCTGTGACAATTAGCTGTTCTACTTGGCCACTTAGCGCTTTATTTTTGTCGCGCATAATGGTGATTTGGCGCTCAACCAGTGAGATAGCTTTACCGCTGTCATGGGAGAGGTTAATCGCCTCTAGGATATCTGGGTTTTCTTCGAAAAAATCGGGATGGTTAATTAAGTAATCACGCACTAATTGCAATTCTTTTGCCTGCGCTTTTTTAGTTGTCATAGTTTAATTTTTCCGTGGAAAACAGTTTCTGCTGGACCAGTCATAAGAATGGGCTGACCTTCTCCCTGCCACTCAATGGTCAGCTTGCCGCCGAGCAGTTTAATCTCAATAGTCTTATCTACTAGACCCTGCTTAATAGCAGCTACCGCTGCCGCACAGGCACCAGAGCCACAGGCCTGAGTTTCACCTACCCCGCGCTCATAAACTCGCAATGCCAAATTTTGACGATCAATTATCTGCATAAACCCCACATTAACACTCTCTGGGAAAAGGCTATGCTTTTGGATTAGAGAGCCTATAGTTTCTACATCGGCTTGATCAATATTATCAACTTGAAGGACTGCATGCGGATTGCCCACTGATAGAGCGGCAATCTTTAGGCTACTGTTATTGATATCAATGCTATATAGATCGTTCTGTTGCTCAGAATCTAAGGGTATATCCGCAGGGATAAAGCTAGGTTCACCCATATTAGCGGTAATCATATTTTTGGTGGTGGTAGTAATTTCCATTACTCGATTTTTTGTCTTAATGCGTAATGTTTTTTTACCGGAAAGCTGCTGGTCTTTAATATATCGACCGATGCAGCGAGCACCATTACCACATTGCTCTACTTCAGAGCCGTCGCAATTAAAAATTCGGTAGTTAAAATCGATATTTCTATCTGTAGGTGGCTCAATAACCAGAACTTGATCACAGCCAATGCCCAAATTGCGATCAGCTATGCGCTTAATGATATCGGTGGTCAGTCTGATGCTTTGGCGAACTGCATCAAGCACCACAAAGTCGTTGCCTAACCCATGCATTTTGGTAAATCTTGTCTGCATTCTGCGATGCTCCATTAGGATTCTTGTACCAACTGTTCACCGCGAACAAGGTCCTCAAGGGTTTCTCTTGCTCTTACTAGATGAATTTTCTTGTTATCGACCATAACTTCAGCGACTCTTGGGCGACTATTGTAGTTAGAGCTCATAGTGAAGCCATAGGCTCCCGCAGATGAAAGATACAGATAATCACCTTCAGATATTGATAATGCCCTGTCTTTGGCTAAAAAGTCGCCAGTCTCGCATACCGGGCCAACAACATCATAAATTTCATTGTTCTCGGATTCTGTATCCACTGTATTGATATCCATCCAAGCATCATAGAGTGCTGGTCGCAACATATCATTCATAGCCGCATCTACAATGGCAAAGTTTTTATCACCATTTTTCTTAATGACTTGCACCTGCATTAATAGGATACCTGCATTGGCGGTAATTGAGCGACCTGGCTCCATAATCAGTGTTTCAGTACGCCCTTTAAGTAAGGGAGCTAATGCGTCCATGTAGCTTTCTAATGAGGGCACTACCTCGTTTTGGTAGCATACGCCTAGACCACCACCAATATCGATATGATGAAGTTTTATACCGGCATCAGCTAGGCGATCTACTAACACCAATAGATGTTTCATGGCATCAATAAATGGTGTGATATCAGTTAATTGTGAACCAATATGGCAGTCGACCCCCACTACAGCAATACTGTCCATTTTTGCTGCCTGTTGATAGACATCAAAGGCTCGATTGATATCGATGCCAAATTTATTTTCTTTTAGGCCAGTAGAGATATAGGGGTGAGTTTTGGCATCTACATCCGGATTGACTCGAAGTGAAACTGGAGCAACCTTATTGATTTCTGCGGCAGTCTTATTTAACAACCTCAGTTCAGATTCAGACTCAACATTAAAACAGTGAATACCCACTTCCAATGCACGACGCATTTCATCAGCTGTTTTAGCCACACCAGAATAAACAACCTTAGTTGGATCGCCGCCGGCCATTAATACACGCTCTAATTCGCCAGCTGAAACAATATCAAATCCCGCACCTAGCTTAGCCAGGGTTTGTAATACAGCAATATTAGAGTTAGATTTTACGGCGTAGCAAATTAGGTGATCGCGAGCAGCCAAGGCGCGCTGATAATTAAGAAAATTCTCACTAATAGCGGCTTTACTGTAGGCATAACAGGGTGAACCATGTTGTTCTACGATGGTTTTTAATGGCACCTGTTCCATTATTCGCTGGTTGCCAACCGTTTTAACTGAGCTATGCATGCTTATTTAGACTCCGCATTTTGTGAGGATGTTGTTTCATCCGGTAAGTATAGGTCACCCGTATTACCGCAACTAATAAGGCCGCAGACAAGCAAAAGGCAAAGAAGCATGGGAAATCGTTGATGCATGTTCTGTTTCCATGGAAAAAGCAGTAGTATAGCGGTAGTAACCAATCACACTCAAACAATTATGTTCAGCACTTGCTGACAGGTATTTTTAATCATGACTGAAGCCCAGTTTAACCAAATTGTCGATGAACTTATGTATTCAATTGAAGAGAGTATTGATGATAGCGGTGCGGATATAGATTATGAAAATACTGCCGGTATGTTGACCATTACCTGTGAAGCTAACGGTTCGCAAATTATTTTGTCGCGCCAGCCAGCGTTGGGTGAGGTTTGGTTGGCTGCAAAGTCAGGTGGCTTCCACTTTAAGTTAGACAGCGAAGGTGACGAGTCTGTTTGGCGCAATACAGTTAGCGGTGAGCCCCTAATAGAGATGCTTTCCGATGCCTGCCTTGCGCAATCTGGTGAGCAGGTTAACTTCGACTTTTAACCAATGCCAATGCCCGTTCCGCTGCGGCCTTAACCTGATCTGGTGCTGTTCCACCTTGGTGGTTTCTAGCGGCTACGGAGCCTTCTAAAGTAAGCACATCAAATACATCCTTATCGATTAGGCTTGAGAAACTCTGCAGCTCCTCGAGGCTCATCTCAGATAGATCTTTATTGTTTTCGATACCATAGGCAACCGCGTTGCCTACCACCTCGTGAGAGTCTCTAAAGGGAGTGCCCTTACAGACCAGATAATCTGCTAAATCGGTTGCTGTGGAGAAACCTCTGCGCGCCGCTTCATACATAGAGTCACGGTTAGCTTGAATGGCAGGGATCATATCGCCAAAGGCGCGAAGACAGTCTTGAACAGTATCCACTGCATCAAATAAAGGTTCTTTGTCTTCTTGGTTATCCTTGTTGTAAGCCAGTGGTTGAGACTTCATAAGGGTAAGCAATGAGATCAGCTGTCCGGTAACTCTGCCGGTTTTTCCTCTCACCAATTCAGGGACATCGGGATTTTTCTTTTGCGGCATAATTGAAGAGCCGGTGCAAAAGCGATCGGGAAGGTCAATAAACTGAAACTGAGCAGAAGCCCATAAAATTAATTCTTCAGAAATACGCGAAAAATGCGTCATTAGAAGACTGGCAAATGCACAAAATTCAATAGCAAAATCACGATCGCTAACAGAGTCTAAAGAATTCTCTGATGGTTTAGTAAAGCCGAGCTCAGTAGCGGTAAAGTCTCTATCTATAGGATAGCTGGTGCCTGCTAATGCTGCCGATCCCAGTGGGCTTTGATTTAGTCTTTTTCGGCAATCGCAGAGACGCTCATAGTCGCGCTGAATCATTTCATTCCAAGCCAAAAGATGATGGCCAAAGGTGACTGGCTGTGCAGTTTGTAAATGCGTAAAGCCAGGCATAATTGTAGAGGCCTCGCTTTTGGCTAGCTCAATAATATTCTGCTGTAATTGGCTAATCTGTGGCTTGATGGTATCGATTTGATCGCGAAGCCAAAGACGGATATCAGTAGCAACTTGATCATTTCTGGAGCGTCCGGTATGTAACTTTTTGCCTACGATGCCAATACGTTCAGTGAGTGCCGCCTCAATATTCATATGAACATCTTCTAGCGTTTGAGACCAGACAAACTGTTGCTGATTAATTTCCTCACCAATTTTTTCAAGGCCATCAATAATCTGTTTGAGTTCATCACTTGTAAGAACGCCGACTTTAGTCAGCATCTTGGCGTGAGCAATGGAACCCTGAATGTCCTGCTGGGCTAGGCGTTGATCAAAATCAACTGAGGCAGTGAAGCGGGCTACAAAGGTGTCTACAGGCTCGTTAAAGCGTCCACCCCATGAGGCATTGGTGGCTGAATTGTTGCGCTTATCGCTGTTGTTTTTATCGGATTTACTCATCGAGTTTTTTGCCCAAAAGATGTAATTTTTAGCGATTATAGCTAATCCTGATGCTTGGGGGCTAGAAGTTACCCCAGATCTACAATTTTTTTTTAATAAACCACGGGTTTTCAAAGGTTTACTCTGACAAATTGGCTGAAATTGATGATAATGTCAGCCTAGACGTTAAATTAGGTTAAAACCGTGACGAAAAAAGTTCGTATAGCCACAAGAAAAAGTCCCTTAGCTTTATGGCAGGCAGAGTTTGTTAAGCAGGAGCTGCTTAATCATCATCCTGAATTGCAGGTTGAGTTGGTTGCAATGAGTACCCGAGGAGACAAACTACTGGATGCTCCTTTGGCTAAGGTTGGTGGCAAGGGTTTATTTGTAAAAGAACTTGAGCTGGCAATGCTTGAGGGAAGGGCAGATATTGCTGTGCACTCAATGAAAGACGTGCCTATGGAATTTCCTGAGGGGTTGGACTTGCCAGTGATTTGTAAGCGCGAGGATCCAACGGATGCCTTTGTATCAAACAACTATACCGATCTGTCCCAGTTGCCAGACAATGCGGTTGTCGGTTCTTCTAGCTTGCGCCGTCAAACTCAAATTCGTGCGCAATTTCCAAATTTACAAATAAAAGATTTGCGTGGCAACGTTAATACCCGATTAGATAAACTGGATAATGCGGAATATGACGCGTTGATTCTTGCTAGTGCGGGTTTAATTCGTTTGGATATGAGTCATAGAATTGCTTCTAGACTACAAACTGAGCTCTGCCTTCCTGCGGGTGGTCAAGGCGCTGTGGGTATTGAGTGTCGATCTGATGACGAGACCATTTTAGCGCTTTTAAGTCCATTGCATCATCAGGATACAGCGAGTTGTGTGATAGCTGAACGTGCAATGAATCGTCGATTGCAGGGGGGCTGTCAGGTTCCAATAGCCTGTTTCGCAGAGCTTTCAGCTGATGGCCATTCGATTAGCATTAGAGGTCTAGTGGGGAGTATTGATGGTCAGAAAATTTTACAGTCGCAACTTTCGGGTGCTGTGGATCAAGCGCAACAATTAGGTGAAGCCTTGGCTGATCAGCTTCTCGAGATGGGTGCGGGTGAAATACTTAGCGAAGTACTAGGTAATCAGTAATGCCTAATAAGCCGGTGTTAGTTGTCAGGCCATTGCGCAATGAGGATGAATTTCTCAAACTGCTTAATCAGGCTTCGATTGCCTTTAAATATATTCCTATTATGACAATAGACCCTGCTCTTGCGGGAAGTGATGATTATATTCAAGCAGTCGATTGTATTGATCGCTTGGATCAGTTTGATCAGGTGATATTTATTAGCGCTAATGCCGCTGAAATAGGACTACCAATCATTGCTCAGCACTGGTCGGAGATACCAAAAAATACTCATTTTCTAGCAGTTGGCCAACAGACTGCCGATATTTTTGCCGCCTACAATTATCCTGTTAGCTATCCTAATCACCAGCCCAATACAGAAGGTTTACTGCAAGAGTTTGCGCAGTTACAAGATTTGACCGCGCAGTCTGTGCTTATTTTACGCGGTGGCAGTGGTAGGCAGACATTAGGTGATGAGTTGGTTAAACGGGGTGCTATGGTGACCTATGCTGAGTTATATCAGCGCAATATCAATGCTAAATATCTTGCAGAGGCGAAAAATTTTGTATCACAGTCCAGCTGCTTGGTTGTTCATAGTGGTGAATTGCTACAAGCGATGGGTTCGCCCTTGGATAAGCATATACCCCTAGTGGTTCCCAGTGATAGAATTGCACAATTAGCCCAACAGATGGGATACCAGAGCGTCCAGATTGCTGAGAATGCCTTGCCATCTTCGATGTGCGAAGCAGTTTTGCAAGCGCTCTAATTTGAGAATTAAGAAACAAGTGAAAATAATGATATGAAAGCATCAATTTTAGCCAAACTGGACAACCTTGATGAGCGCTACCAAGAAGTGGCTGCCTTATTAAGTGATTCGGAAACAATTTCAGACCAGAATAGGTTTCGAGAGTTGTCAAAAGAATATGCTGAGTTAGAACCAGTGGTTAAGGCTTATGTAGACTATCGTGATGTGATTAATAATCTCCAAGAAGCAAAACTTCTGCTGAAAGATTCAGATCCTGATATGCGCGCTATGGCACAGGATGAGCTTGCAGAAGCCGAGTCTAAAATGGAGCCATTAGAGCTCGATCTTCAGAGATTGCTGCTTCCTAAGGATCCCAATGATGAAAAGAATGTATTCTTGGAAATTCGCGCGGGAACTGGGGGTGATGAAGCGGCTATTTTTTCCGGTGACCTTTTTAGAATGTACAGTCGTTTTGCTGAGGGCCAGCGTTGGAAAGTTGAGGTCATTAGTGAAAGCGAAGGCGACCATGGCGGTTACAAAGAGATTATTACTAGAATCGTCGGTAAAGGTGCTTATTCGATGCTTAAATTTGAATCTGGCGCTCATCGTGTTCAGCGTGTTCCTGAAACTGAATCTCAGGGGCGCATTCATACCTCAGCCTGTACCGTAGCGGTGATGCCTGAGGCTGATGAGCAAGATGCAATCGAGATTAATAAGGCCGATTTACGTGTGGACACATTTCGTGCCTCGGGCTCTGGAGGTCAGCACGTCAATAAAACTGATTCGGCTATTCGTTTGACGCATTTGCCTACAGGGATTGTGGTGGAATGTCAGGATGAGCGCTCACAGCACAAGAATCGCGCCAAGGCGATGTCAGTCCTTCAGGCGCGCTTAAATAGTGCGCAATCTGATGCTGCTGCTCAAGAACAGTCGGAGCAGCGCAAAAATTTAGTGGGGAGTGGTGATCGCTCTGAAAGAATTCGCACCTATAATTTCCCTCAGGGTCGAGTGACAGATCATCGAATTAATCTAACGCTGTATAAATTAAGTGAGGTTGTGGAAGGTAGTCTCAGTGAAATTATTCAGCCGCTGATCAATGAATTCCAAGCAGAACAGCTTGCCAGTCTCTCCGACTAGTAGCCTTTTCAATGGCTAATATTTCCGAGCTTCTAAAACTTTCAAGTCAGTTGACAGCGATTAGCGATTCACCTCAGTTAGATTGTGAGCTATTACTTTGTTATACACTGGATGTTGATCGAACCTGGCTGCGCACTTGGCCGGAAAAAGAAATTTCACAGCCACTAGAAGCTAAGTTTCGTGCTTTACTCGAGCAAAGGGTTGAGGGTCAGCCTATTGCTTATCTTATTGGCTCCCGTGGATTCTGGTCAATGGATTTGCAAGTCTCAAAGGATACCCTAATACCGCGACCTGAAACCGAGTTATTAGTAGAGCTTGCATTGGGCCTGCAGTTGCCCAAGAACAGCGATGGGTTGGATTTAGGGACCGGCACTGGCGCTATTGCCTTAGCCTTGGCCAGCGAGCGACCCGATATGAATTTTGTTGCTGTGGATTCTCAGAGTGGCGCGGTTAGTTTGGCCAATAAAAACTGTCAGGCCCTCGGGCTTGCCAATGTGGAAATTTTTCAAAGTGACTGGTTTGATTCGGTGCAATTAACAGAAGATCAATTTGATTTGATTGTTAGTAACCCGCCCTATATTTCTGCCACTGACCCCCATCTTCAGCAAGGGGATGTTCGCTTCGAGCCTAATACAGCATTGGTTTCTGGTATTGATGGTCTAGATGATTTAAAAAAAATTATTGCTAAAAGCCCATTTTATTTAAAACCTAATGGTTGGCTGCTACTTGAACATGGTTTTGATCAGGGGTCAGCTGTTGCCCGTCTAATGAGTGAGGCTGGCTTTCAAAAAGTTGTTACGCATCAAGATTACAATCTGATAGACCGTGTGACCTTAGGGCAATGGAAATAAATTTATCGGCTAAAGTTTAAATCGAGTAATAATTGGAAAAGTGGTCGAAATGAACAGGTATAGCATGATTGGTTATTTTTTAAGCGGTTTGGGGACATTTCTGCTACACTTGCCGCCAATTTAACATCGCGGCAAATCAGTTTAGGCTATTCGCCAGTATAGAAAACAAACAAAGTATCTATTAACTTGACTAAAAATTCTGAACAATCCACAGACCAACCGACGAAAAATTCTTCGGCGCATACTGAGTCTGGCAAAAACCGAAGATCATCAAAATCTCGACGTCGAAAATCGCCAAAGTGGGATATTTCTCAGTTTGTTGTGCCGCCTCAAGAGGGTAAAACTCGATTTCATGATTTTGATTTACCTGCAAAGTTGATGCAGGGTATTCATCAAGCAGGTTTTGAATACTGTACTCCCATTCAGGCTGCTTCCCTGCCTCATACCTTGCACGGTTATGATTTGGTAGGTAAGGCTCAAACCGGTACAGGTAAAACAGCTGCGTTTTTGTTAAGTATTATTGCGGACTTAATTAAGCACCCTGTCGAAGGCGAGCGCTATTTAGGTGAGGCCAGAGCTATGATTATGGCCCCAACGCGCGAATTGGCTATTCAAATTGCTGATGATGCGTCTAATTTGGTCAAGCATGTTGATTTAGGGGTTCATTGCTTAGTGGGTGGTATGGACTATGGTAAGCAACTTGCAAAACTTCAGCGTGGACACTGTGATATTTTGGTTGGTACGCCAGGTCGGCTTTTAGATTTCGCTAATAATCGAGATATTTACCTAGATCAGGTAGAGGTGCTGGTGATTGATGAGGCTGATCGCATGCTCGATATGGGATTTATTCCTCAGGTTAGACGTCTTGTACAGCTAACTCCTAAGAAAGAAGATCGTCAAACACTCTTGTATTCAGCAACATTTACTCCTGAAATTATGCGTCTTTCTCAATCTTGGACCTTTGAGCCAGTGACAGTAGAGATTGATGCGGAAAAGGTAGCAACTGACACTGTCGAGCAAAAAATTTATATTGCCTCTACTGAGGAAAAGATGGTTTTACTGCAAAATATTTTGCGCTCCGATGATGTAGATTCGGTAATGGTTTTTGCTAATCGAAGAGATATTTGCAGAACATTGCACGAAAAACTTCAAAAACAGGGTTTTAAAGTCGGTATTCTTTCAGGCGATGTGCCGCAAAATCGTCGAATGAAGGCTTTGGATGCATTTAAGTCAGGAGCTTTAAAAGTCATGGTTGCTACCGATGTTGCCGGTCGAGGCATTCATGTCGATGGTGTAAGTCATGTGATTAACTATACTCTGCCAGAAGAGCCTGAAGACTATGTGCATCGTATTGGCAGAACCGGACGTGCAGGGAAAACAGGCACTTCGATTAGCTTTGCTTGTGAAGATGATGCCTTTCGTTTAGAACCAATTGAAAAATTATTGGAGACCAAGCTCAAGTGTGTAATGCCAGAAGCTGAACTTCTTGAAGCGCCAAAAGGGTAGAGCTAGCTAGAATTAAGCGAAAAAGCTAATGATTAAGAGTGTCGCATTAACCTTTGTTTTTGTCTGCTCCAGTCTTTTTCTTTGGAATCCATACGCTTGTCATAGGCTACTTTGCCCTTAGCAAGAGCAATTTCACATTTTACTAAATGACCTTTCCAATAAAGGGTAGTACATACACAGGTTCTACCTTTTTGTTTAATGGAATCTTCGATTTTTTTTAATTCACGCGCATTTAACAGAAGCTTGCGAGTTCTAGTGGGTTCAGTGACATAATGCGTTGATACTGTATTTAACGGCGTGATATTAGTCCCCAATAGCCATGCTTCATTATCTTTTACAAACACATAGGTATCTGTCAGGTTTACACTGCCCTCACGCAGGCTTTTCACTTCCCAGCCTTGCAGGGCAATACCGGCTTCAAACTTCTCCTCGATAAAGTAGTCGTGTCGAACCTTACGGTTTTGTGCAATAGTGTTGGATTGCTGTTTGGGTTTCTTTTTACTCATGCAGGGGATTATACGTTGACCAATGAGTTTGTCATGACAAATTAAACTCTTTGCCTCAATCGTTTATGCTAAGCAATAAAATCATTAATAAAAAATGCAATACTAGGTCAGGGCTAAAAAAATGTTTACAATTTAGCCCTCAATGATTAGGAGTTGATATGGCACTGCAACAAAAAGGCATGCATGGAGCTTGGGTCAGTCGCTGGACTTTTATTATGGCGGCAACTGGTTCAGCTGTTGGATTGGGAAATATGTGGAAATTCCCCTATGTTGCAGGTAGCAATGGGGGCGGTGCTTTTGTACTGGTGTATCTCGCCTGCATTTTGCTAATTGGAGTGCCGGTTATGATGGCTGAAGTTATGCTAGGTCGTCATGGCAGAAAAAGCCCAATTAATTCGATGAATGATATTGTCGATGAAAGCGAAGCAAATCGCCGATGGGCTTTTTTAGGCTGGCTGGGTGTTGTAGCCGGTGTTTTGATATTATCTTTTTATGCGGTGATCGCAGGTTGGGCGCTAAGTTATATTATTGAGATGGGTTCTGGCGCTCTTCGCGGAGTTGACGGTAATTCTGCCGCCGCTGCATTTACAAATTTACTCAATGATCCCTCAAGGTTAATTTTCTGGCAGACGGTATTTTTAGCGCTCTGTGTTGCCGTTGTCATGGGGGGTGTTAAAAAAGGATTAGGTGTTGCGGTTGAGACATTAATGCCGCTCTTATTCTTTATTTTGATTGGGCTGCTGGTCTTCAGTATGTTTGAGGGTAATTTTAGTGCAGCAGTAAAATTTCTATTTGATTTTAATTTTGATCAGCTGACTTGGCGTTCCGTACTTGAAGCTATGGGGCAGGCATTTTTTACCCTTAGTATTGGTATGGGTGCGATTATGGCTTATGGCGCCTATATGCCACAAAAAGCCAATATTGGTAAAACCATTTTAGTGGTGGCATTTTTTGATAGTGCCGTGGCAATTATTTCGGGGCTGATTATATTCTCTATTGTTTTTGCTACTCAGGGAATTGAGCCTAGTGCGGGTCCTGGTCTTATGTTTATTAGTCTGCCAGTGGCCTTTGGCACCATGCCAGGCGGCCTATTAATTGGCGCGATCTTTTTTATTTTGGTGTCTATCGCGGCCTGGAGTTCGGCTATTTCCTTACTTGAACCCTGCGTAGCCTGGCTAGTTGAAGCTAAGAATATGAACCGATTTAAGGCCAATACGATTCTTGCGGTATTGGTTTGGATTCTTGGATTAGGCACGGTATTTTCATTTAATCTGTGGTCGGGTTATCAGGTATTTGGTTTTACATTCTTTGATTTTCTGGACTTTTTAACGGCCAATATTATGTTGCCAATCTCTGGCTTACTTATCGCATTATTTGTTGGCTATGTGGTGGATAAGAAAATTATTGATTCAGAAATGTTAGGTATTCAGCCCAAGGTGGCGTTAATATGGCGCTTTGCTTTGCGCTACCTAGCCCCTCTAGCAATTGGCGCTGTTTTTATAATGGGCTTTTACGATAAATTCTTCTAGGGGTGGCAGTGGCACAGGTCAGTAGGTCAGCATTAGTTCCATACTCAGCAGAGGATATGTTCTGCTTAGTGAATGATGTGGCAAGCTATCCTCAATTTATGGATGGCTGTCAGTCAGTTGAAATTATTGAGCACACAGAGCAGCTTATGGTGGCTTCTCTGTGTTTAAAGAAAGCCGGTATTGAGGTTAATCTGACCACAAAAAATCAATTAGTACCGGGTGTAAGTATTGAAATGAGCCTGCAGGACGGGCCCTTTAGTTCATTTAAGGGGTTATGGCAGTTTAAGGCGCTTTCTGATTCAGCTTCAAAGTTGTCGCTGGATCTTGAGTTTGAATTTAAACGGCGAGGGCTTGGTAGTCTAGCTGCAGGAATGTTTTCTGGAGTTGCTAACAATCTTGTAGATGCATTGTGTCGGCGAGCAGATGAAGTTTATAAATAGGGAAAAATATGACAGCAAGTGAGACAGATATTATTGTTGAAGTAGCCTACGCGCTTCCAGAAAAGCAGGTGCTAAAACAACTGACTGTAGCAGAGGGTACTTCGGCTCTTGAAGCGGTCAAACAGTCGGGCATATTGACGTTATTCCCTGAAATAGATATTGAGAACACCACCATGGGTATATTTTCTCAGGTACTGGGCACTAAGGGCTTAGAGGCGCCAGAGAGTTATATTCTAAAAGCCAGAGATAGAGTAGAGCTTTACCGACCGCTTATTGCCGACCCGAAAGAAGTGCGACGTCGCAGAGCTGAAGAGGCCAAGGCGCAAAAAGCGGACTAATTATTCTGCAGTTGGGTCAGTATCGGTTAATTGAAAATCGCCAGATACGCTCTGAAGAAGGTCTTCTTTATCAAAGCTAAGTCTCAGTTGACGCTCAGATCTTTTACCCTCTGAATCAACTTTACTGTAAAAATAATCCCAGCGTGAATTATCAAAAGTATCCGTTGTCAGCGGAGTGCCCAAGATATATTGTACTTGAGGCATAGTCATACCAATTTTTAATTTGCTTACCATTTCTTGGTTGACTATATTGCCTTGCTGAACAGTAACTTTATGTATGCTTGGAAACTGAAGCCAGCTACAACCAGAAATTAATGATAAACAGAGCAAGATAACAATAGAATTAATACGCATTTGGGCTTCCAATAAGATTCAAGTAACAACATAATAGCCAAATGATAACATAGAGAAGGGTAAAGTATGTCTCCAGAAGATATGGAACTTAAAAAGGCGGGTTTGAAGGTAACATTGCCGCGTATCAGAATTTTACAGATTTTAGAAAATTGTTCTGAACGACATATGACCGCTGAAGATATCTATCAATCTCTTCGTGATGCAGGTGAAGATGTTGGTATTGCAACCGTATACCGGGTGTTAACTCAATTTGAGACTGCTGGGCTTGTTGAAAGGCATAATTTTGATTCTGGGCCTGCTGTTTATGAACTAGACCGCGGCGAGCACCATGATCATATGGTATGCACTGAATCTGGCAAGGTTATTGAATTTCATAACCATGAAATTGAAGCATTACAAGAAAAGATCGCAGAGCAAAAGGGCTATCAACTGGTTGGTCACAGTCTGGTTCTGTATGTAAAACCCAAGGACTAGTTTAAGCTGCTTTAATTTGTGGCCATAGTTAGAAGCAGTGCTCAGCCCCCGGAAAAGCACCGCTGAGAACCTCTTGTCTATAGGCTTTTAGTGCGTTTTGAATATTAGATTCCTGCTGAAGATAATTCTTTGCGAACTTGGGTAATTTAGTTGAAATTCCCAGCATATCTTGAAGAACTAAAACCTGAGCATCAGTTGCAGGTCCCGCCCCAATGCCAATAACCGGTATATCTAAATTTTTCGCCAATGATTCGCCCAATGTTGATGGAATACATTCGACAACTAAAAGATCAGCGCCAGCCTCTTCAAGCTGCTTGGCTTCATAAAGCATTTTTTCTGCGGCCTCTGAATCTTTGCCCTGAACCTTAAACCCGCTGAGCTTATGAACTGATTGTGGCGTTAATCCGAGATGGCCACAGACGGGAATGCCTCGTTCGGTTAGCGCATAAACTGTCTCGGCAAGCCATTCTCCGCCTTCTAGTTTGATCATTTGCGCGCCAGCCTGCATAAGAATTGCTGCATTTTCTAAAGCCTGAGGCAAGGTTGCATAGGACATAAAAGGCATATCAGCTACGATTAACGATGTACTAATACCGCGTTTAACATTGGCAGTATGGTAGGCCATTTCATCGATGGTAACAGGGACAGTTGTCTCTTGACCCTGAATCACATTACCTAGAGAGTCACCTACCAATGTGACTTCGATTTCAGCCTCATCAATTAACTTGGCAAAGCTATAATCATAAGCTGTTACAACGGCAAACTTGTTGCCCTCAGCTTTGATAGATCTTAAATGCTCAATGGTTATATTTTTCATAATTTAAGGTGCTCAAAAAATAAGACGCATATTTTAACTTCTTGTCCAAGCTCTATTGTAGCATCATAAAGATAGGATGATTATTGAATAGGGTGAGGGTTGTAATAATGTCGGCCTGAATGACCACGAAGTATATATTTTACAAGGTTATAGTAATCAGAATTACCCTCGGCCAAGTTGATTTCACTCGTATTTACAATCAGCAAAGGACTGTCTTCGTAATGGTAAAAAAACTGCGTATACGCGTCATTAAGCTGTTGTAAGTATGTTTGATCTATATTGCGCTCGATAGGGTTGCCGCGCTGCTGTACGCGGTTTAAAAGTGTGCTTGTGGGCGCTTGAAGGCATATCACTAGGTCAGGCTGTGGTAGTTCTTCAATAACTTTGTCATATAGGGTTTGATAGAGTCGGTATTCATCGTCATCTAAGGTAATTTGAGCAAATAGCGGATCTTTTTCAATTAAAAAATCTGATACCTGACCCTCATGAAAGAGCTCTCCTTGTTTTAAGGTTTGAAGCTTTTGAATTCTTTGAAACAGAAATGACAGCTGAGTCGGCAGCGCATTAGCGCTTTTATTTTGATAGAAGCGCTCTAGAAACGGGTTTTCGTGGGCATCTTCAAGCATTGTTTTGCAGTTGAATGTTTCGGCAAGGCGTTTCGCTAATGTGGTTTTGCCAACGCCAATTGGACCTTCAACAGCGATAAAGTGTGGAATTGTGATATTGGCTGCCTCAGTTTCTAGGCCAAGCTCATTAAGGAATGCTGCTTCCACTCAATAATTCTCCAGTGATTAGGCATAGAAAATAGCTAGTCAGTTATCTTAACAATACCTTGCATTGAACAGTTTGCCAATAGATTAGCAATACTTCCCTTTTTAGGAATAACTAAATTAGCATCTAAGTCGTTAAGTGGCGCTAACACGAAAGCTCGTTCATGGAGACGGGGGTGGGGAAGTGTTAGCCGTTCGGTGTTTTCGATTTGTTGATCATACATCAAAATATCTAAATCCAGTGTTCGGGCTCCCCAGCGTTCTTTTCGTATGCGTCCTTGTTGGTTTTCAATAGTTTGTAACGCCAATAATAATTCACTGGCACTAAGATCTGTTTCGACCTGAATGGCAGCGTTGATATAGTCGGGTTGTTCGCCGGGGCCTATAGCTTTTGTTTGATAGAAGTTTGAGGCCTGCTTTAGGTGAATATTTGCGTGCTGATCGATGCTGCGTATGGCAATTAATAGTTGTTCCTTAGGGCTTTCAAACGTGCCATTGCGCTCTTTTCCAAGGTTACTCCCAAGGCCAATAAATGCCATATGCATCAGTCTGATTGCCTAGGTCGTCGTCTGGGTCTTCGTCTTTTTGAATGGCCAGAATTTAATTTTTGCACCATCTCCTGGCGTGTTTCCTCGTCGACATCTTGATACTTTGTCCACCAGTCGCCAAGACCATCAAGTTGCTCTCCAGTTTGTTCGCGAAGAAGAACGAAATCATAGGCAGCGCGGAATCGTGGCTGTTCCATAAGTCTTTTAGCCCGGTTGCCACCGCGTTTGGTAAGAGTGAGCTGCATCGCCCAAATTTCTCGCATTGCCAGCGTAAAGCGTTTAGGAATTGCTGTAATAGGAATTTGATTGCTAATGACTTCGTTTGCTGCCTGATTAATTGCAACTGCCGCTGGCTGTCCAAGATTTTGAAATTCTTGTGCTGTTTTTTGGACTACTGGCCAAAGCATTGCTGCATAAATAAATGCTGGTGTGACGCGCTGCTTATTTTGTATTCGAAGATCTGTGTTTGTCAGTGCTTGCTTGACCATTGCTAAAGCAGTTGGGTGGCCCTGTTCTATCAGCCGATTTGTTTGAGGTAATAGGTGTGCAAACAGCTTATATTCTAGCAGTAGATTGAAAACCTCTAAGCCATAACCACTCATAAATAATTTAAGGGTTTCATCAAACATTCTTGGCGATGAAACATGTCTGAGTTTGTTGCCTAATTTTAACAATGGCTTTGAGCTTTTAGGATCAATATCAAAACCTAGCTTGCCGGCAAATCTAGCCACTCGTAGCATCCTGACTGGATCTTCACTGTACCTTGTTGATGCTGTGCCGATAACTCGAATAGTCCGTGATTCAAGATCGTCTAAGCCATCGCAGTAATCATGAAGACAGTTTTTTTCAGTATCATAATAAAGCGCATTAATGGTCAAATCGCGCCTTGTAGCATCATCTACCAGCGAGCCAAATTTATTATCTCTGGTGAGTAAGCCGCTTTCAGTCTGTTGGACTAGATGGGTTTGTTCTGTGTCATTGGATCTAAATGTGGTGACTTCGATAATATCTCTACCAAATTGAACATGCACAATTTGAAAGCGTCGACCAATAATTCTTGAACGTCGAAAAAGCCTTTTTACTTGCTGAGGTGTTGCATTAGTCGCAATATCAAAATCTTTTGGTTTTAAGCCAAGAAGCAGGTCGCGAACGCAACCGCCAACAACATAGGCTTCAAAATTTTTGTTTTGCAGTACACGAACAATCTCACGAGCATTTTTGCATATATCGGAGGGGTTGAGGCTATGTTCATTTGAAGTCATCACGCACTGGGTATCTGCCGCTTTTTGCGAGGATGATCGATTAAATAAATGGGTCAGACGTTTAAGCAAAGTAATGGCCGTTGTGTAGAAAGCGAATAGTTTAACAGAGCAAAACCTGCACTGTTAGAATTATTATCAAAGAAAAAAATTACTATTAAAAGAAAGGTTTTTTGGAGCTGAAAATAAAAAAGGGTTGCCTCTCGGCAGCCCCCCTCAATTGTTCTTGAGCTTAGCTCTTGAACGCTTTGCAATCCATCCGGTTTTTATTGTTATTTATTTTTATTATTATTTGTTGAAGTCGCCCTCAACTGGTATCTATCTAACCAAAATAAGTTTGTGGTAACAACCAAGAAAAATGTCAATTAACGCAAAAATAGGGTAAATCAACGCAAAATGTTACCAAAAGTAACAATTATTGCGATAAAAGCACTTTTTTTTGAGTTTATTGTTATGCTCTTGGAAGCTTTAGTTTGTTCCTGCGTTGCCACAATGATTTGCGACTGATGCCCAATTTTTTTGCCAGTGCAGTTTCTGACATATGCTGCTGATTTTGATTTATAAAGTGAATAAAGTAATCTTCCAAGGATAAATCTGGAGTGATTTTTTGCTGATCAATGTTTGAATTTCGAATTTTACTATGTTCCGGAAAACTCAATGAAGTTGCATCAATAATGCCCTCTGAATTAGTAAAGATCAGGGCCTGTTGGATTGACTCTTTAAGCTGATTTACATTGCCAGGCCAGTTAAAGTCAGTTAATGCTTTTAGGGCTTTTCTGGTTAGACTGATATCACGATTTATATTCTTCGCGTATTGTTTTAAAAAATGATTTGCCAGTAATGAAATATCTGATCTTCGTTCCCTTAGGGGAGGGATATTGATAGTAATGCTGCTAATTTTAAATAAAAGATCCTCGCGAAAGCGGTTCAAGGCTGAAGCGGCAGTTAAATCTTTTTCCGTAGAGGCAATTGTGCGTATTTTTTTATTGTTTAGACTTTTGACAACCATTTTTTGAAGTGACGCTTCTAATTCACATATATTGTGATAGTAGAGCGTTTTTTGGTTATCAGCATCAAGCTCTCTGCTAAGTTGCTGCTTGGTTACCGAGGCGCAGTCTATCATGATAAGCGGGTAGCTAAAAAATGAGCTTGTTTGATGTATTTCCTTGGCAATTTTACGCATTCCTGAGCCAGCCTCTCCAATAATTAAAACTGGTGTTACACGTTTTGAAATTTGTTTTATTTTGGAGGCGATTTTTACAATTTGAGGGCAGTTGCCTACTATCGAAGTGTTATTTTTAGTCTGTAAAATTTTGCTAATAACTTGTGTTAGCAAATCCAGATCCAATGGTTGCGCTAAATAATCTGCTGCCCCATTTTGAACAAGCTCAATGGCTTGCCTAATATCAGGATTAATAGCGTGGAACACCACAGATTGCATGGGGCAGCAATTTATCAGCTGGGATGCATTTATCTTGGGCAAATCAATATCACAAAGAACAGCGTCAAAAGTGGTGGTATTGATGGCTTCAAATGCCTGTTTACTAGAATTAACCTGCGTAATATCTAGTCCAAGTGTCTCTAGTACACTGAATAATGCTTTCTCATTAGTAAGCTGGTCAGAGATGATTAATATTTTTGTTGTTAATGCCATCCGCTAAGCATAACCCAAATAAATTCTATTGCGAGAGGGAAACCTAGAGATTTTTGGGTGCAGCAACACCTGTTTCAAGTTTAGGAATAGATGAGAGAGCCCAATGCGCGGTCGCCCAAGATAAAATTTCCTCTATTGATGATTGGCGGAGCTCTTTAGGCGGGTTTTGTTGGAGCCAGTCTAATGCTAACCATAGCTGTTCCGATTCATTGCCAACAGTGAGTGCTTTTGCAAAATGTTGTTTACTAAGCTTTTGTCCCAGCGCATTAATAGCAAGAGGTATATGCGCGTAACTGGGCGTTGGGTAACCAAGACATTTTTGTAATAAAATCTGTCTTGGAGTTGAATCTATAAGATCATATCCACGCACAATTTCAGTAATACCTTGATAAAAATCATCAATAACTACGGCTAATTGGTATGAAATTAAGCCGTCACGCCTTAACACAACAAAATCACCTACATCGTTGTTTAGTGATTGACTGAATTCGCCCATAATACTGTCGGTAAAGGCAAGTTTGTCGTTATTGCGGCCAATGGCATGCACAGCTCTATTAATTGAAAACCGTGAGGATGCATCGATTAAAGGATGATTTTTTTGACTGCAGAGCCCGTCATATATGCCGTTTAACTCTGAAATTCGCTGTCGGGTACAGGTGCAGTTATAGACAAGATTTTGGTTTCTTAGTTTCTGCAAAATATCATGATACTGATCGATCTGATCACTTTGATAGACAACCGAATCATCCCAAACTAAACCATGCTGCTCGAGTTGCTTAAGAATGCCACTGGCGGAACCTTTAACTTCTCGTGGCGGATCAATATCTTCAATTCTTACAAGCCACTTTCCTTGATTATTTTTGGCTTGTAGGTAGCTAGCAACAGCCGCTAGAAGTGAGCCAAAGTGAAGGGGACCTGTGGGAGAGGGAGCAAAACGACCGATGTAGGAATTAAGCATCTAAAGATTGCTGTTATAGCGAAGCAATAGAGCTGTCGGCAATTTAGCCGCCAGTTATTTGCTTTTCCTTGATTTCATCAAGTGTTTTGCAGTCGATACAAAGGTCGGCTGTAGGTCTCGCTTCTAATCTGCGAATACCGATTTCTACACCACATTGATCACAGAACCCGTAATCGTCTTCTTCAACACGAACAAGCGTTTTATCAATTTTCTTAATAAGCTTACGCTCTCGATCTCTAGTGCGTAATTCAAGACTAAATTCTTCTTCTTGAGTGGCACGATCAGCAGGATCAGGAAAGTTTGCCGCCTCATCTTTCATATGATTAACAGTGCGGTCAACTTCTTCCATAAGCTCTTTGCGCCAAGCATTCAAAATTAATTTGAAATGAGCGCGCTGCAGATCATTCATATACTCCTCATTAGCCTTTGGCTGATAAGGCGCTATACCATGTAGCGTCGCTGATCCAGAACCCTTAGGGGTCTTTATCGAAGGGTTTGCCGCTGTTTTTTTCGTTGCTGTTGCCATGCTTTAAGTCCGAATTTGAAATAAGCTCAAAAAAGTAAAACACGGGTTTATAGAGACTTTATGAGAATATATCAAGAGAAATTTGTCGCTTTTTACTAAGTTTTGGTGTTGAAGCTCATATGAATTAAGATGTTTTATAAAGAATAGCACAAATTTATTAGTGAATTTTTTTCAAATTACTAATGGTCTACAGGTGAAAATTCATGAAGCTTGATCCCAATTTATACTCGGCGCGTTTTATTAAAAGATATAAACGCTTTTTTAGTGATGTACTTACCGATCAAGGACAAGCGTTAACGGTCCACTGTCCCAATACAGGTTCCATGAAAAATTGTTTAGTGGCAGAGTCCCCCTGTTTTTATTCGCTATCAACCAACCCAAAAAGAAAGTTATCGGGAACACTAGAACTAGTGACCACTGAATATGGTAGTTTGGCCGGTATAAATACACATAGAGCTAATCATTTGGTTAAAGAGGCAATTTTGGATAACAAGATTCCAAGCTTGGCTGGATACAAAGACCTTCGCAGTGAGGTGAAATACGGCAATGAAAATAGTCGTATTGATATCCTTCTAGAGGATCCTAATAAAGGTCATTGTTATATCGAGGTGAAAAATGTCACCCTCGAGGGTCCTGATGGGTTGGTGTTGTTTCCTGATGCGATCACCAGTCGAGGAGCAAAGCATCTTCGAGAGCTAATTGATGTGGTAGACCAAGGTCATAGAGCAGTTCTTTTTTTCTGCGTTCAGGTCAATAATGCCATCAAAATGGAAGTGGCCAGTGATATTGATTCGGCCTATGCAAAAACTTTAACAGAGGCAATTAGTGCGGGTGTTGAAGTTATGGCATGGGGCGCTAAATTAAGTCCGCAAGAAATCGTATTAAATCAAGCTATTCCTTGTCTTCAAGATCTGCCAGTGCCTGTGCGCGCAGATTGACTGGGGCAGGCGGAAGTTCCTGACCCGCGCTGATAACATAATCTTGTCCGTTCTGTTGTAGGTCTACAGGTTGTAAATGGTCGCCACTGCAAGGTCCCAAAATGCAAAGCCCTGAATCAATTTCAAATAATGCACCGTGGAAAGCACATTGTATGGCCTGATGATCAAAGGTTAAAAATTGATTGGGAGACCAATTAAGAGGGCTACCCCTATGTGGACATATATTCCAATAAGCATAAATAGCGTTGGCCTTTCTTACAGCGAAAAGTGGCCTCTCTTGAATAACCATTTCAATGGAGTGACCCTCTTCAATATCATTCAGAGAGCAGAGTGGTATTTCATTTTCAAGGCATGTGCTAGCTGCCATAGTTAGGTTTTCCCATAAAGTATTACTCTAATGGTCTCCATATTGAAGTTAAACATATAAAAGTCAATGTATGGTCGCCATTTTCAAAAGCCAAAGTGTTCATTTATTGCCCCTTATAAAGATATAAGGTAAGTTGAAGTTTTTCGATCATAACGAGATTAATTATTTATGACTGTTGATATTGTGACTGGTTCAACCAGCAATCATCTGGTGGCCCTTGAGCAGGCCGCTGGTCACGATGTTGAACAGTATATTCACAGACAGGTAGTGAAGCCGCTGTCTGATTTACAGCAGGCCGCGAGTGAAGCGGGCTTTGATTTAAGAGTTTGCAGTGCCTTTAGATCTTTCGAGCGCCAACTTTCTATATGGAATGCTAAGGCCTCGGGTGCCAGAGCGGTTATGGATAATTCGGGGCAGCCATTAGATATGGCATCGTTAGATTCTTGGCAAAAAACTCAGGCAATTTTGCGATGGTCGGCCCTGCCAGGTGCATCCAGACACCATTGGGGTACAGACTTTGATATTTATGATGCAAGTGCAATGCCGGAGGGCTATCAAATAAAATTAATTCCTGAGGAGGTTCAGGGTGATGGTCTTTTTGCTCCAATGCATAATTGGCTTGACCAGTATATACAGTCGGGGAGTACAGGATTTTATCGTCCTTACGAATTTGATACAGGTGGTATTGCTCCGGAGCGTTGGCATTTAAGTTATAGGCCTTTGGCCGATCAATATTTAGACATACTGACGACCGATGTGGTTGCCGACAAGTTGCAACAGTCTGAACTAATTTTGATGGATACGGTGATGGAACATTTGGATGAAATTTATAATCGTTATATCCTTGTGGAATAGACGCCTGATTATGGAAAATATACTGTTATGAAATCTAATGACCCAATTTGGGATCATATGATCGCTGAAGCAAAACAGCTAGCTTCAAATGAGCCATTACTGGCGGATTATTTTGATACTGCAATATTGCAGCACAAAAATCTAGAGTCTGCGGTCAGTCAAATTCTTGCGCAAAGTTTTGTTGATTCAGCTTTGAGTACCCATGAGGCACAGTCAGTAATTACCGAAGCCTTGAATACTGATTTAACTATTGGGCGGTCAATTAGACGTGATATTGAAGCTGCCTATGAGCGCGATGCTGCCTGTCAGCACTATTTAATGCCGCTAGTGTACTTCAAAGGATTTCAGGCATTGCAGTTGTACAGAGTTGCCCATTGGCTGTGGCAAAACAAAAGATTTGCTTTGGCTTTATTTTTTCAAAATAGTATTTCCGAGCGTTTTACTGTGGATATTCATCCAGCGGCCACGCTGGGTAGTGGCATTATGATTGACCATGCTACTGGATTGGTGATTGGCGAAACTGCGGTTGTGGGTGATGATGTCTCTATTCTACACTCAGTGACCTTAGGTGGTAGTGGTTGTCAGCAGGGCGATCGTCATCCGAAAATTGGTAATGGCGTATTGCTTGCTGCTGGAGCCAAAGTTCTTGGCAATATCACCGTGGGTGATGGTGTTAAGGTCGGTGCAGGAAGCCTAGTTCTTGAATCTGTGCCTGATCATGTAACCGTTGCGGGAGTGCCAGCCAAAATTGTCGGTGCACCAACTGAAGAAAATCCAGCATTAGAAATGGATCAATATATAGAGTAGAGGCGTTAGCATTATGTTACGAAAGGTTGTTGCGGTATTAAATCGACGAACTTTTGTTGCGGGCAAAAACTCTTGGCAGGGCCTGAAAGATGCCTTTATTAATGAAGAGGCATTTAAAGTCCAATCTCTTTTGTGTTTGATCTTAATTCCTTTGGCACTGATGATTGCCGAAAATTATTTACAGTTATTACTGCTTTTATGCTCACTTTTTTTGGTGTTAATTGTAGAGCTCCTAAATACCAGTATTGAGATTGTTGTAGATAGAATTGGTACTGAGTTTAATAAGCTTTCTGGGCGTGCCAAAGATATTGGATCAGCAGCGGTCTGTCTTTCTATGCTGTTATTTTTTCTGGTCTGGATAACAGTGATTACAAAAAATTTAGGTGTTTTAAATTATTAATCTAAACAAATGCCTATCAAATAACCAAGTTGCTGGCGCAACACCTGAAGTCTACTTTCTGAAAAGCCCTCTAAAATAAACTGATTCTTATCATAGCTCTGAAAGCGAGCGATAGAGGATAGTTCATCAATACTATATTGAGAGCAATTTAAAACAATAAGTCCTTCTTGGATATTAGCGGCAACAGCAGTATTTTGTTTTTTTAGAGAAATCATTGATTGCTCATACCAAAATTGTGGTGTTGTACCAATATCATCATTACTGATAATCCAGTTAATTTCTAAATCAATACCTGATTTTTTGGAGAGCTGCTCAATAAGTTGTTGAAGGCTGTATACCGCCATCAAAACTACTAATAAGTGTTGTTTGGAACAGTGAGTTGAGCGGATAGCAAAACAGAAGCTATCTTCAGTACCCTCAATTCGTTCGCCACCATAAAGCTGAAGTGTACGTAGTATGCAGTAGTCCAATTTTTCTAAGAGCTGATCCAAGTTGTCTCTATTTAGCTGTGCTAAAAGTCTTTGGTGATTTTTTATATTGGCACTCACCAGAGAATAGAAGTACCGATTGTTGGCCGCAAGTGATGAATCCCCTGCGGTAGAAAGTAAGGGTTGTATTTTGGTTTCTAGAGCAGATATCTCGTCAGCAAGGGGTTCGGTTTTTCCTGGTAGCCGATCACTTAAACGCTCAATTCTGGCAGTAACTTGATCGACAAATCGATAGCAGCCATAGGTACAAAGGACAGTAAAGGCAAGCCAGAGAAATAACCAATTAATAAATACTCGATGATATTGAGCAGCAATAGGCGCACTATTAACCTCAACTGAGATAATTCCAGCCTGAGTGTTCTGAAATTCAATAACCTGATTAAAGATTTTGGTTTCAGTGATATTACTTAGTTGATTTGTACTTTGGGCAATTAATTCACCTTCAATATCCATTAGACTAGCACTGACAATTCGTTCATCATCCGTTGCTCTTTGCAGGGACACTTGCTGACTAATAGTGTCATTGCTCAGAAGGGGTGTTAGGATTGACTCGTGTAGCTGTGAAAGGGTCGAAATACCTTTGTCATCAATTGCCTGTTTGGCCAATTGATCAGTTTGAGCAAACAGCAGTAACCAGCTTACAAGACCAAAAAGAAGGCATGTAAAAAGAACAGTAGCGGATATTTTCTTTGGCATCGTAAATTGTCGACGCATGGATTGCCTTTTTTTTGCAGTTATTTTTGAACATATTCTATCCTATTCTCACAGCTTTTATATAATGTCTGTTTAAGAATTACTAATTGGAATCAGTTTTGAAAGATATTTTGCTAATAAATGTTTTTGGAGAAGATAAACCCGGTGTCACAAGTGCTGTGACCAGTATTTTATCTAACTTTGATGTCACTGTTTTAGATATAGGTCAAGCAGTGATTCATAACCAATTAAATCTGGGTCTTCTCGCTGCTGTTCCAAGTGGAGCAAATTCAGACGATTTAATCTCTCAAGTAGAACTCTGTACTTCTGATTTGAGTATGCGAGTAAAGTTTTTGCCCATCTCAGAGCAACATTACCAACAGTGGGTTGAGCAGCAGGGTAAACCTCGACATATTGTGACTTTATTGGCGAGAAAGATAGAAGCACAGCATCTGGCGGCACTTACTGCCGTAGTCTCTAGTTATCAGCTCAATATAGATAAGATGGTGAGACTTTCAGGTCGAATAGATTTACATGCAACTGAAAAGTTAGGAACAGCCTGTGTTGAATTTTCAGTTCGGGGTGAGGCCTCAGACCCGCAGGCATTTAAAAAGTCATTGCTAGAGTTAGCGCATCAGTACGATATTGATATTGCCTTTCAGGAGGACAATATTTTTAGACGCAACCGTCGCTTGGTTGTATTTGATATGGATTCAACCCTAATTGACGCTGAAGTTATTGATGAATTAGCGTTAGAGGCGGGCGTGGGGCAGCAGGTGGCTGAGATTACCGAGGCGGCAATGCAGGGTAAGCTTGATTTCAAACAAAGCTTTGAGCAACGCCTAGCACTTTTAAAAGGCTTAGATGCATCGGTTTTACCTAAAATAGCAAAACGATTACAGCTTAATGAAGGTGCCGAACATTTAATCTCAACATTAAAAAAACTGGGCTATAAAACAGCCATTGTTTCTGGTGGGTTTAGTTTTTTTGGTGAGTATCTCCAAGAAATTTTGGGCGTGGACTATGTCTATGCCAATCAATTAGATATCGAAAACGGAAAGGTAACAGGCCATGTAAAGGGCGATATTATTGATGGTCAACGCAAGGCTGATTTATTGCGAGAGCTAGCGGAACGGGATGGTCTAATGCTAGAGCAGGTTATTGCTGTGGGTGATGGTGCTAATGATTTGCCTATGCTGGATATTGCAGGACTAGGCATTGCTTTTAGAGCTAAACCTCTAGTGGAGGCGTCAGCTAAGCAGGCCATATCCAGTCTTGGTTTGGACGGAATTCTTTATCTTTTGGGGTATTCAGATAAAGATACCGGTATTTTGGGTTAATTATTTATGGCTTCCTGCCCATAGGTTGCAGGGGATATGACTTTAATTGGTTAAAAGTTTTGATACATCAGGTATCATTGCCTTTTTTAGCATTAATTGAGAGCAAGTAACTATGGGAAATTACTCTACCAACGAATTTCGGTCCGGTCTAAAGGTTATGTTAGATGGGGACCCCTGTTCAATTTTAGATAATGAATTTGTAAAGCCAGGCAAAGGTCAGGCATTTAATCGAGTAAAGCTGCGCAATTTAAAAACGGGTAGAGTTTTAGAGAAAACCTTTAAATCAGGTGAGTCTATTGAAGGTGCAGATGTTCTAGAAATGGATATGCAGTATCTCTATGAGGACGGTGATTTCTGGTACTTTATGGAGCCTAATACCTTTGAGCAGCATCAGGCTACTGAGACAGCGGTTGGTGATGCTAAGCTTTGGCTGAAAGAACAGGATACCTGTATGATCACCCTGTATAACGGTTCTCCGTTATCGGTGACGCCGCCTACTCATGTTGAGTTAGAAATTGTTGAAACAGACCCAGGTCTTCGCGGAGATACTGCACAGGGCGGTAGTAAGCCGGCAAGATTAATCACAGGGGCAACAGTTAAAGTACCCTTATTCTTAGATCAGGGTGATGTGATCAAGGTTGATACGCGCACGGGTGAATATCAAGGCCGTGCCAAGGATTGATCGCTCAAGCGGTTAGACTGAGGAATTCCCATAGATAACTGGCAACCCAGCGCAAAACCTTATATGTTGAAAATGCGAGCAGATTTGCTCGCATACCTTCGCACCTACTTTACCGAGCAGTCAGTAATGGAAGTTGAAATGCCAATATTGGCAACAACCTCGGTGACTGATATCAATATTGAAAGTGTTAGTGCTCAGGCAATGGGGCAACCCTGCTTTCTTCAGACCTCTCCTGAATTTTTTATGAAGCGTATGTTGGCTTCAGGTGCCGGTGATATTTACTGCCTAGGTAAGGTATTCAGAGAGGCTGAGCAAGGTTCTCGTCACAATCCGGAATTTACTCTTTTAGAGTGGTACCGCGTTAATTGGGATGAATTTCAGCTAATGACTGAGGTGGAAAATCTTATTATCGGCGCCTATCAATCGATTCAAAATACCAAGATATCAACCAGTCGAATTAGTTATGCGGACTGTTTTGAGCAGGCCCTGGGAATTGACCCTCACAGAGCAAGCTTGAATGATTTACAGCGACTAGCAAAAAATAAGGGTTACCCTCAATGGGCTAATGAAACCCGCGCCAATTGTTTAGATTTATTATTTTCTGAGTTTGTTGAGCCTAATTTGCCTAAGGGGTTGGTTTCTATTTATAACTATCCAGCCTGTCAGTCTGCCCTTGCACAAACACATAAGGATGCCGAGGATCGTTTAGTTAGTCGTCGGTTTGAAGTTTTTCTTGATGCTACTGAACTTGCCAATGGTTATTTTGAGCTTAGAGATGCTAAGGAGCAATTGCAGCGTTTTCAGCAGGATAATGAGCAAAGACAAAAGGCCAATAAACCGACTATGGAAATTGACCCTAAGCTAGATAAGGCAATGCAACAGGGACTGCCAAGTTGCAGTGGTGTTGCTCTGGGGGTAGACAGACTTTTAATGCAGTTATCAAATGCCCAGTCTATTAGTGAGGTAATGGCATTTCCATGGGACCATTGCTAGCAAGGTTTAAAATAGTGATTCATAACCTTTGATGGTTTATCAACATCGGCTTTGCCCACCACCTCGGCAGGAACACCAGCGATAACAGAATGCGCAGGCACCGACTTTAAGACCACACTTGATGCGGCGACCATTGAGCCCTCAGCGACTTCAATATTACCTAAGACTTTTGCTCCGGGTCCCAATAAAACATTCTTTCTGATTTTGGGATGACGATCGCCACTTTCTTTACCGGTACCGCCAAGTGTTACTGATTGCATAATTGAAACTGAATCTTCCACCACTGCGGTTTCGCCTATAACCAGTCCGGTAGCATGATCAATTAAAATCCCAGAACCAATTTTGGCAGCAGGATGAATATCCACCGCAAAATGGGTAGAGATACTATGTTGCAACATTAGGGCTAAGGATTGATTCCCTCTCTGCCAAAGTTGGTGAGTTACTCTGTAGGCCTGTAATGCTAGAAAACCCTTAAAGTAGAGAAAGGGAGTACTGTAAACAGAACATGCTGAATCTCTATCTACAGTAGCCTGAATATCACGAGATGCAGCATATAGAATCTGCTCATTGGCAAATATTTCATTGAACAATGGCCGTAGGGTTGCAAAGGGTATAGCCTGATTCGATAGCTTTGATGCTAGATGGAAACTTAATGATTCACCCATATTGTTATGATCAAGCACGGTTGTCTGTAAAAAATTCGCCAACATAGGCTCATCTTTTAGGACAAGGCTGACTTCATTAACAATGTTTTGCCATACAAAGGCAATCGATTCCTGTTTATTCACTGTATTCTCAGTAGTTAGTTTATCTGATGGGTTATATTTTGATCGAGCTTGAGTGATTATGCCAGCTTGTTTTTGCAATACACCATAAATCAACTGATTTCGCGCCTGCACTGATAAGACTCTGCGATACCGCATTAGCTGTAGCGCCAGTAGTAACAATATCATCAACAATAGCGAGTGATTTTCCTTCAATAATTTCTGAATTTTTTATTTTAAAGGCATTCGATAACAGCCTTAGGCGCTGAGCTCTGGTTTGAGATTTTTGCGGCTTACCCAGTTGTTCCCGGTAACAAATTGTCTGATGTAATTGAGTGTTCTCAAGGCCTGTGCAAATAAAATTAGCAATTAATTCACTTTGGTTAAAGCCGCGCATAAAGGTTTTGATGGGGTGAGCGGGTATTGGAATAATAATTTTCGGAATGGATTGTGCTCTATAGATTCGCTTGAGACGTTGCAATAACAACATACTGAATTTTTTTGTTTCAGGGGCATAAGCATTTTTTTTAATATTTTTCAGTGCTGTGGATACTGGGTATTGATAGTTGCAAAGCGCAATGCAGCGATTAAAGTAGGGTGGATTTTTTTGACAGTTAGGGCAGATGCCTGAATGGGAGAGTGATTCGGAACAGCGAATACAAGCGTTGTCTGTATAGGGCAAACTTTTTACGCAGTCGGCACACAACAGATGCTGAGAAAATAATAGAGGTTCAAGACAGGTATAACAGCGGCTAGGGAAAAGGTTATTTTTTAACCTTTCTAGGGCAAAGCGCAGAAAGACTTTGCGGTTAAATGAATCTGACATCCTGTCTTATCATCTCCCCTTTGCAGTAAGATTTTAAATGACCTTACTGGTTGGATCCTCGTCGTCTTCATCGATTGCCTCAGGATTCACCTCTGGACGATCAGGCGTTGCTTTCTTGGCTTCATTATTTTCACTGAGACCATAGTCTTCACTCAAAATACCACCCGGCACCTTAGGCGCATAATCCCTTGGAGGTTGAACATCTTCAGGATTAATTAAAGGCTTACCGTCTTCATCAGTTAAGTTTAGATCAGAACCGCCGGACTTCAATAGCTGACGACCAATTTCTGGGCTGGCCAATCGGATAGCGCTGGTAGCAAGGTGTTCATGAATTTGGCGATAACTTTGCGACATACTTGTGGTGAGGTGAGAAACTTTTAAAAAATGCTCGGTCACTTCTTGTTGGTATCTTTTTAGCTGACGTTCGGACTGAGCCAGTTTTTTTTCTAATTCTTCAACTGAATGGTCGCCGGTTTGATTCTTCCTTGCAAACAGATGACCTATGCCTGCTCCAATAAGAAAGAATGTCGCTGCTGTAATAATAATTGTTATCGTGCTCATGCCGCCCTCTACAAAATACTTATCGCTGAACATTTGACTGCTCAATATTGTAACCAATATAGAGACTTATAGGCTAATTTGCCAGTGCAAAGAGTATTCTATATCGCATTTTAAAGCGTAAATTAATCCTTTTGTGGCTTGTTTTGCAGATCATGCATAGGTAGAGTTCAGTTTGCCTAATTTTTTTCTAATTAAATGACGACTCCAAAACAGCGCTACTGTTCAGATCTAAAACGCGAGGGCTTTGTTGCAGACAAAGCTCAAAAGCAGGCCGTGGATCATCTAGATGCATTGTATTTTCGCTTAGTGGCTGCCTATAACCACAAGCGAGACACAAGTTTCGCCAGCAAAATGAAGCGCATAATAAGGCGCAAGAAAAGTAATCCCGAGCTAGGGCTCTATTTATGGGGCGGTGTGGGTCGTGGCAAAACTTACCTAATGGATAGTTTTTTTGAAAGTCTCCCCTTTGAGTCAAAGTTACGCATTCATTTTCACCGTTTTATGCGTAGAGTTCATACCGAGCTTGATGAATTTAAGGGGCATGCCAACCCATTGGACAAAGTAGCCGATAAAATTGCCAGTGAAACCATGGTTATCTGTTTTGATGAATTTTTTGTGAGTGATATTACTGACGCAATGATTTTGGGGAAACTGTTTGAGGCTCTGTTTGCAAGAGGAGTATGCCTTGTCGCAACCTCCAATGTAGAGCCGAGTTTACTGTATAAAAATGGCTTGCAGCGGCAACGCTTCTTGCCAGCTATCGAATTGATTAAAACGCGCTGTCAGGTTATTAATGTCGATGGCGGTACTGATTACCGCTTGCGCACCCTTACTAGTACTCAGCTATATCACCAGCCATTAACCGATGCGAGTCATCATGCAATTGAGGGTATTTTCTATTCTCTGGTAGCGGATAAAGGCGCATTAATTCTGGATTCAGAGGTGACCATTGCGGGCAGAGATATCCCAGTGGTTGCAAAAAGCTCAGATGTTATTTGGTTTGATTTTAAAGCTATCTGTGAGGGTCCTCGCAGTCAGCATGACTATATTGATCTTTCCTGTGAATATCATGCTGTAGTTATTTCAAATATCCCCACCTTGGATAAGGAAAAGGATGATGCGACCCGTCGATTTATTAATTTGGTTGATGAATTTTACGATCGCAACGTTGATTTAGTTATTTCGGCAGAACAACCTTTAGAATCACTTTATCAGGGATCTAAATTAGTTTTTGAGTTTGAGCGCACGAAAAGTCGACTCATTGAGATGCAAACTAAAGAATTTCTCTCTCGAGCCCACCGTTCTGAGTAGTTTGCGCAATTTTTTTTGCTGTTGAAATCGGCTCTGAGGGCAGGAATTAAAAGATTCTTTCGATACATATGTAAAAAAATTGATTTTTACGTCAATCAGTACTTGTAATAGAGCACCATGCTCTTTACAATTCGCACCCTTTTTTGGGATAGCCCAAGCTCAGGCAGGAACTAATGAAAACGTATAGTGCAAAAGCAGAATCAGTAGAACGCGATTGGTACATTGTTGATGCGGCCGATAAAACATTGGGTCGATTAGCAACGGAAGTTGCGTCTAGGTTGCGTGGCAAACACAAGCCAGAATACACCCCGCACGTTGATACCGGTGATTACATCGTTGTTATCAACGCAGAAAAAGTGGCGGTTACTGGTAACAAAGCCAGCAAGAAAATTTATTACTCTCACACTGAATATCCCGGTGGAATTAAGGATATCAGTTTTGAAAAATTGATTGAGAAAGCGCCAGAGCGTGTTCTTCAATCAGCTGTCAAAGGTATGTTGCCTAAGGGTCCATTAGGACGTGAGATGTTCAGAAAGCTAAAAATTTATGTTGGCTCGGAGCATCCTCATACGGCACAACAACCAAAGACATTAGAACTGTAACGGATAAAAAATCATGGCAGACACTCAATATTACGGCACTGGCCGAC
Source organism: Porticoccaceae bacterium (assembly GCA_038138645.1). GTDB lineage: Bacteria > Pseudomonadota > Gammaproteobacteria > Pseudomonadales > Porticoccaceae > HTCC2207. The sequence goes on along the minus strand of JAYQEC010000003.1, from coordinate 7,509 downwards.
GCAAGACATCAGCGGCACGTGTTTTTTTGAAAAGCGGCAAGGGTGAGATTCAAGTTAACGATCTTTCCTTGGATAAATACTTTGGTCGCGAAGTTGCAAGAATGATTGTACGTCAACCATTCGAAGTAGTTGATCTAACTGATAAATTCGACGTTAAAATCACCGTTACTGGTGGTGGTAACTTTGGTCAAGCAGGTGCCATTCGTCACGGTATCGCTAGAGCATTGGTAGAATATGACGAAGAGCTTCGTTCTCCTCTACGAAAAGCTGGATTCTTGACTCGAGATGCACGTCAAGTTGAGCGTAAAAAAGTTGGTTTGCACAAGGCGAGAAAACGTCCACAGTTCTCCAAGCGTTAAATTTTACGTTTTACAAGAAACCCGGCAAATTTGTCGGGTTTTTTTTCGCATAAAAAACAATCACTTAGCTATTTTGTGGTGAATAGCAGTATTGCCAAAAAAAACCTTTTAATCTATAATTCCGCCACCAAAAACGTCGCGCATTCCGCTGCGATCTACATTCCAAATTTAGTAAGGGAGAGCGTCATGAGCAATGACGGTGTCAACCAAAGTCGTCGTAAATTTTTATTGGGAGCCACAGGTGTTGTCGGTGGAGCCGGTATTGTGGGTGCAGCGGTACCCTTTGTTGCCTCATGGCAGCCAAGCGCAAAAGCTAAAGCAGCTGGTGCGCCCGTTAAAGTCAATATTGCACAATTAGAAGCTGGCGGAAGACTGGTTGTCGAATGGCGAGGTAAGCCCGTTTATATCGTGCGTCGAACTCAAGAGTCACTTGAGGCTATTGAAGGTATTGACGCTGCCTCATTGAAAGATGCAGATTCAGCCAGCGCTACTCAGCCGGCTTATGTCAGTGGTAATGCTCGCTCTCTACAGGGCAAAGAAGATATCTTAGTATTAGTTGGTCTATGTACTCATCTAGGTTGTGCGCCAATGTACAGACCTGATGTGGGTGCAGCGGACTTAGGTGGTGATGCTTGGTTGGGTGGTTTCTTCTGCCCCTGTCATGGCTCTACCTTTGATATGTCTGGTCGCGTTTTTGCTGGTGTTCCTGCGCCGACAAATTTAGAGATTCCGCCGCATTCGTACGAGTCGGATGATGTATTAGTAATTGGTATAGACTCGGAGGTGGCGTAATGAGTAAAGAAACTGGATTTGCAGCATGGCTTGATTCGCGTATGCCCACGCTTAAGCGTGAGTGGAATCGTCATATGGCGGAATATTATGCGCCAAAAAACTTTAATTTTTGGTATCTATTCGGAATTTTCTCTTTAGTCGTTCTAGTGATTCAGCTAGTAACGGGTATCTGGTTGCTAATGAGCTATCAGGGTTCTGCTGAGCAGGCCTTTGCATCAGTTGAATATATTATGCGAGATGTCGAGCTTGGCTGGATCATTCGCTATGCCCACTCCACCGGGGCCTCAGCCTTCTTTATAGTGGTCTATCTGCATATGTTCCGTGGATTGATTTATGGGTCCTATAAAGCACCACGAGAACTGGTGTGGATCTTTGGTATGACCATCTACGTGGTACTAATGGCTGAAGCCTTCTTAGGTTACGTATTGCCATGGGGTCAAATGTCCTATTGGGGTGCGCAGGTAATTATTTCTCTATTTGGTGCTATTCCAGTAGTCGGTGAAGATATTGTTCAGTGGATTCGTGGTGATTACCTCATTTCTGGTATTACCCTAAATCGCTTTATGTCGCTTCATGTTGTTGCAATGCCAATCATTCTGTTGGCGCTGGTAGTTATGCATATTATCGCTCTTCACGATGTAGGTTCTAACAACCCAGATGGCGTGAGCATCAAAAAATATAAAGATAAAAATGGTAACCCAATTGATGGTGTTCCATTCTATCCTTACTTTGTAGTGACCAAAATTGCGCCATTAGTAGTCTTTTTCTTTGTGTTCTGTGCGATTTTGTTCTTTATGCCAGAAATGGGTGGTTACTTCTTAGAGCATGCAAATTTTGAAATTGCTAACTCGCTTAAAACACCTGAGCATATTGCGCCAGTATGGTATTTCACGCCTTACTACTCAATGTTGCGTGCGGTTCCCGATAAATTAGGTGGCTTTATTATTATGGCTGCGGCAATTGCAATTCTGTTCGTATTGCCATGGTTGGATAGAAGCCCTGTAAGATCAATTCGCTATAAAGGCATTATCAGCCGTATCGCTATATTGGTATTCGCAGCTTGCTTTATTATCTTGGGTTACCTGGGTGTTAAGGCGCCAACACCAGGCCGTACATTATTGGCTCAGATTTGTACTGTTTTGTACTTTGGTTACTTTATTGGTATTTATTTCTGGACGCGTTACGAGGCTACCAAGCCAGAGCCAGATCGTATTACTATGAATGGCGGCATGGGCTTTTGGAAATCTATGGGCGCACTGTTTATAGTGATTCTAATGGTCGTTATTCCAATTAAAGCTGTTGGTGCAGAAAGCGGTAAATCATGCGGTACTATTGATTGCGACCCTTTTACAGCAGAGCTGACTGATTACCCATCCTTACAGCGAGGGGCTAATCTCGCTGTGAACTACTGCATGGGCTGTCACTCTTTTAAGTACTCCAGATGGGAGCGCGTTGCTGATGACCTTAGAATTCCACATGATTTAATGATGGATAATCTGGTATTTAGTGGTCAAAAAATTGGTGACCTAATGTCAATTTCAATGCCTGCTGATGATGCTAAAGAATGGTTTGGTGCAGTTCCTCCCGATCTAACTTTGGTGGCACGCTCGCGTTCACCTGAGTGGATTTACACCTACCTTAAAAACTTCTACGTTGACCCAACAAGACCCTTAGGCGTTAACAACAAGGTTTTTAAAGATGTAGGTATGCCCCATGCATTACTTGATTTACAAGGTCTGCAAGAATGTGCTCCAGGTCCAGTAGTTGCTTCTAACGGTGGTATTAAGCGTGACTTACTAACCGGTGAAGATCTACTTGATGATCCCTGTGGTCAATTTACATTAATTGAAACTGGGTCTATGACCGAAGCGGAATATGATCAAGCTGCCTATGATATAGCCAATTTCCTAGCTTATATCGCCGAGCCAATGGCTGAGCAACGTAAGCATATTGGACGATGGGTACTTTTATTCTTATTATTATTATTGGTTCCAGCTTCATTGTTGGCTAGAGAATATTCTAAGTCCATACATTAATGGGTAGAAAATTTCCCCGTTGTAGGTGGAAATCACTTAATATAAATAGACGTTTAACGTCAATACAATAAATGAGAGGCAATTTTGCGACGATCATCCATGACATTATTTTCAGATCCCTGTTCTCAATACAGCCATAGAGTACGTATTGTACTTGCTGAAAAAGGCGTAACAGTTGAGATCGAAGATATTGATGCCAACAACGTAACTCAAGAAATTCTTGAAGCAAACCCCTATGGTACCCTGCCCACGTTAGTGGACCGTGACTTGGCTCTCTATGAGTCAAAGGTTGTTATGGAATATTTGGATGAGAGATTTCCTCATCCCCCGTTATTGCCGGTTTATCCCGTTGCAAGAGCACAGAGTCGTCTTTGGATTCATCGTATTGAAAATGATTGGTGTACATTGGTTAATGCTATTTTAGCTGATCCAGAATCCAAAAAGTCTGAAGCTAAGAGAAAAGAATTCAAAGAATCATTAATCGCAGTTTCTGATATTTTTGTTGAGATGCCTTATTTTATGAGTGAAGAGTTCACTCTGGTTGATTGCTGTTTAGCACCCATGCTTTGGCGTTTGCCTCAACTAGGCATCGAGCTTCCCAATACGCGTCAAACTAAGCCCTTATTGGATTATATTGATCGATTATTTGAGCGCCCAGCATTTCAAGAAAGTTTGACAGATCTTGAGCGTGAGATTCGCGCTTAATATATTGCTATGACAATGAAGTCGAATCGATACTATCTACTCAAAGCTTTTTATGAGTGGATTGTAGACTCTGATTGCACGCCCTATATTGCAGTTGATGCTCATTTCCCTGGGGTTGAAGTCCCACAGGATTTTGTTAATGATGGGCAAATTGTTCTCAATATTGCACCTCGAGCAGTCAGTGATTTCTTTTTGAATGAGCAATCCGTTACCTTTACAACCCGATTTGGTGGGATTCCAATTGATATTATTGTGCCTGTAGGTTCAGTGATGGGTATCTATGCTCATGAAAATGGTCAGGGGATGATGTTTGATCCCGAGGAAGATCCTGAAAATGATCCTCCAACGCCAAAGGGACCAACTGTGGTACCATCAACTAAGAAGACGAGTCAGTCGTCCAAAACAAAATCAAAAGCTAAGCCTTCGTTACGAGTGGTTAAGTAATCTAAAGCGAAGGTTATAGGGGATACCTATGCCAGAGCCTATTGCCATTATTTCTGCAAAGCGCACGCCTATTGGTGGCTTAATGGGAAGCCTTTCCTCCGTTTCCGCACCTAAACTTGGCGCAATAGCCATCAATGCTGCTCGAGAATCAGCCGGGCTTACAATCAGTCAAATTGATGAAATTATTATGGGCTGTGTACTAAGTGCAGGAGTAGGTCAGGCGCCGGCACGTCAGGCAGCCCTTTACGCAGGTCTTGATAACACAACCTCCTGTACTACAGTAAATAAGGTCTGTGGTTCAGGAATGAGTTCGGTGATGCTGGCTTGTAATGCCCTTTATTCAGGGCAGTCTAGGGCCATTATTGCTGGCGGCATGGAAAATATGAGCCGAGCCCCCCATCTGCTTCCCTTAGCTCGTCAGGGTTATCGTTATGGCGATCAACAGCTGCTTGACCATATGCAGGTAGATGGTTTGCAGGATGCTTTTCAGGGGGTTGCTATGGGCCAATATGCAGAGCAATGTGCAGATAAATATGGGTTTACTCGAGAAGCTCAGGATGCATTTGCACTAGTCTCATTACAGCGCGCACAGTCGGCAATTAAAGAGCATAGATTTGACTCTGAAATTGAGCCTGTGATTATTGAAACTTCTAAGGGTAATCAGGTTGTAGATCAGGACCAGCAACCTTTTAATGCCAGACCAGAGAAAATTCCCAAGCTGCGTCCAGCTTTTAAAGATAATGGAACGGTAACAGCGGCTAATGCTAGCTCAATTTCAGATGGAGCGGCAGCATTGTCATTAATGCTGTCCAGTCAGGCAGAGGCGCAGGGTATTAAGCCTATTGCGTTTATTCATGGCTATCAGCAGGCGGCTCATGAGCCGGAGTGGTTTACTACTGCACCTGTGGCGGCGATTCAAAAAACCCTAAAGCAAGTTGGTTGGACTCAGTCTGATGTGGATCTATGGGAAATTAACGAAGCTTTTGCTGTTGTTGTGCTAGCGGCAATGCAGGACTTGGGAATCAGTCATAGGCAGCTTAATATCCATGGCGGTGCCTGTGCGCTGGGACACCCAATCGGTGCAAGTGGCGCTAGAATCATCGTTTCATTAATACATGCGTTACAACAAACTGGCGGTAAGAAAGGTGTAGCAAGCCTGTGTATTGGTGGCGGGGAGGCCACTGCAGTGGCCCTTGAATTAAATTAAATAGACTAGTCTACGTATTCAAATACTTTTACTACTTTTCTAACGCCACTATTACCGCTAGCGATATCAGCGGCTAAATTACCATTAGCTTTTGTAGTAAGACCCATAAGAAAAACAATACCATCTTCAGCGATAACATTAATTTGCGAAGAATCTACCTGTTTCTCAAATACTAATTTAGTTTTAATTTGTGCCGCGATAATAGAATCATTGGTGCGAGATACAAGGGTGGTATTCCCTCGAACTTGCAGTTCATTGTGTACCTTTCGAACACCTGAATAGGCGCGTGCAACATTGCCCGCAAGTAATTTAAGTTCATTACTTGGCACTTCACCGGCTAGAAGAACCACGGAATTAACCGCGGTGACATTAATATGTGAGTCATTCAATCTTTCGTCAGCCTTTTTAATATTAACACCAATAAATGTGCTCATTTTCACATCATTTAAATTGGTTAAGAAGCCAGTTTTTGTGGGATCTGGGTTAAAAGGCTTGGAGGTCATTGAGTCAACTATCGTTGTGCATCCACTCAGAAAGGCTAAAAAAGTGACCAACAGTAAATGATTTCGCATTTAATTTTCTCCAAAAATTTTGCTATCTATCAATGTGCAAAGACATTGAATAATTAAAAAGTTTATAGCTGCAGAGGATTTTTGCTCAGATTCACCACAGCTTATTTCAATATTATTTGGTCCTGTCGAGGCGGCCAACAAGTTTTCACTGGTTCCTGAAATATGCACCACCATCATGCCTTTTTCTACTGCTGTATCAATGGTTCTTACCAGAGCATTATTATTATCTTGTGAACTAAAAACAACCAGTACATCCGAATTTTTACCATGGATATGTAACGCATTAGCTATGCGATCAATATTGTTAGTTTCACTAATTAGGCTGTGTAAATCAATTGCTGGAAATCCAGGCCGCTCGATTTCAAAGCCGTTGGTTAAGTATTGAACTAATAGTTGTGATAGAGGCGCTTTCTCACCCATGCCACAACTATAAATTGTATGTCCTGCCAGTAAAGCCTGAGTAATTTTTTCTGCAGCATCGGCAATCTTAGTCGCGCAATTTTCCCCCATTGCCATGGTCGCTTCAATATGATTTTGAAGATGCCTGAATACTACTTGATCCATTAAATTTCATTCCACTTTTAAATTTAGCTTAGGATATTCTTAATCCAGTTGATAGTACAGTCTAAATGCTTATCTACTGGAGGTGACACAGTGACAGCATCAAATCTCATGGGCTGATTATTGCCATAATTGTTGGTCATTAAGTATGTTTTAGCAGCTGCAGCTAGTCGTCGGCATTTCTGCGGAGTAATTGCCGCTTCTGCGGTGCCAAAATCATTATTTTTCCTAAACTTAACTTCAACAAATATCAGTTGTGACGAATCATTCATAACAAGATCAATTTCGCCATACCTCGTATAAAAATTTCTCTGTTTAAGGGTTAGGCCTTGGTTAACTAACCATTTACAGGCAATATCCTCTGCCCAGGCACCTTTTTGTTTTGAGGTTTTGTAAAGCGCAGACTGCTGTTTATGCTGATATTTTGGCATCACTCACCCCTCCTTGGGTATAAAGTATTTAGTCTTCTTATTAGTAGGATTCTATAGCAGTTCCGCGTTTAAATTGAGCCCATTTTTGTTGGCGCACCATGGTTCCATTCTGTAATGATAAAAGGCCGGTAGCGCCGAATAGAGGAAAAGGTTCACTTTTTTCAAGATTACTTAGGTTTCTTGCAATCAGAAAACTATCATGCCCCAATGCATAGAGCTGTCTATAGGCGGTATGAAGCTGTCTGTCTGGTTGAAGTTCTTTGGCTAGCTGCCCTTTAAGAGTCCAAGGCATAGAGGTAAATTCAACCCGACTGAGATCTCGATCCAAGCCTGTCTGGACTACGCCACTGTATATATGAGAGGTTGCCATAACAGGAATTTCTGAGGCATATAAAAAATCAA
>JAYQEC010000002.1:0-86679 GCA_038138645.1 Porticoccaceae bacterium | reverse complement strand
GACGCATCTTACTAGCCGCAACCATCTCCATTGCACTGGTGATTTTTTGCGTACTACTAATACTAGCAATTTTAGTTTTAACTTCTTTTCCGATCGCCATGTTTTATGCCTGTTTAATGACAGTGCTTACCAAGTCTGAGTTGATACAAACTTATCTAGTGCAGCTTTAAAGCTTGCTGCAATATCATCGTTGTAATCACCAGACTCGTTAATTTGGTCAATTAAATCACCATGCTCAGCTTTCATATATGAAAGTAGGGCGCCTTCGAAGTCTCCAACTTTGCTGACTTCAACTTCTTTTAGGTAACCTTTTTCAGCAGCAAAAATAACAACTGCCATTTCAGCAACACTAAGTGGTGAATATTGCTTTTGCTTCATTAACTCGGTTACGCGCTCACCATGATCTAGCTGTGCTTTAGTTGCATCATCAAGGTCAGAGGCAAACTGCGAGAATGCTGCTAGCTCACGATACTGTGCCAAGGCGTTACGAATACCACCTGACAGTTTCTTAATAATCTTTGTCTGTGCCGCACCACCCACACGAGATACCGAGATACCTGCGTTCATCGCTGGACGTACGCCGGCGTTAAACATGTCAGCTTCCAAGAAGATCTGACCATCAGTAATCGAGATTACGTTGGTTGGTACGAATGCAGATACGTCACCCGCTTGAGTTTCAATAACCGGCAGTGCTGTTAGTGAGCCTGTTTGACCCTTAACCTTACCATCGGTGAATTTCTCAACGTAATCTGCGTTAACTCTTGCTGCGCGCTCTAGAAGACGTGAGTGCAAATAGAATACGTCACCTGGGTAGGCTTCACGGCCTGGTGGGCGCTTAAGTAGCAATGAAATTTGACGGTAAGCCCATGCCTGCTTAGTCAAATCATCATAAATTATTAGGGCATCTTGACCACGATCACGGTAGTACTCACCCATTGAACAACCAGCAAATGGCGCTAAGAACTGCATTGCAGCAGGATCAGAAGCGGTAGCAGCTACGACAATGGTATGCTCCATTGCACCGTGCTCTTCCAGCTTGCGCACAACTGCAGCAACCGACGAGGCTTTTTGACCAACGGCTACATAGATACATTTAATGCCAGAACCTTTCTGGTTAATAATGGCATCAACCGCAATGGCTGTTTTACCAATCTGGCGGTCACCAATAATCAACTCACGCTGACCACGACCGATTGGCACCATAGAATCAACCGCTTTCAAACCAATTTGTACTGGCTGATCAACTGATTGACGGGCAATTACACCAGGAGCAACTTTTTCAATGGCATCTGTGGCCGCAGCATTCACTGGACCTTTACCGTCGATAGGGTTACCTAGCGCGTCGACAACTCGACCTTCAAGCTCGGGACCAACTGGTACTTCAAGTACTCGTCCTGTACAACGGGCTTTTTGGCCTTCGGCTAGTGACTGATAATCACCAAGAACTACGGCACCTACAGAGTCTCTCTCTAGGTTAAGTGCCATACCATAGACACCGCCATCGAATTCGATCATTTCACCGTACATCACGTCAGCTAGACCGTGAATACGAATGATACCGTCCGATACGGATACAATGGTGCCCTCATTTTGGGCTTCGGATGTTACATTTAAGTTATCAATACGACCTTTAATAATGTCGCTGATTTCTGATGGATTCAGTTGCTGCATGCTTGGACCTCAATCCTTAGGAATTTAGTGATTCGGCGAGTTTGGTCAAACGACCGCGAATGGAACCGTCAATAACGGTGTCCCCGGCGCGAATTACCGCGCCACCTAGCAGGCTCTTATCCAAACTAACCTGAAGGTTTACTTTTCTTTCAAGCTTGGCACTCAGTGCTTCGCTAAGAGCTTTTTGTTGTGCTGCATTTAACTTGCTTGCAGAGACAACATCGACATCCACAGCTTTCTCTAAGTTTGCTTTCATGATTTCAAACTGTTGAGAAATTTGTGGCAAAAGCTGTAGTCGACGATTTTCCGACAATATGCTGATAAAGTTTTGACAGGCTGTTGCCAGCTCATCACCACAGATATCGTTCACAGCTTCTGCTTGCTTTGCCGCAGTAGCACTAGGCGAGCTCAACAGTTTTTCAACCGTTGACTGCTGAGCTACAGATGCAGCTAAAGAAAGACTATCAGACCAACCCTGAACATCTTTCGCCTCAACAGCATATTCAAATGCTGCCTTAGCGTAGGGTCGAGCTAATGTACTTAATTCTGCCATATCAGACCTCGATTACAGCTCTGCTGCCAATTTGTCGACAATCGCTTTATTAGCTTTGTCATCGATTGAAGCTTCGAGAACTTTTTCTGCACCAGCAAGTGCCAGTCCAGCAACAGTGGCGCGCAATTCTTCCTTAGCGCGGTTCACTTCCTGTTCAATTTCAGCTTGGGCTGCAGCTTTAAGACGTTCGCCTTCAGCCTGAGCCTGTTGCTTTGCTTCATCTACAATTTGATTAGCGCGCTTATTTGCCTGATCGATAATGCCTGCAGCTTCTTGCTTGGCCTCTTTTAGTTGATCTGAGACCTTGCTCTGTGCGGCATCAAGATCACGCACAGCGCGATCAGCGGCATCAAGACCGTCAGCAATTTTTTGCTGACGCTCTTCCATGGCTTGCAGAATGACTGGCCAAACAAACTTCATGCAGAACCACACAAAGAATGCAAAGGTCACCATCTGGCCAAAAAGCGTTAAGTTAATATTCACGCAAACACCTCATAAAGGCTAATTTAGAAATTGCTGTTATGCGCCAACGCCTGGAGCAACAACAAAGATAAGGTACATAGCGATACCAACACCAATAATAGGCACAGCATCAATAAGACCTGCTAGCAGGAACATCTTGCCCTGAAGCATAGGACCAAGCTCTGGCTGACGAGCTGTTCCTTCAATTAATTTTCCGCCAAGAAGACCCATACCAACAGCGGCTCCTAAAGCGCCCAATCCGAGCATAATTGCCGCAGCAATGATAACAAGTTCCATCGTAGACTCCCGATTTCAGTGGTTTAAAATAAAAAATTAGTGGTCTTCATGCGCCATACTTAAGTAGACGATAGTGAGTACCATAAAAATAAATGCTTGCAGGGTAATAACCAGAATATGGAATACCGCCCAGCCCCATTGCATCAAGCCACCAGCGAAAGCAAAAATACCGCCGCTAAGTGTCATAATGATTGCTACTATAAGTACTGTTTTACCAGTAGATAGTTTGCCCTTTAGGTTTAACCAACAAACCCCACAGACTAAAGCAAACACCGCTAGCCAAAACAAGAAGCTAGTATGCTCACCAAATATTTGCGCATGTACACCACCAGCAGCGATTCCGCCACCAGCACCTGCCGCAAACATCATTGCAATAAGAATAAAGATCATTTCACCTGCGTACATGTTACCGAACAGTCGCAGACCAAGAGAAAAAGGTTTTGCCAACAAGCCAACCGTTTCCATAAATAGGTTCACAGGAATAAATGCCCAGTGATTGAAAGGGTGCATGGTTAGCTCTTTAACAAAGCCCGTGCCTTTGATCTTGATTGAGTAATACAACATCAATATAAACACGCCTAATGCCATACCCATGGTAATATTGGGATCGGTTGAGGGTACAATTTTTTGGTAGCCAACACCGGCTTGTGCCAATAGGTATGGCACAAGATCCACAGGTATTAGATCCATAAGATTCATCAAAAAGACCCATACAAAAATGGTTAGAGCTAATGGCGCTACCATTTTGTTAACGCCATGAAAGCTGTCTTTCACAGAGCCGTCAATAAATTCTAGAATGAGTTCAACAAAATTCAGGAAGCCTGAGGGAACGCCGGTGGTTGCTCTTTTTGCAGCGGCGCGGAATAACCAGCAGAAGATTAATCCTAGACCAATCGACCAAGCCAATGAGTCCACATGTATTGCCATAAAGCCCATTTCTGAGGCTATTTGTGCAGTTTCTGAAGTATTTGCACCCTTTGCAAAACCCCAACCCTGTTCAGGATGATAGCCATAGACTAGGTTTTGAAGGTGATGCTGAATATATTCAGTAGTACTTGCAGGATTTTCGCCGGCCATTTAGTGATCTCTGATTTGTGTCTCAACAAATTAACTGGTTATTGTTGCAGGGATTTTTTTGCCAGAAACCACTGCAACGGTATCATTACAAGAAAGGTAGTAAACAATATTAGATAGTTCCACTGCTTGCTAAGAGTAAACAAAATTGCAAACAACGTAGCCGTCATTACCACCTTTCCTAGCTCTCCGCGATACATGGATTTAACAACCAAATCCGCTTTGCTCGCGCCGGCATATTTAAAGGCCTGCCGTGAAAACCAAGCCTGCGGTAGAATTTGAACCAGACCGCCCGCTAAAGCTGAAAATGCCAATTGACTATCGGCAAAACCTAGGGCAACCGCTATCAGCAGGAGCACTGCTAATTGAGTAAGAGTTGCTTTCAGTATTTCAGGCTTAGGAATGGTTGTCACGGTATTCTCAATCCACCTTTTCCGAGCCGAAAGGGGATCAAGGTGGATCACCGACATTGGCACGGGTCGGCATTATAAGTTCAGTGCCGCTGAGATTCAACTCAACTTAGCGAGTAATTTAAAAGTATTTTGCAGATTGATGCTTAAAGGCGACTATTTTATATGATTGAGTATTCCATCTAACTCATCAACACTGTTGTAACCTATGGTTAATTTGCCCGAGCCTTTGGCGCCATGTTGAATTTTAACTACAGCACCGAGCTTTTCTGAAAGCTGTTGCTGTAAATTAAGAATATCCTGATTGGCTGAGGTTTTAGTTTTGTTTTCAGCTGCTGGCGACTGTAATTTTTTAATCAACACTTCTGTTTGACGAACAGTAAGACCCTCACTTGCCACCGTTCTTGCTGCTTGAATTTGCATATCACCTTCAAGGGCTAGCAAACACTTAGCATGGCCAAGTTCAATATCCCCGCGCTCTAATTGTTGCTGAACTAATGGCTGTAATGATGCTAGGCGCATAAGGTTGGTAACTGCCGATCTTGATTTACCTACCGCATCAGCTACCTGTTGCTGGGTAAGATTAAACTCATCTTGAAGTCTTATCAGTGCCTGACTTTCCTCCACTGGGTTTAGATCTTCACGCTGTATATTTTCAATTAGCGCCATTGCAATGGTCGCCTGATCGGAAATCTCTCTAACAATTGCTGGAACCTCATCGATTCCAGCCAGCTGAGCGGCTCGCCAACGACGCTCACCAGCAATAATTTCGTAATTTCCCTGGTCTAGGGCACGAACCACTATGGGTTGAATTAAACCCTGACTGGCAATGGAATCAGCTAACTCTTGCAGACTATCGGCGTTGAAGTCCCTTCGAGGTTGGTATTTCCCTCTTTGCAGTAACTCAACCGGAAGCTGTTGTAACTTGCCATCTTCTGATTTGACACCGTTGGCCACAAATCCTTGATCTGTACTGATATCCTCTGCAATTCCTAACAGTGCATCAAGCCCCTTACCTAAGCTCTGTCTTTTTGTGGCCATGGATTACTATCCTTTATTATCTTTTGTGGTTTGATGTTTTCTAAGTATTTCACCCGCTAATGCTAGATAAGCCAGTGAGCCCTTTGCATTTTTGTCATAAGCTATAGCCGGCTTACCATGACTGGGCGCCTCAGCTAATCTTACATTACGTGGAATACTGACACGATATACCTTATCACCAAAGTACTTTCTTAATTGTGCAGATACCGCTTGGGTTAATCCACTTCTGGGATCGTACATGGTTCTCAGAATACCCTCAATTTTAAGCTTGGGGTTAATGAGTTTGGCTATCTGACGAATAGTATTATTGAGCGCTGAAAGCCCTTCAAGTGCGTAGTATTCACATTGCATGGGAATAACAACACCCTCACTGGCAACCAATGCATTAACAGTTAGCATATTAAGAGAGGGTGGGCAGTCAATAATTACATAGTCATATCGATCGGCAACTCTTTCCAAGGCATAACGCAGTCTGGTTTCACGACCAATTTCTTGGATTAACTCTACCTCTGCTGCAACTAAGTCTGCATTAGCCGCTAATAAGTGATATTTACCCGTCTCTGAGGGAACAATACAGTCTTCAATAGATTTTTTTTCGGTGAGTACATCATAAACGCTGCTTTCACAGGTTTGTTTATCAATTCCAGATCCCATGGTGGTATTACCCTGCGGATCTAGATCCACAAGCAATACGCGTTTTTTATAGGCTGCAAGCGATGCCGCTAGATTAATGCTTGTGGTGGTCTTTCCGACGCCGCCTTTTTGATTAGCAATTGATAATATCCGAACCACTGGTTAACTGTTTCCCTTTAACTATTTTTAAACTGCGCCACCTGTTTTTATTATTTTTATAAGGTGTCTTTCACTATCGATAAGAGGCACATTTACTTCGTTTACCTCGACGACCTTATAGGCTTTCGTCATTTGGCTCAACTCTGAATCGGGTTTTTTTCCTTTCATGGCTAAAAAACAACCCTGATCGGAAATTAAATGATCGCATTGGTTAAGCATATCAGAGATAGAACTAAAAGCTCGGCTAATAACAGCATCAAATAGCTGGTTGGGTTTATAGGCTTCAACGCGATGGTTTATTTCACTGGCATTAGGCAACTTTAACTCATTAATTGCCTGAAATAAAAAACGTGTTTTCTTTCCGTTACTATCAAGTAGAGTGAAATTAACTTGGGGGTTTAGTATGGCCAATGGGATACCCGGAAGCCCTGGACCTGTGCCCACATCAATTATTGATTTAACCCCTTGGATATAGGGATGAATTGCCAGACTATCCAGCAGGTGAAGCCTGACCATCTGTAATGGGTCACGAATTGCGGTTAGGTTAAAGGCCTTATTCCATCGTTGCAGAAGTTCTAGATACTGCAGTAACTTTTCAAGCTGCTGCGACGAGCAATCTAATTTAAGCTGTTGTAAGCCAGCTTGTAAATCCTGCTGTTGTTGAGATAACACTGAAACTAGGCCGCGGTTTTCTTAAGCGTGATCAACAATAAAGAAATTGCCGCAGGAGTAACACCAGGTATCCTTGATGCTCGAGCCAATGTTTCTGGTTTTGCTTCACCCAGTTTTTGCTTAATCTCATTTGAAAGCCCACTGACTTTTGAGTAGTCAAAGGTTTCGGGTATTGCTGTATTTTCATGGCGTCGCAATCTATCAATTTCTTCCTGTTGGCGACTGATATAACCGGCGTATTTGGCATCAATTTCCACCTGCTCTGAAACCTTTGCCTCAATATCTAATTCGGGCGTTAATGCTGATATATCTTGATGTGTTACCTCGGGTCGTTTGAGCAAATCATACAATGAGTACTCGCGACTAATTTCATTGGCAAGTAGGGGTTGAATCTGCTTTGCCTCTTTTGAATGAGGCTGAACCCAAGTAGATTTTATTCGCTGCCGCTCAAGCTCTATAGCTTCGCGTTTTTCACAGAATTGCTGCCAATGGCTATCTGTAACCAGACCAATTTCACGTCCCTTTTCAGTCAGACGAAGATCGGCATTATCCTCACGTAAAAGCAACCGATATTCAGCACGGCTAGTAAACATTCGGTAAGGTTCTGCCGTTCCCATACTAATTAGATCATCAACGAGTACACCAGTATATGCCTCATCTCTTCCAGGGCACCAACCCTCTTTACCCTGCGCTTTAAGCGCTGCATTCGCACCAGCCAGCAAACCCTGTGCAGCAGCTTCCTCATAACCTGTGGTACCGTTTATTTGTCCAGCAAAGAATAGGGAATCAACGGTTTTAGTCTCTAATGTGTATTTCAGATCTTGCGGATTAAAATAATCATATTCAATCGCATAGCCTGGTCGAGTGATATGGGCATTCTCAAAACCCTTAATAGACCGCACCAGATTTAACTGCACATCAAAGGGCAGGCTGGTTGAAATACCATTAGGATAGAGCTCATGAGTGGTTAACCCTTCCGGCTCAATAAATATTTGATGCTTATCTTTGTCGGCAAAGCGAACCACTTTATCTTCAATTGAGGGGCAGTATCTTGGACCTACACCATCAATAACACCGGTATACATGGGCGATCGATCCATGCCTCCGCGAATAATTTCATGGGTGTTTTCATTGGTATAGGTTATCCAGCAACAGGTTTGCTGAGGATGATCTTCCAGCTTACCGAAGTATGACATTAGCGGTTCGGGTTGATCGCCCCACTGTTCTTGCAATTCGCTAAAGTCAACGCTGCGTGCATCAATTCTAGGCGGGGTTCCCGTTTTTAAACGCTCTACTCTAAAGGGTAATGCTCTAAATCTCTCAGCCAACTGCTGTGCCGGGGGATCACCTGCTCGTCCAGCAGCATAGTTTTCTAGACCAACATGCACCCTACCTGCCAAAAATGTTCCCGCTGTGATTACTACTGATGTGCCATAAAACTTCAACCCCATCTGCGTAGTAACCCCAATAACTTTTTCACCTTCAAGAATCAGGTCGTCTACTGCTTGCTGAAAAATACTCAGGTTGGGCTGGTTCTCAAGAATATCTCTTACCGCTGCTTTATAGAGGATTCTGTCAGCCTGAGCTCTCGTGGCTCTAACTGCAGGGCCTTTTCTGGCGTTTAGCACTCTAAATTGTATTCCACCCAAATCGGTGGCTCGAGCCATAGCACCGCCCAAGGCATCAACTTCTTTAACCAAATGGCTTTTACCCAAGCCACCAATAGCTGGGTTACATGACATCTGACCAAGGGTTTCAATATTATGAGTAAGTAGCAGAGTTTTGCAGCCCATTCGAGCCGCCGCAAGGCATGCCTCGGTTCCCGCGTGGCCGCCGCCAACAACTATAACATCGTATTGAGAAGGATAGCGCATAGGTTTAACTGAATGTAATGTCCATTGTTAAGTTGGTCATTATACGTTGCTTTGGATTATTTTTAACTCGTTTTTATTTTGTATTAAAAGAATATCTAATTTATTAAATATATATATGTAAGATTATTATTGTTGTTATTAGTAAGGTGTTTTTTTGTTAATACTCTTTAAAAATATAATAATTTCAATGGGTTATTTATTATTTATAGGCTTATAAAAATGAGGAAAACCACTGGTATTAAGGGTGGCTAAACTTAGGATGAATTGTTAATTAAAAATAGTTAATAAATAGCCTCTGTATAAGTTGGTCAAATAGTTGAACGTTTAAAATTTTTAATCATAGGTTTTATACAGCTTTTTAAAAAAAACACAGGTTTAAAAGCTATTTTTTATAATTATGAGGGAAATCTTGATGAATTTAGGGGTAAAACTGTTTGTATACTGTTAATAAGCTATGTTTTTCGCATGAATAGCAGAAGTTTATTGATATGAAGTAATATTTTCTTTAGAATCGCGCGGCTCGGAAACATGTACACAAACAGATTTGGACTAATTAGTCATGAAAAGAACATTTCAACCTAGTAATTTAAAACGCAAACGTACTCACGGCTTCAGATCACGTATGGCAACTAAAGGCGGTCGCGCTGTTCTTAATCGCCGTCGTGCCAAAGGTCGTAAGCGTCTCGCTGCATAAGGCTTTGGGCCCTGTGCCCAACTTTCCTTTTAAAAAGACTCAGCGACTTTTAAACGCCTGTGACTTTAAGCAGGTGTTTGACAATAATAAAGTCAAAGTCGCTAATTCTTCTCTCCTTATACTCGCAAAGCCTACAGAAAAAAATTCAAGGCTGGGCTTGGTTATAGCAAAGAAAAATATTCCTACCGCAGTTCAGAGAAATCTTATTAAGCGGGTTGCTCGAGAAACGTTTAGAAAGCAGCAGTTTGAACACCCTGTAGATGTTGTATTTCTTGCCCGAAATGGAGCAGACAAGTTATCTCGCCAAAAACTAACTCAAATAATTCAAAATTCTTGGGTTAAGCTAGATGCCCGTTGTAAGATGCTGGAGGCGAAGGATGCGTAGTTTTTTTATTGGATTTATAAAGTTATATCAATGGTTAATAAGCCCATTACTTGGACCTAGTTGTAGATTTCACCCAACCTGTTCTCATTATGCAATTGAGGCAATTGAGAAACACGGAGTTTTTAAAGGGGGTTATCTTTCTGTGCGAAGACTTATAAAATGCCAACCATTTCACGAAGGTGGTTTGGATCCAGTGCCGGAAAAAAAAGACAAATAAACTAATACTGAAGAATATTGAGAGAAAAGCGTATGAATTGGCAAAAAAATATAATCCTAGCCGCTATTGGTGTTGTGGTTTGGTTACTTGTTGTCCGCTGGAGTAATTTTGAGGGTATACAACCCATTCAGCCTGTTGTAGATCAACAGATTGATATTCCTGTTCAAACGCAATACACGGATGAGGTAGCGGCTACATCTACCTTGCCTTCTTTAGTTGAAGAACCTGTTATCCAAGAAGCTAGTGTTGAGTCTAAGCATCAATATATTAATGTTAGAACTGATGTTATTGATGTTACCTTAGATACGCTGGGTGGTGATGTCGTTGAGGTAAAACTTCTTAAGAACCTTACCAAGATGGCAGATCAGGGCGGTCAGCCAATTACCTTGCTCACCAGATCTAATGGTGATTTATTCGTTGCTGAAAGCGGTTTAATTGGCACAAATGGTACTGATACTGCTAATGGTAGGCCTCAATTTAGCGCTGCCTCATCAAGTTATGAATTGCTTGAGGGTGAGAGTGCACTGAATGTTGATTTGGTTTTTGTTCAAGATGGCGTTCAAATTATTAAACGTTTCGAGTTTAAACCCTCTGATTACCGCATTGGAATTAACTATTTAATAAACAACCAAACAACGTCTCCTTGGTCAGCAACATTCTTTGGTCAATTTAAACGTGATGATCACGAGCCGCAAAGTAGTGCTTCAACAGGTATGAAGCCTTTCTTGGGTGCCGCGTTGCGCGAACAGGATCAAAATTATGCGAAGTATAGTTTTTCTGATATTGAAGATGATTCCACTAAATCTTCAATAAACGGAGGATGGCTTGCCTTTGTTCAGCATTATTTTGTAAGTGCATGGGTGCCGCCAGCGGATCAAAAAAACCGTTACTCATTAAGAAAGCTTAATGGTCAAGATATTTATCTAATGGCGGTAACCGGCGAAAAAATTAATGTACAAGCAGGCAGCCAAGGTGAGTACAAGGTTGATTTATATGTTGGCCCTAAAGATCAAGCGGTGTTAAAGGAGCTTGCTGATTATCTCGATCTTACTATTGATTATGGTTTTTTATGGATGCTAGCTAAACCAATTTTTGCTTTATTAGAGATAATTCATAATGTTATGGGGAATTGGGGTTGGTCGATTATTATTTTAACCATCTTTATCAAGATTCTTCTTTATCCACTTTCGGCTGCTAGTCTGCGCTCAATGGCTAAAATGCGCAGCCTGCAACCAGAGATGGCTAGAATTAAAGAGCTCTATGGCGATGACCGTCAAAAAGCTGGCCAGGAGCAAATGGCGCTGTTTAAAAAGCATCGAGTTAACCCGCTAGGTGGTTGTTTCCCAATGTTATTACAAATGCCCGTATTTATTGCATTGTATTGGGTGTTATCGGAGTCGGTTGAAATTCGTCATTCACCCTGGATATTCTGGATTCAAGATCTTTCTGCCAAGGATCCATTATTTATTCTGCCGTTAATTATGGGTGCCAGCATGTATTTAATGCAGAAATTGCAGCCTACACCGACTGATCCTATGCAGGCGAAAGTTTTCCAGTTTATGCCGATTATGTTTACGTTCTTTTTTATAATGTTCCCAGCTGGACTGGTTCTTTATTGGACGGTTAATAACCTGCTTAGTATCTTGCAGCAATGGTATGTCAACCGCCAGATAGCGGCCAAGTAAATAAGAAAAAGCCTCTTCGGGGGCTTTTTTTTCGGGCATAATTACCCTATGAATATAAACACTATCTCAAATGATACCGATACCATCGTTGCTGTTGCTACTGCGCCAGGTCGTGGTGGTGTGGGTGTTGTGAGAATTTCGGGCAAGGATTTGTCTGCTTTTGTTTCTGGATTCTTGGGTGAAAAAACAACACTTAAACCAAGGCAGGCACACTATTCAATCTTTTTGGACGCTTCATCTAATGCTCTTGATCAAGGTTTAGCGCTTTATTTTCCTGCCCCCAATTCTTTTACTGGTGAGGATGTGCTAGAACTTCATGGTCATGGCGGCCCGGTTGTGATGGACTTGCTCGTTAATAGAAGTATTGAATTGGGTGCACGTATGGCGCGCCCGGGAGAGTTTAGCGAAAGAGCTTTTCTAAATGACAAGCTTGATTTAGCCCAAGCGGAAGCGGTCGCAGATCTTATTGATGCAAGCTCATCACAAGCGGCAAAGTCAGCTGTTAGATCATTACAGGGCGAGTTTTCTACCAAGATTCAAGCCTTTGTGGAACGAATGATCGCGTTAAGAGTATTTGTGGAGGCGGCAATTGATTTTCCTGAGGAGGAAATTGATTTTCTGGCGGACCACAGCCTTCGAGAAAGGTTGGATTCTCTAAGCAACGATCTTGTTGAGTTTCTTTCTATGGCTCAACAGGGCGCTCTCTTAAGAGAAGGGATTACTCTAGTGTTAGCGGGTAAGCCGAATGCCGGTAAATCAAGCTTGCTGAATGCACTTGCGGGTGAGGATGCCGCCATTGTTACGGCTGTAGCAGGCACTACAAGAGATGTTTTAAGAGAAAAAATAAACCTTGATGGCGTTCCTTTAAATATTGTTGATACCGCGGGTTTAAGGGATACAGAGGATGAGGTTGAGCAGCTAGGTGTAAAAAGAGCTTGGCAAGAAATAGAAAAAGCAGACGCCATTCTTTATGTAATTGATGTCTCCAAAAATGAAAAAACCAGTTTGGATGAACTTTGGCCAGAATACTCACAGCGTTTTTCTAAGGGTCAACATAAAATAATTTCAGTTTTTAATAAGGTTGATTTGGTTGATGGTCTTGCAGAATCAGAGAATGAAGCGCTATCGGCTTATCTTTCAGCAAAAACCGGTGCTGGATTAGACGCATTAAAACAAATTATTCTGGACGCTGTTGGTTACCAAAATCAAGCAGAGGGATTGTTTTCAGCAAGGCGCCGACACCTTACCGCGATCAAGCAGGCGTCTGATTTGGTGGTTCATGGAATTGCACAATTAAATGCAACTAATGCCGGGGAGCTTCTCGCTGAAGATTTACGTGAGGCTCAGCGCTATCTATCTGAAATTACTGGAGAATTTACCTCAGATGATTTGTTGGGTGTAATATTTTCTTCGTTTTGCATCGGAAAGTGACTGAATAAAAACAACGGGTCACCATTGCCTGCGAGTGATTAATAATTCTGCCAAATATTCACAAAAATAAGCCTTAATCACTGGTTTTATACTGTATACACACAGGTTATCCACAGTAAATGGTCAATATTTAACCAGAAAAAAATATTTCTCTGTTGATAGAAAAAATCTTGAATTTATATAACTTGTTGTTTTTCAAGAGGTTTAAAAAAAGCGGTATTTTTTACCCATTTTTTAGGGTGTGGATAGTTTTTTTTGTAGGGTATAGACTCTGTTCAAGGCTCAAGAAAGCTAAAAAATAACAAGAACTAATGATCAATAAGGGATCAAATTCCTTTTTGACCGATTGATTAAAGCTAAGGTATAAATCATGGGGTTTGATGCACCCGACATTGTTTGGTCCCAGTGCCAAAACGCTCTCCAAAGTGAATTGCCAGAACAGCAATACAACACTTGGATTAGGCCTTTAAAAATAAAATACTTTAAGGAAGACCAAAGTCAGTTTAATCAACCTTCGGGTAATGAGGTAATTGAGCTTGTCGCTCCCAATCGTTTTGTTGAGGATTGGGTTAAAAGTAAATTTCTAACCAGAATTGAAGAGCTTTTTCAGCAGTTAAGTGGAAATGGCGTAGTTTTGGGCGTTTCAGCGACTCCAGCTAATCAGCCTCAATACGAGCAGGATAATCATTTAAATAAAACCCTAACCGAGCCGACACTTGATGGCGCTATAAGCCATAGTCCACAGGCTAGTGCTGACAGTTCGTCTGTCATCGAGTCTGCGCCAGCAATTATTCAATCGGCGGCAGAAACCAGTTTACGTACCAATCTTAATGATGAGTTTACATTTAATAGTTTTGTTGAGGGTAAGTCTAATCAGCTGGCCTTAGCGGCGGCTCAACAGGTTGCTGAGAACCCAGGTGGCTCTTATAACCCGCTGTTTATCTATGGTGGTGTAGGTTTAGGTAAAACGCACCTTATGCATGCGGTGGGTAATGCAATGCGGGCTAAAAAGCCAGATGCTAAAATTGTTTACCTGCATTCTGAGCGCTTTGTCGCTGATATGGTAAAGGCGCTGCAGCTAAAAGCCATTGACGAATTTAAACGGTTTTATCGTTCGGTGGATGCGCTTTTAATTGACGATATTCAGTTTTTCTCGGGCAAGGAGCGCTCTCAAGAAGAGTTTTTCCACACCTACAATGCTTTGCTTGAGGGTGGACAGCAGATGATCCTCACTAGTGATCGCTACCCTAAAGAAATTGACGGCGTTGAAGAGCGCCTTAAGTCACGTTTTGGTTGGGGATTGACGGTTGCTGTTGAGCCGCCTGAGCTTGAAACCAGGGCTGCGATTTTAATTAATAAAGCAGAGCAAAGCGGTGTCCATTTATCCAAGGATGCGGCATTCTTTATTGCTCAACGAATTAGGTCCAATGTGCGCGAGCTTGAGGGGGCCTTGAAGCGTGTTATGGCTCATGCCCAGTTTACAAGGCGTCCTATTGATATTGATCTTATTCGTGAGTCTCTAAAGGATCTCTTGGCGTTGCAGGATAAGTTAATTACTGTAGATAATATTCAGCGTGTGGTTTCGGATTATTATCAGCTTAAAATGTCAGATTTGCTTTCTAGGCGAAGAAGTCGCTCGGTTGCAAGACCTAGGCAGGTCGCTATGTCTATAGCTAAAGAGTTGACTAACCACAGTCTGCCAGAGATTGGTGAAGCTTTTGGTGGGCGCGACCATACCACTGTGTTGCATGCTTGCCGAAAAGTTAAGGAGCTTGAGGGTGCTGACCGCGAGGTACAGCGCGATCTTAAGAATCTATACAGAACACTTTCAACCTAAAAGTTTATAATCAAAATAAATAAAATTTCCGGAGAAATTACACTATGAAATTTAGCCTTTCAAGAGAAGCTCTGCTTAGCCCCTTGCAGTTAGTGGTGGGTGTGGTTGAACGTCGGCAAACGCTTCCTATTCTTTCTAATGTCTTATTGCGCCTTGAGGGCAACAGACTATCCATGACTGGTACAGACTTGGAAGTTGAAATTAAGGGCTCAACGGAAGTTGTCTCCTCAATGGAGGAGGGTGAGGTTACGGTTTCGGCTCGCAAGATACTTGATATATGCCGCTCCTTACCTGAGGGCGCACAGGTTGATTTTTTAAGTAGTGATGGCAAGGCCCAGATCGTTAGCGGTCGAAGCCGTTTTACACTGGCTACTTTGCCGGCTAATGAGTTTCCAAGCGTTGATGAAGGTGAGCAAAACGTTGAATTTACGGTTCAGGGTACAGTTTTAAGAAATCTTATTGATGCCACATCTTTTGCTATGGCACAGCAGGACGTTCGTTACTATCTAAATGGTATGCTTTGGGAGGTTACGCAAAACCAGCTGCGTGCAGTAGCCACTGACGGCCATCGTCTGGCCCTTTGTGATACATCCTGCGAGGTTTCTGTGTTAGAGGCTAAGGTAACGGCTATTCTGCCAAGAAAAGGCATTATAGAGCTTTCTAGGTTGCTGGCTGATGATGATGTTAGGGTTTCTATAGGCTCAAACCATATTCGGGTCACTGGTGCGGACTACTGTTTCACCTCTAAATTGGTAGATGGGGCTTATCCTGACTATGATCGTGTAGTGCCAAAGGGCGGCGACAAGCTGGTTGTGGGAGATCGCGAGCAGTTAAAGCAAGCTTTTGGCCGTACCGCTATTTTGTCTAATGAAAAATATCGCGGCGTTAGGATTGAGCTGGTCAATGGCGCCATGCATCTTGTAGCCAATAACCCAGAGCAGGAAGAGGCTCAGGAGGAGGTGACGGTAGCCTATAGCGGCGAGTCACTAGAGATTGGTTTTAATGTTAGTTATCTGTTGGACGTCTTAAATGTACTAAAAAGTTCTGAGATTCGATTTACTCTGGCTGATTCCAATAGTAGTGCATTGGTGGAAGATGCTAGCGGAGAGAGTAAAGCGACCTATGTGGTTATGCCGATGCGCCTTTAGGGCGCAGTAAGCGGCTTATTGGCCAAGTTAATGCATTTAGGCGCTGTAAGTCTCGATGGGGTTAGAAACCTAAACTCCATCAGCCTCGAATGCCACCCCAAGGCAAATATTATTTATGGTGCCAATGGAAGCGGCAAAACCAGCCTGCTAGAAGCGGTTTTTTTGCTGGGTCGCGGCCGCTCTTTCAGGCATCGCGACCTCCGCTTGGTGATTAGTCGCGGTGCGGATAGATTGGTCGTTTCTGGCAAGGTCGCTGCAACGGATACTGATAGCCTACGTCAGCTGGGCGTTAGCCGTTCCTCAAAAGGCGGATTTGAGGCGCGTTGCAACGGTA
Organism: Porticoccaceae bacterium; assembly: GCA_038138645.1. Taxonomy (GTDB): domain Bacteria; phylum Pseudomonadota; class Gammaproteobacteria; order Pseudomonadales; family Porticoccaceae; genus HTCC2207. The sequence continues at coordinate 70,102 of JAYQEC010000002.1, read as the reverse complement.
AAAATTTATCCTCTGCCGCAGAGCTTGCAGCAGAACTTCCTATTCAGCTTATAGATGCTCATAGTTTCTCCTTACTGGAGGGCGGACCCCTTCAAAGGCGTCAATTTATAGATTGGGGCCTGTTCCACGTGGAACATGGTTTTGCAAATTTATGGAAACGCTTCCAAAAAGCATTAAAACAGCGCAATCAACTGCTTCGTCATGCTAGAATAGACGAAGAATCGTTGGAGCTATGGTCAAAGGAATTGGCTCCCTTAAATGAAATGATCACTGAGCAGCGAAAGGATTATTTAATTCAGCTTGAGCAGTTTATTTCGCCATTGGTGGAGGCTTTTGATGGTCTCAGTGATGTGGCTTTAGAGTATAATCAGGGCTGGCAGGAGGGCGCATCTTTACTGGATGTTTTTTCTGCAGATCGAGAAAGGGATTTGGCGGTTGGAACAACATCGCATGGCGCGCAGCGAGCGGATATTAAGCTTTTAGTTGATGGTGAGCCTGCGGCAGATAGGTTGTCGCGAGGTCAGTCCAAGCTTTTGGTTTATGCTCTTAAGCTGGCGCAGGCAGCACACTATAAGGAAGTGACCGGCAATAGCTGCGTTTTTCTTTTAGATGACCTGCCGGCAGAATTAGATGCAGACAACTGTAGGGATGTATTAGACTACCTTAACAGTTTAGGATGCCAGTATTTTGTTACTGGTGTTGATAAAGAAGATTTTGAGGGTATAGCTAAGGAAGACGCAAATTTGTTCCACGTGGAACATGGCGTTATTTCAAACGTTTAAATAATAGGAAACAAACTGTTTATGAGTGAAGAAGCCAACTATGATTCGTCGAGTATTAAGGTACTCAAAGGATTAGATGCAGTAAGAAAGCGCCCAGGTATGTATATTGGGGATACTGATGATGGTACTGGCCTGCACCATATGGTATTCGAGGTGGTCGATAACTCGATTGACGAGGCATTGGCTGGACATTGCTCTGAGATAAGAGTGGTTATCCACCCCAATGAGACAATTTCAGTTTCAGACAATGGTCGTGGTATTCCTACAGAAATGCACGAAGAGGGTGTTTCTGCTGCTGAGGTTATTATGACCGTTCTGCATGCCGGCGGTAAGTTTGATGATAACAGCTATAAAGTCTCCGGTGGTCTGCATGGCGTGGGGGTTTCGGTAGTAAATGCCTTGTCTACACGCATGAGGCTTACTATCCGAAGAAACGGCAAAGTGCATGAACAGACCTATTCTCATGGTGTGCCTGATGGCCCGCTTGAAATTATTGGTGATACCAAAGAGTCTGGCACCGAGGTGTTTTTTGAGCCTTCTCCAGAAACCTTTACTAATATTAACTTCCACTATGATTTGCTTGCCAAAAGACTAAGAGAGCTTTCATTCTTGAATTCAGGTGTCTGTATTGTCTTGGTTGATGAGCGCACCGGTGAGGAAGAAAAGTTTGCCTATGAAGGCGGGTTAAGCGCTTTTGTTGATTATCTGAACACCAATAAGCAAACAATTAATAAAATTATGCACTTCAATACCGATAGAGACGATGGTACTAGTGTTGAGGTGGCACTGCAGTGGAATGACAGCTTCCAAGAAAATATCCTCTGTTATACCAACAATATTCCGCAAAGAGATGGCGGTACCCATTTGGCGGGTTTTCGTTCTGCCCTTACCCGAGGTCTTAATACCTATATTGAAAAAGAGGGTATAGGCTCAAAAGCTAAGGTAAATACCACTGGAGATGATGCGAGAGAGGGCTTAACGGCAATTATCTCGGTTAAGGTGCCAGATCCTAAGTTTTCATCTCAGACTAAAGACAAATTGGTAAGTTCTGAGGTGAAATCTGCCGTTGAGCAAGAAATGGGCGACAAATTTAATGATTACTTGCTTGAGTTTCCTCAGGAGGCAAAGGCGGTGGTTAATAAAATGATTGATGCGGCCCGTGCCCGAGAAGCGGCGCGAAAAGCGCGAGAAATGACACGCCGTAAGGGGGCTTTGGATATAGCAGGCTTGCCAGGCAAGCTAGCAGATTGCCAGGAAAAAGATCCAGCGCTGTCTGAGCTTTACTTAGTGGAGGGTGATTCTGCGGGTGGCTCGGCTAAACAGGGGCGCGCACGTAAGACTCAGGCTATTTTGCCTTTGAAAGGTAAGATCCTAAATGTTGAAAAGGCGCGTTTTGACAAAATGTTATCTAGCGCTGAGGTTGGTACGCTAATTACCGCGCTGGGTTGCGGTATTGGTGTGCATGAGTTTAATTTAGAAAAATTGCGCTATCACACCATTGTTATTATGACAGATGCTGATGTTGACGGATCACACATTCGAACGCTTCTGCTCACTTTTTTCTTTAGACAAATGCGAGAGCTGGTTGAAAATGGCCATATCTTTATTGCTCAGCCACCATTATATAAGGTCAGTAAGGGTAAAAATGAGCAATACCTAAAAGATGATGATGCTCTTGAGGCCTATCTAACACAAAAAGCCCTAGAAGAGGCAAGCCTTCATGTAAATGCAACGGCACCGGCTATTCAGGGTGCAGCTTTAGAGGACTTGGTTGGCCAGTTTAGACAGGTTGATGATTTAGTGAATCGCATGTCGCTTGTATATCCTAAGCAGGTGCTTGAAGCGCTGGTACATACATCGGCCTTAAGTGTCGAACGTCTGGAAAAACGCAGCGAAGTTGACAAATGGTGCGTCGATCTCCAGAAAGGCCTAAATGATATAGAAACCGGAACGCATGGCTATAAGGTGCTGGTAGAAGAAGATAAAGAGCGTAATTTATTCCTTCCGGTGGTTGAAATAACCGCTCATGGCGTGCCGCATAAGCATGTTTTTGGCCGTGATCTATTTGGTTCAAATGAATATACAAAAATTGTTGAATTGGGCGAAAAACTACAGGGTCTGCTTGAGGATACGGCCTTCGTTAAGCGTGGGGAGCGCACCCTTGAGGTGACATCCTTTAAAGAAGCACTTGATTGGTTGATGGTTGAGGCGCGCCGTGGGATTAATACTCAGCGCTATAAGGGTTTGGGTGAGATGAATCCTGAGCAGTTATGGGAGACCACTATGGATCCTGAAACCAGAAGAATGTTGGTGGTAACCATTGAAGATGCAATCGCTGCTGATCAAATGTTTACTACACTAATGGGCGATCAGGTAGAGCCACGCCGTGACTTTATTGAATCAAATGCGCTTTCAGTGGTAAACCTAGACGTATAATTTATCTTGGCCCGCTTTCTAAGTGGGCTTATTCATTTCAAGGCTCGTTGCAATCCATGCGCGAGCCTTTTCTGTAATATCTCGAGCAGAAAGGCCCTCAGGTTCTATGATAGGCCCTATGCGCAGTTTTATTGTGCCTGGCTGCATAATAAAACTACTACGCTGCCAATGATCACCACTATTATGTGACACAGGTAATACAGGGGTATTAGCCTGAAGGGCTAATGCTGCACCGCTAGTTTTAAATTCACCCAACTGATTATCTGTAACACGGGTACCCTCAGGATAAATAACAATATTATTGCCTGCATTAAGTCTTTTGGCGCCCTGTTTAAGCACATAACGTATGGCGGAAGAGGGTCTTGAGCGTTTAATAGCGATGGGATTCATAAGGAATAAAGCCCAGCCAAAAAAAGGAATCCACAGCAGTTCTCGTTTCAGAATAAAGTTAGCTGGCTGAAAAAACCACTGCATATAAAAGGCTTCCCAGGTGCTTTGATGATTGCTTAAAATAACACAGGCCTGACTGGGAATATTTTCTTTACCAAAAACTTGAATTCGCACATTACAGGTAAGCCTTAACCACAGCATAACCAAAAGGTTGCCATTGGTAGCTATTCGCTGCAAAAGTCTGAATGGTAAAAAGAATAGGGAGCAGGTAACAATACTAGCGCTGACAGTGATAATAACAAAGCCGGCATAAAACAAAAGTGATCGAATAATGGCAATTAGGCTGCAAAACAGGCTAGATACCTTATTAGTCATATTATTTAGCCGGCGCCAGTAGTGAAATATCAGCAACATTCATAAATAGTTGCTGTAGCTTTGATAATAATGCCAATCTATTTTGACGAAGCGCTGTATCATCCGCCATTACCATCACATCTTCAAAAAACTGATCGACCGCTTCGCGAAGTCCAGCCAGTTTTTCTAGAATTGCATTGTAATCGCGTTGCTTTAATAACGGAGCAACGGCTTCTTCCATTGCCAAAATCTGGTTTGCTAGCTCAATTTCTGCAGTATCCTTTAGCAGTGAAGTGTCCAGTGCTTGAGCATTACCCTCAGGCAGTTGTTTGGCTAAAATATTTGAAACTCGTTTATTCGCCGAGGCCAGTGCAGTCGCTTCTGGTAATAGTGTAAATTTGTGGACTGCGGCAACCCGCGAATCAATATCCATCGGGTTACTAAGCTCTAATGCGGCAACTGATAAAAACACTTCAGTTTGAATGCCTTTTTCTTTATACCAAGATTTGAAGCGCTCTATAATGTAAGTAAGTACTTGCTTTTCTAGCTTATTGCCACTTATTTTGGCGCGCTCACCAATATTAAATTGGGCACTGCTTGCAGCAATTAAATCAGTCAAGTTCAGATCAATGTTGCGTTCAAGCATAATTCTTAAAACACCCAAACTTGCTCGACGTAAAGCAAAGGGGTCTCGTGAGCCTGAGGGTTGTTGCCCTATGCTAAAGATGCCGACCAGGCTATCTAATCGATCGGCAAGGGCTAATGTGGCGCCTATATCCGTGGTGGGGACAATATCGCCAGAAAATCTCGGCAAGTATTGCTCAAAGATTGCTTCTGCAACCTGCGGGTCTTCACCATCATTTAGCGCATAATCGCGTCCCATTGCACCCTGTAAATCATCAAATTCACCGACCATATCGGTAACCAAATCTGATTTACTCAATTCGGCGGCTTTTTTGGCTAAGGTTGGATTGCCTCCAATCTTTTCAGCAAGCTGTGATGCTATATTTGCAACGCGCTCAGTTTTTTCATAAACAGAGCCAAGGTCTGCTTGGAAGACAATATTCTTTAGGGCGTCTCGACGGCTTTCCAAGGTTGTCTTTTTATCATTTTCATAAAAGAATGCGGCATCTGCCAAACGAGGGCGAATAACACGCTCATTGCCATCGATCACCTGTGCGGGATCGGTGCTTTCAATATTGGCAACGGTGATAAAAGCGGGCAGTAATTGTTCTTTTGCATCAAGCACATGAAAATATTTTTGATGCTCTTTCATAGATGAAATCAATGCTTGTGATGGTATTGATAGAAAGTGGTTATCAAACTTCCCCATCAAAGGCACTGGCCATTCATTCAGCGCTGCCACTTCATCAAGAAGATCCTCATCTACCGAAGCTGTGCCGCCAATACTTTCAGCTAACTGATTAACGCCCTTTAGTATGATGTCTTTTCTTTCATTAAAATCAGCTATTACATAGGCATCTTTGAGTTGCTGCTGGTATGTACTAGGCGATTTAATCACTATATCCTTATTAGCGTGAAATCTGTGCCCGCGACTGGAATTGGAGGGCTCAATACCAAGAATATTTTGCTTGATAACTTCACCATCAAATAACAGTACTGCCCACTGAGCGGGGCGAACAAATTCTTCTTTGGTGTAGCCCCAACGCATGCGTTTTGGAATTGGAAGCTGAGCTAATGATTGGTTAATGATATCTGCTAATAAGCCTTTAGTCTCAGACCCAGATTCAGTTCGACGCACGCAGAGCTTGTCTTGTTGACCATCATTTTCAACCAATGATTTTAAATCTTCGACCGCTAGATTATTTTTCTTGGCAAAGGCTTCAGCAGCGCGTGATGGATTACCGTTTTCATCAAAGGCTACTTTTGTCGGAGGCCCCCAATTAACAATATCCTTGTCTGGTGTTTGCTGGTCTAACTCTGAGACAACAACAGCGAGTCGACGCGGTGCGGCAAAAGATTGGAAACTCTTAAACTTTAGTCCCTGCTCCTCAAGCCCTTTAATAACACCATCCGTAAAGGCATTAGCCAGTGTTTTTAAAGATTTAGGCGGTAACTCTTCGGTTCCTAATTCAATTAGAAAATCAGCGCTCATTTTGATTCTCCTTGATGTTTAGCAATAACTTCCTTAGCAACCTGACTATCCGCCAACGGGAAACCAGCTTCTAAACGTGAATCAAAATAGCCCTGTGCAACACCTCGGGCTAGCGTTCTTACTCTTAAGATATAGCGCTGTCGCTCGGTCACCGAAATTGCCTTGCGGGCATCTAATAGATTAAAGGTATGTGAGGCCTTCATTACCATTTCATAGGCAGGTAATGGCAGTTTGGCTTCGATTAATTTTTCGCCATCCTGTTCATATTGATCAAAGGCTTTAAACAGAAACTCTGTATCAGCATGTTCAAAATTATAGGCAGAGAGTTCTCGTTCATTTTGTAGGAAAACGTCGCCATAGGTTACGGTGCCCGATGGACCTTTTGACCATACCAGATCATAAATGCTGTCAACACCTTGCAGGTACATAGCAATTCGCTCAAGACCATAGGTAATCTCGCCAGTCACTGGATAGCATTCTAAGCCACCTACCTGCTGAAAGTAGGTAAACTGAGTTACTTCCATGCCGTTTAACCAGACTTCCCAGCCAAGACCCCAAGCACCTAATGTAGGGGATTCCCAGTTATCTTCAACAAATCTAATATCATGAATAGCCGGATCAACGCCAAGCTCGCGCAGTGAATCAAGGTAAAGTTCTTGAATATTGTCAGGTGAAGGCTTAAGCGCTACCTGAAATTGATAGTAGTGCTGTAAGCGGTTGGGGTTTTCACCATAGCGACCATCAGTGGGTCGACGTGAAGGCTGAACATAGGCACAGTTCCATACTTCAGGCCCAATAGAACGCAAGAAGGTAGCAGGGTGAAAAGTCCCAGCGCCCACCTCCATATCCAATGGCTGCATAATGACACAGCCCTGTTTAGCCCAAAAGTCTTGAAGAGTCGCAATTAGCTCCTGAAAAGTCTGAGGAGCATTCGTCATATTTCCCACAAAATTCACCTAAAATTAAATGTATTACATTTAGATGCGCAATTATAAACGTGCAGGCTGATAAAGATAGAGGCAAAAAACACTCAAATCCTATAATTTGACCATCGCAAATGACTTATATCGCGATATAATGAATACCTAGTGATTAAATATTGGTTCAATGGAGTTTTAAATGGCGCATATTAAACGCGGCGAAAAGGTTCGCAAGGCAGTTTTTCCTGTAGCTGGCATGGGTTCAAGATTTTTGCCCGCTACTAAAGCAAATCCAAAAGAAATGATGCCAGTGGTTGATAAGCCGCTGATTCAATATGCGGTAGAAGAGGCTGTTGAAGCAGGTATTACAGAAATGATATTTGTGACTGGCCGAACCAAGCGCAGTATTGCCGACCATTTCGATAAGGCCTATGAATTAGAGCACCAGCTCGAGCAGCGCGGCAAAAAAGAATTGCTTGAAATTGCACAGAACGTGGTGCCAAAAGGCGTTAGTTGTACCTATATTCGTCAAAATGAAGCCTTGGGCCTTGGGCATGCCGTTGCAGTAACCGCTCATCTGGTAGGTGATGAACCCTTCGCAGTTTTATTGGCTGATGATTTAATTCATCACAAAAAAGGTGCGGTAAAGCAAATGGTTGAAGCCTTTGACTATTACAAAAGCTCAGTTATTGCTGTTCAGCAGGTCGATGGCCCTGAAATCTCTTCCTATGGTGTTATCAGTGGAAAAAAACAAAAGGATCGTGTTCATCTCTTGGATGAAATTGTTGAAAAGCCCGCCTTTGAAGATGCGCCCTCAAATATGGGCGTAACAGGTCGCTATGTGTTTACACCGCAAATTTTTGAACATCTGGCAAAACTTAAGCCCGGTGCTGGCGGTGAATTACAGCTCACAGATGCCATTCAAACATTGTTAAAAGCTGAGCAGGTACTTGCCTACGAATATGAGGGTATTCGTTATGACTGTGGCAGTAAGATGGGGCTATTAAAAGCCAATATTGAGTTGGGCTTAGAGCATCATGAAATCGGTGATGAGCTTCGTGAATATTTGCGGAATGAGCTATCCGAGAAATTATGAGATCGGCCCTTGCGCTCAGTCTGCTAAAAATAATCTCGCTGCTACCTCTGGGTTTGGCGAGATTTTTTGGTTACATCATGGGCGTCATAATGACGATCTTTGCCACTGCTGGCTATAAGACCTCGCAACAAAACATAGCACACTGTTTTCCCGATAAACCCTCTCAAGCTAATAAAGCACTAGCTAAAGCGAGAATGAGTCATTTGGGCCAAGCCTTTTTTGAAACTCCGGGACTCTGGCGCAGATCTTCTGATTGGCTCCAATCGAAGATTATCGCCGTTGAGGGAGAGTCATATCTTAACGAGGCCATTGCTAGCAATCGCGGCACGATTTTATTGATACCACATCAAGGAAATTGGGAAGTTATAGGCCTTTGGGTGGCTAAGCAAACAGCAATGACATCCCTTTATCAGCCGCCTAAGAACAGCCAACTTGGGCATTGGATTAAAAAATCGCGTGAGAGAACTGGCGCTAACTTGGTGCCCACTAATGTGCGTGGTGTAGCGGCCTTGCTCAAAGCGCTAGGCCGAGGAGAAACCGTGGCGATTCTTCCTGATCAGCAGCCACCTAAGGCCAGTGGTGATTTTGCACCCTTATTTGAGAAGCCGGCGCTGACCATGACACTAGCTTATAATTTGCTTAATCGCTCGGGTAGCCAAGCATTGTTTTGCTGTGCATTACGAGAACAGGGAGGTTGGCGCCTAAAGTTCATACCAGCTGATCAGGCTATCTACAGTGAAGACCAGGCGATAAGTCTTAAGGCAATGAATCAAGGTGTTGAAGCTATTGCTGCTGAGGCTTTTGATCAGTACCAGTGGGAATATAAACGCTATCGCACACAGCCTGAAGGCTATCCATCTATCTATTTGTCTGGTAGCTAAGCTTTGCCATTGCCCTCAATGCTGTCTGTTAATCATGCCGAAATATCTTGGTATAGCGTGCTATCTCAAACAGATTATCGAGTGCCCAAGGTATGGCGGGATTGGTTATTTGATGCGGGATCCTTAACCCAGCGACTACTTGATGCCAGTGGTGGTGAGCTTTCTGTCAATGTGATTAAGCAGCAATTGCAAGTGCCATCATTATCCGAACGAAATGCCTTGGGTTTGCCAGATAGGCAGCAGGCAATGATTCGCGAGGTATTGCTTTGCGGGGGAGGTCAACCCTGGGTATATGCGCGAAGTGTTATGCCGTTAACGACGCTATCAGGACGATTGCGTAAACTGAGACAGTTAGATAATCAGCCATTGGGTGCGCTTTTATTTAAGGACCCTACCATGACCCGTGAACCGGTTGAAGTTGCCTGTATAAATTCTGACAATAACCAATTACCATGCCGCCTAATAAACGGTGAAAGCTCTATTTGGGGTAGACGTTCAGTATTTAGGTTAGATCAAAAACCCTTGTTGGTTGCTGAATTTTTTCTGCCGACTTTTAAGATTGACAGCCTGTAAGCAATAAGATTTTGATAACTAATGGAATCTATTAAAAACTTAAAACAAAACCCTTGGCTTCGCCTTATGCGTTTCGATAAGCCTATTGGTATTTACCTATTGCTATGGCCAACTTTTTGGGGGCTATGGTTTGCCTCTAATGGGCAGCCTAGTTTTAAGAATTTGCTTATTTTTAGTCTGGGGGTAGTGGTTATGAGAGCTGCAGGCTGTGTAATTAACGATTATGCAGATCGTCATGTCGATGGTGAAGTGGAGCGCACCCGCCACAGGCCGCTTCCTGCGGGCGAAATCCTACCAAGCCATGCGTTGTTACTATTTCTTTCACTCTTAATTGTTGCTTTAGGTCTGGTTCTTGCCACAAATATATTGACCCTTCAGCTAGCAGTTATTGGTACATTATTAGCTGCCGGTTATCCGTTTTTAAAGCGTATTACGCATTTGCCTCAGCTGGGGTTAGGTGTTGCTTGGGCCTGGGCAGTGCCTATGGCATTTGCCGCAGAACAGCAGACTCTTCCCCCTGGCCTATGGTTAATAGTAGCGGCGATTATTTGTTGGACGATTGCTTTTGATACCTATTATGCAATGGTTGATCGTGAAGATGATTTAAAAATAGGCATCAAGTCTACCGCGATATTATTTGGCAAATACGATTTATTGATTGTGGCAGGCTTACAAATTCTGATGCTAGTTTTGTTAATTTTTGCTGGTTATTATTTTGCTCGTGGTTGGATTTATACCTTAGGATTGGTTTTGGCTGCTGGCTATTTTATCAATCAGCATTTGCAGGCCAGAGGGCGCAGTAAAGAGGGTTGTTTTAGGGCATTTCTCAATAACCATCGCGTAGGGATGATTGTTTTTATAGCACTTGCGCTCGACTACCAATTGTAGCCTTTTCAACTATACCTGCGCTCGGCAGAATACCCATTTATTACCCTCGCTCATGGCTGAATTAAAGCTGTAACCATCAACATTGAATTCTTTAAGTTGTTCAACCGCAGTAATTTTGTTTTTAATAATAAATGCGCTCATCAAGCCCCGTGCCCGTTTGGCAAAAAAGCTAATAATTTTATATTTATCATTTTTTTGGTCCATAAAAACCGGCGTAATAATCTCAGCTTCAAGATCTTTTGGCTGCACTGATTTAAAGTATTCGTTGGAAGCAAGATTGACCAAAACAGAATCTTTTTGGGAAGCTAAAAGCTTGTTTAACTCATCGGTGATAATGCTGCCCCAAAATTCATAAAGATTAGCACCACGCTGATTGGCAAACTTAGTTCCCATTTCTAATCTATAGGGTTGCATTAGATCTAACGGGCGCAATAGACCATAGAGGCCTGACAGAATGCGCAAATTATCCTGAGCAAAATTAAGCTCGTCAGTAGACATATTGTCTGCATCAAGACCCTGATAGACATCCCCCTTGAAGGCTAGAACTGCTTGTTTAGCATTGTCTGGCGTAAACGGCATTTGCCACTCTTGGAAGCGCTCAAAATTAAGGGCACCTAACTTGTCACTAAGACTCATAAGGGAACAAATATCCTCTGGCGATAGTTCGCGTAGCTCATTCAACAGCTCCTCAGAATGTTTCAGCAGCAGTGGCTGACTATGCCTGTGAGATTCTGCAGATTCACTATAATCTAATTTTTTAGCTGGAGAGATAATGGTCAGCATCATAATGGCAATGGCCCTGTAACTAGTAGTTCACAATAATTTCTACTTATTCTACTGCAAAATGATCAGTTTGGTCTTGTTTCTTAAAATAATCGGGTAGAATACGCCTATGAAATTTTTAGGAAACATTTTGCTTGCGATTAACTGTTTTACTCAATGGATGGGACGGGTAATCGCATGGTTTTGTCTTCTCTTAGTTGCACTTACGGTTTCCGTGGTGCTATTGAGATATCTATTTGGCATGGGTTCTATTGCAGTGCAGGAATCCATAACCTATGTGCACTCGATTATTTTTATGCTCGGATTAGCGGTTGCTCTGCAGCGTGGCGGGCATGTTCGGGTTGATATTTTCTATCGTAACTTTTCAGTTCGTCGCAAGGCATGGGTTGATCTATGGGGCGGTCTTTTTTTTCTAATGCCATTTTGTGGCCTAATATTCTTTAGCAGCTGGGACTATGTACTAGCTAGCTGGGCGATTAAGGAAACTTCAGCAGAAAGCGGTGGTATAGCAGCTGTTTTTTTACTGAAATCTTTAATGATTGTGATGCCCATTACCTTAGCCTTGCAGGGCTTATCACAAATCTTAACGAGCCTACTCTCGATTAAAGGATTTAGTGTCGAGGCTTTACCTGAAATTAAGCGAGAATCCTGATGGCTGAATGGATTCCTTTTATTATGTTCCTGACAGTCTGCTTGGTCTTGATGGCAGGTTATCCCGTTGCTTTTTCACTGGCGGGGACGGCATTAATTTTTGCTTTCTTTGGTATGCTGACCGGCCATTTTGATCCAGCATTCTTACAGGCATTGCCTAATCGTCTCTATGGCATTATGCAAAACGGTACCCTGATAGCCGTACCCTTATTTGTACTGATGGGGATTATGCTTGAGAAATCCCGCTTAGCAGAAGACTTACTCAGCAGTATGGCTGATTTATTTGGCAGATTCCGTAGTGGTTTGGGTGTTTCAGTGGTGCTTGTGGGGGCGCTACTAGCCGCTAGCACCGGTATTGTGGGTGCCACTGTCGTAACTATGGGTTTAATGTCACTGCCAACCATGCTCAAAAGAGGTTACTCGTCCTCTCAGGCCACAGGTATTATTGCTGCTACGGGGACCCTAGGGCAGATTATCCCCCCGTCCATTGCGCTGGTTTTACTGGGCGATACACTTTCAAGCGCTTATCAGCAGGCGCAGTTAAATATGGGCATTTTTACTCCCAAAACAGTGTCTATTGGCGATCTCTTTGTGGGGGCGATTGTCCCTGGGCTAATATTGGTACTATTTTATATTAGTTATGTGATTATCTTTGCTCGCCCTAAGGAAAGTGATGCGGCGGTGCAAGATAACTCAGTACCAGAGGTTAAGATTTCAGTTTTACTGGCAAATTTACTGCCGCCAGTATGCTTAATCATCGCCGTTTTGGGATCTATTCTCGCCGGCGCGGCTACGCCTTCAGAAGCCGCTGGAGTGGGCGCATTTGGCGCTTTGATATTGGCTGGATTAAAAGGCCGATTAACTATGGCAAGGCTGCGCGAGGTGACTCAGGGAACTGCTGAAGTTACCTCAATGGTTTTTTTGATACTGATCGGTGCGGCAGTTTTCTCACTGGTTTTTCGGGGCTTTGGTGGCGAAGAAATTGTCGAACAGTTTTTTGCTGATTTGCCGGGAGGCCTCTTCACAGCAACCGTATTGGTTATGCTGGTTATTTTCTTGCTTGGCTTTATTCTAGATTTTATCGAAATAACCTTTGTTGTGGTGCCTATTGTTGGGCCTGTTTTGTTGGCAATGGGTTTAGACCCAGTATGGCTTGGGGTGATGATTGCTATTAATCTGCAGACTTCCTTTTTGACACCACCTTTTGGTTTTGCGCTATTTTATTTACGAGGCGTGGCACCAAATTCGGTGGAGACATCGGCCATGTATCGTGGCGTGATTCCGTTTATTGTGATGCAGGTCATTTTAATGATTTTGCTGGCAATATGGCCACAGCTTGCTACATGGTTACCGGATCTGGTTTACGGCCACTAAAAAATCATGGCTTCAAATATTTGTTTTCTTAGCTTGGGCTCTTCATTTGCCATATGGTGGTAGGCATTTTCGATAATTTGAAGTTGCCTATTTGGTAGTTTTTTTTCAAATACCTCAAGGTTGTATTTCCAGTCTAAAGTTTGATCTGAGGTGCCTTGTATAATATTCACTGGATAATTACTGCCATCGCAGGCTTCAAACTGTTTCGCCCAATTTTCAGCAGCTGCAAACCATTGCATTGGCATCTCTTTTGGCTGAAAGAAATCTTTTTCTCTTAGAAATGCTAAAAATTCTGCATCATGAGAGCTTTCTCCAAAACGTCTTTTTAGTGCTTTGCGAAAGGGGGTAACAATAGGTAGAAGGTGACGGTTCAGCCACCATCCCTTTGGGTGAAGCAGCGGCGCGAGAAGATTTAAAGATGCAAAGGGATAGGGTGTATTCTTATCAGCATCTAATAGATGCTTAAGCAAAATAGCACCCCCAGTACTTTGACCTAAACTATGCAATGGCCCAGTAAATCGCTGCTGACAAAGCTTTATCATATGGTCGAGTACAAGGGTGTATTCAGCAAAATCTTCAATTGAAGCCCTTTCTCCATCGGATAGCCCAAGTCCAGGCAAATCAAAACAGACCACAGTGAATTCTTGATCTAATAAATAGTTTATTAAAGGACTAAATAAGCCGAGATGATCCAAGTAGCCATGCACAATAATTGCGGTGCCTTTTGAAATAGGCGGCTCCCAGGCAGCGGCAAAAATAGATTGTTGATTAACATCAAGAGTACCCAAATAAAAATTAAGCTCGGACTTTTTGCTGGGCAGGCTATAGTGGTTTATGTACGACAACAATAGAGGGTTTACCCCCTGGTCATCGACGATATCAAATACAGGCAGTGTTTTTCTTAGTTCGACAATTGAGTCCGAGCTAAACTCGAGCATGCCGCACCCCTTATAAGCTTATTAGTGAAATTTGTTATAGCGCTGAACTTATAATCGCACAGCCACGACTAAATTCAAGGGGCAAATCACATCAAAACAAAAGGGCGGCTTAAATGCGCTGAGTGCAGGTTAGTCAGTTGATAGAGAGATATCATATACACCCGCTTCTCTCGCTTGATCAGAAATCATTACAAAGATTTCTGTTTTAGCTTTTGGGTGTGAACTAATAACTACTTTTGCCTCCGGTTTTTCAGCATGTAAGCGCTCAACATTCGCTCTTACAGAACGAATATCAATTCTTCGGCCTTCAAGCATAATGTCGTTGCTTTCAGAAACGCGAAATACAATATTAGTATTTGCAGAATCTGGTGGCGGCTGATCGGAGGTGGGCGGACGGTCAACATTTAGACCGGTCTCATTAACGAAGGAGGCAGTTACAATAAAGAAAATAAGCATGATAAACACCACATCCAACATGGGTGTTAAATCGATTTGAGAATCATCTTCCCCTTTGCGTCTTTTTCCTAAAGCCATTTTAAAAGCCTCTTAACTATGCATCTTATAAAACCAGATGGATTCTACTGTAATTTTAAAAAATTACTAGTGATTCCTTTCTGCTGGCTATGATTCATCTGTGTTATTCTAGATTTTTCAAAAATTTTAAAACTATTTGCCCATTAGATCTATGCCTGAGCTTCCTGAAGTTGAAACCACCCTTCGCGGTATAGCGCCCTATGTAGAGGGTCAAAATATTACGGCCTTATGCGTTAAACAGCCAAGCTTACGTTGGCCTGTCACTGACAATATTCAGGCTATAACACGCGGACAAAAAATTGAGCAGTTGTCGCGGCGCGCGAAATATATTGTATTGCAATTAGAACGTGGTTCCATGCTAATACATTTGGGCATGAGTGGCAGCCTGCGAATTGCTAACCCAAGCGAAACTTGGCGCAAACATGATCATATTGAGATGCAGCTAAGCAATGGCCGCGCATTGCGCTATCATGATCCAAGGCGTTTTGGTTGCTGGTTGTGGTCTGCAGATGACCATGATCAGTTAAAAAGTCTAGGGCCCGAGCCGCTTTCCAATGACTTTGATGGCGATCGATTATATCAGGTGTCACGCAATCGAAAGGTTGCAGTAAAGCCATTTATTATGACCAATGCAGTGGTCGTTGGCGTGGGAAATATCTATGCCACAGAAGCGCTTTTTCGCAGTGGTATCAGACCTGATCGTGCCGCAAATAAAATTTCTAAACAGCGTTATCAGACACTCGCCGAAAATATAAAAGAGATTTTGGCAGCAGCGATTAAACAGGGCGGCACCACTTTGCGTGATTTTGTTAATAGCGACGGGCAGCCGGGATATTTTCAGCAGTCATTGGATGTCTATGGCCGCGGAGGAGAAGCCTGCAAAAAATGTGGTACGACGCTTAAGGAATTAAAGCTTGGTCAGCGTAGCTCGGTTTATTGTCCAAGCTGCCAAACCTAGGTTATTGCAGTCGTGCCGCCAGAGCCTTAGCTACATTGGAGGGCACGAATTGTGAAACATCCCCTTTGAGCGATGAGATTTCTCTCACTAAAGAAGAGGATATATAGGAGAATTTTTCTGAGGGAGTCAGGAAAATACTCTCAATGTCGGGAGATAGCGCACGATTCATATTAGCCAACTGAAACTCATATTCGAAATCGGAAACAGCACGAAGTCCACGCATTATCGCATCGGCGTTACAGTCGGAGACGAAGTTTACCAACAAGCAATCAAACCCATGAATTTCTACATTTGGCACATGTTGCAAGCACTCAGACGCAAGCTCAATACGCTCTTCAATAGTAAAAAGCGGACTTTTACGCTGGCTACTAGCAATGCCAATCACGACTTTGTCGAATAATCGTGACGCGCGTTCAACAAGATCAATATGACCATTGGTTACGGGGTCGAATGTGCCTGGATAAACGATAGTTTTCATATGTTTGCAATTTTGCCCAACAGGTTATGGATCGGCATATTACTTAAATTACGCCGTTTGCTCAACGTATTCAAATAGACAGTAGCGCACATTGCCAGCGACTTTGTCCTTAAGTAGCCGCCAGCTTAAGGGGAGATCTTGAGCCTCTGTTGCAGGAAATTCGCAGTATATCTGAGCCCTAGAGGCTAACCAATTGCCAGAAATAAGCAGCCTACTGATCTGATTGTGAAACTTCATATCAAAGGGAGGGTCGAGAAAAATAATATTATATGGCTTGGCGGTATTGCCGCGTTCAAGAAATTTATGGCAATCACCAGAGACTATATTAAGGTTATCCGCCGTTAGCTGTGTTTGGTTATGCCTAAGCTCAGAGACTGCCTGAGAATTCGCTTCAATGGCAATGCAACTCTCTGCTCCGCGTGAAAGCGCTTCAAAACAAAGCGCGCCAGAACCGGCAAATAGGTCAAGGCATCGAGCACCCTCAATAGTCGGTGTTAGCCAATTAAAGAGTGTTTCTCGAATTCGACTGCCTGTTGGACGCAAGCCATCCACAGAAATAAAGCGAAGATTTCGACTACGCCATTTGCCGCCAATAATACGCACCGAACCTAATGCTGATTGAGATCCTTGCCTTGCCAATGAAATGCTACTCCGATTAAAAATTAAAACCCATTTTTATGGGATGCCCTTAAAGGATAGGATACACTAGAAACAAGTAACCCTGAAAACCAACCTTAGGTGTATTCGGAGTCTTTTGACCCTATGCAACAGTCAGATAAAAAATCTTTTTTTGATCGCTTTAAGCGCAATCAATCCTCGCCAGAGGTTCGGGCGGCTGAGGAAACTATAAAGCAGGATGCTCCTGAAAGCACTGATAAGAATGCTGCACCAAGTTTTATGGATCGAATGCGTAAAGCATTGACGCGAACGGGTAGTGGTTTTACTAGCCTGTTTTTGGGCGCGAAAAAAATTGATGCAGATATCTTAGAAGAACTTGAGACCCTATTGCTCGTTGCTGATGTAGGGATTGAAGTAACCGGATCGATTATTAAAGAACTTACCGATCGTGTCAGCAGAAATCAGCTTCAAGACGGCGCTGCTTTGCATGCCGCTCTTAAGGACTTGCTACTAACTAAATTATCACCCTGTGAGCTTCCTTTGAGCACAGAGCTAGCCGCTGGACCCCATGTCACCCTCGTCGTTGGAGTCAATGGTGTAGGTAAAACCACTACCATTGGCAAAATAGCCAACCAGCTTAAACAGCAAGGCAAGTCGGTTATTTTAGCGGCTGGGGATACGTTTAGAGCGGCAGCAGTCGAGCAGTTACAGGTCTGGGGTGAGCGCAATCAGGTTCCAGTAGTAGCACAGCATACAGGTGCCGACAGTGCCTCAGTGATTTTTGATGCAATACAGGCGGCAGCATCTCGAAATGTGGATATTGTGATCGCGGATACTGCTGGACGTCTCCATAATAAAAGCAATTTAATGGAAGAGTTAGAAAAGGTTAAGCGGGTTGCCGGCAAGCTTGATAGCCATGCGCCGCATGAGGTGTTATTGGTGCTTGATGCAGCAACGGGTCAAAATGCAGTGGCGCAAATGGCACAGTTTCATCAGGCTGTCGGCGTCACCGGTATCGCCTTAACTAAGCTAGATGGCACCGCTAAAGGCGGAGTAATTTTTGCCCTGGCCGAGCAATTTAATGTACCTATCCGCTTTATTGGCGTGGGTGAGGGCCAAAATGACTTGCAACCCTTTGTTGCCAGTGAGTTTGTTGAAGCATTATTGGGTGAGCCGCAGGGTGATTAAGCCATGATTCGTTTTGATAATGTGAGTAAGCGTTATCCTGGGGGTCATGAGGCTCTGAGAGGCGTCAATCTGGAGCTTGATGCCGGTGAGTTGGCATTCCTAACAGGTCATTCTGGCGCTGGTAAAAGCACATTATTGAAATTGTTAATGTTGCTCGAGCGTCCTACATCGGGGGCGTTGCTGATTAATGGCAAAAATGTCAGCCATTTATCCAATTATCGTATACCCAGTTACCGCAGACAGCTTGGCGTGGTATTTCAAGATCACCAGTTACTGATGGATCGGACGGTCTTTGATAACGTGGCCTTGCCGCTTCAGGTTGCGGGCTATTCCAGAAAAGAAACAGGCCGTCGCGTGCGTGCCGCGCTCGACAGTGTTGGCTTGCTGAGTAAGGAAAAACAGAGTCCTCTGGCGCTCTCCGGCGGTGAGCAGCAGCGCGTAGGCATTGCTAGGGCGGTGGTACACAAGCCAAGAATATTGTTAGCAGACGAGCCAACCGGAAATCTTGATCCCGAATTATCGGCTGAAATTATGAATCTATTCCAGCGCTTTCAAAATGTTGGCGTTACTGTATTAATTGCTACGCATGATATTGATCTGATTAATCGACTAAACCACAGAATTGTTCGTCTAGAGCAGGGCTTAGTGGTTGATGGTGAGGCGGTCTATGGCTCAGCCATCTAATCAGTCAGCTCGCAGAGGAGCAGTGGGCGCCAAAGTGGGCTTGTGGGCTAAATTAGGCGCGATGGTTGCCCATCATCGGCATACCCTTGAAGATAGTTTTTTGAGGTTGCTGCGAGACCCATTCCAAACTTTGATGACCACGGTGGTTGTGGCAATCGCCTTATCGTTGCCAGCTACGCTCTTATTGGTTGTGGACAATGTTCGTCAATTTGAAAATAACTTTGATTCATTTTCTCAGATAACGGTTTATATCAGCAATTCGGCTACTGAGCAGCAAATTGGGGCAATACAAAAAGAAATACAAAGCCTCTCTGAGGTAAATAGTCTGGTTTACATAGATCCTGAGCAAGCGCTTGAGCAATTTACCGAGGCCTCTGGGTTTGGTTCAGCGCTGGAATATTTGGAAGAAAATCCATTGCCTCCGGTATTGATTGTCGAACCTGCTATTGATGTACTATCTTTGCCGCAAAAAGCCCAACAGCTTATGGCTGATATTGTAAATATTGATCATATTGACGATGTACAAATTGATATGTTGTGGTTGCAACGCCTGCGAAGCCTCACAGAGTTTGGCAAAAAAGTGGTCTTGGCACTTGGCGGAGTTTTGGGTCTTGGTGTGTTGGTGATTATAGGCAATAGCATAAGACTAGCTATTCATAGTCGTCGCAAAGAAATTATTGTGGTTAAGTTAGTGGGTGGAACGGATGCCTATGTAAGAAGGCCTTTTCTCTATTTTGGCATGCTATTAGGACTTATCGGTGCGCTAGAGGCCGGGATTATGCTGACAATGGGTTTTTGGTGGCTAGGCGGATCCGTTGACAATATCAGTCAACTTTATGGCAGTCATTTTGTCCTTAATGGTTTGGGGTTCCAAGGTTTTTTTGCCCTGATGGGTACCGGCGTATTGCTGGGCCTTGCGGGGGCTTGGTTGGCAGTGGGCAAGCATCTTAATCATATCAAACCAAGATAGTGCATTTTGCGTATCCTTGAGTATAAAAATCTAAATGGCACTTGAATTCCCGCAAATAGGCACTATGTTAAAAATAATGCTATACTAGGCGGCTGACACAAGAGAGTTTTATGACTAAATCGCTTCAAACAATGGATTGGATGAGTCCTGGCGCTAACCTGAATGCTTACATTCAGGGGACTGCCTCTGTGCCTATCCTTTCTCTCGATGAAGAGCGCGCCCTAGGTGAAGCCCTGTATTATCAGGACGATCTTGAGGCGGCGCGCCGTTTAGTTATGTCTCATCTTCGCTTTGTTGTTCATATTGCACGCTCATACAATGGCTACGGCCTTCCCTTAGGTGACTTAATCCAAGAGGGCAATGTGGGGTTAATGAAGGCGGTAAAGCGCTTCAATCCTGAAAAGGGTGCTCGTCTGGTTTCTTTTGCAGTTCACTGGATCAAAGCAGAAATTCACGAATTTATTCTTCGTAACTGGCGAATTGTTAAAATTGCTACTACCAAATCTCAGCGCAAATTATTTTTCAATTTGCGCGGGGCTAAAAAACAACTGCAGTGGCTATCTAACGATGAGGCCAAGGCGGTAGCAGATGATTTGGGCGTTGAAGTAAAAGATGTCATGGAAATGGAAATGCGTCTTTCAGCACATGATGCCTGTTTTGATGCACCTGATGATGAAGATGACGAAAAAACCGTCTACTCTCCGGCACTCTATCTCGAAGATAAAAGCGCTGATCCAGCAGCCTGCGTTGAAAATGACGATTATGAAGCGGATAACAATGCGCGTCTTAGTCAGGCGGTAAGTGTTTTAGATCAGCGTAGCCAAGAAATACTTCAGCGTCGTTGGTTGGATGATAATAAGGCGACTCTGCATCAACTTGCGGACGAGTATGGTGTTTCGGCTGAAAGAATTAGGCAGCTAGAAAAAAATGCGATGCTTAAAGTGCGTGCCGCGATGGAAGCCTAGTAGAACAGAGAGAAGAGCAAAACCGCGCCGAACATCTTCAGTGCGGTTTTTTTATGTCTATGAATAAACCTTTTTGGATAAAAATTGTAGCCATTAATGGACTGCTGGCAGTGCTATTAGGGGCATTTGCTGCGCATGTTTTAGAAGCTAGCCTGTCCCCTGAGCGCGTGTCGGTTTTTCATACCGCAGTGAAGTATCATATGTTTCACACATTGGCATTGTTAGGCGTGATTTGTATAGATAATCAGATCGGATCACCACAGCTTAGAACCTACGCTGCGATCTTTTTCTTATTGGGCATAGGCTTATTTTCAGGCTCGCTTTACCTTCTGGTAGCTACCGGAATAACTAAGCTCGCTTGGGTGACACCGATTGGCGGCTTGGCATTGTTAACGGGGTGGTTTTTGTTGTTAATTTCAGCGCGGGAAAATAAAGATGGAAATTAAACCAGAGTTTCGCGATAAAACCATTCGCAGTTTCGTGGTGAGAGCGGGCCGCATGACAAAGGCTCAACGCAGTGCCTTTGAGCTGGGTTGGGAATCCTTTGGTTTGCGCCTTGCCGACGGCATGGTTGATTTAGAGGCCCTGTTTGGGCGCAACAATAAAAAAGTGGTCGAAATTGGTTTTGGTATGGGCGGCTCATTGCTAGAAATGGCTGAGCAACAAACGGATACCGATTTTATCGGCATTGAGGTCCATCCGCCTGGTGTGGGTAGTTTGATTAATGCTGCCCAAGAAAAACAAATCAAAAACTTAAAAGTTTATCTGGCTGATGCTACGGATGTTTTAAGTGAGTGTTTTGCCGATAATAGCATTGATAGAATTCAGCTGTATTTTCCTGATCCTTGGCATAAGAAAAAGCATAATAAGCGACGCATAGTTCAGCCAAAATTTTTACAGCTTATGCACAGTAAATTAGCACTTGGCGGTGTTTTGCATATGGCAACTGATTGGGAGCCCTATGCAGAGCAAATGCTAGAGCTTATCCAAGAGGCTGAAGGATTTAAAAATCTGGCAAATGACTTTGTGCCGAGGCCAGACTTTAGGCCGCTGACAAAGTTTGAAAAACGCGGTGAGAGATTGGGCCATGGCGTGTGGGATTTAATGGCAGAAAAAATCTAATCATACGATTTTGAAAAGCTTTTTAATTAGACAATCGAACTATTTAATATTTGTTTAGTCATAAAAATAGCCTAAACTTAAAACTATTAAAATAATCTACATTAATTACTGGGAAACGATAATGAAAAAATTTAGCCTAATTTCACTTTTTGCACTTGTTCTGACAGCCTGCGGTCATGATAAAGCAGCAGAGCCAGAAGCCGTGGTTTTGGAAACGCAAGATCAAAAGGTGAGTTACCTTATGGGCATTGAAAATGGAAAAGGCATTACCTCTACGGGTGTAAACCTAGACCAAGCAGCTTACCATCAGGGCTTTGCTGACGGTGCTGCAAAAAATGAATCAAAACTAAGCGAAGAAGAAACCGCAAATGTTATCAGCGAGTTTCAAAAGCAAATGATGGCCAAGCGCCAAGAAATGCAAAAAGCTGAACAGGAGGCAAAAGACTTGGAATCTGAAGCAAATTTAAAAGAGGGTGCCGCTTTTCTAGAAGCCAATGGAGCTAAAGAAGGCGTAGTAACCACTGAGTCTGGATTACAGTATAAAGTTTTGACCCAAGGTGAGGGCGCAAAACCAACTAAAGAAAGCACGGTTGAAGTTCACTATGCAGGCAAGCTATTGGACGGGACTGAATTTGATAGCTCCATTAAGCGAGGCGTGCCGGTTAAATTTGGCGTAACTCAAGTGATCCCTGGATGGACAGAAGCGCTTCAGCTAATGTCAGAGGGTTCAAAGTGGGAACTCTATATACCTGCCGATCTGGGTTATGGTGCTGGCGGCCAAGGACCTATTGGCCCAAATGCTGTACTGATTTTTGAAGTTGAATTATTAAAAGCAAATGCAGGTTAATTTAGAGCCTGTACAGTAGTATAGATTTGTAAAAAAGCCCCTGTGTAGGGGCTTTTTTTTTGCAAATTAATTAGGCGGCTTTTTGATTAGTACCTGCTGATAGTGTGCGCTGTGCAATATATTGACCATTCGGTCTTCAATCTCAAAGCGCTGAGCAAGATTTTCACCCAATACGGATAGGTCGGTGGCTAATGAAGAGAGGTCATCGGTGGCTAAATATTTATCATTAAAATCTAAAATAAGATCAGTTAGTGCGTAAATTGCCGGCAATAGCTTTTTACCTGATGCTAATGCTTTGGCATCATTGAACAGATGCCCCTCATTAATAAGCTGTTCAAAGATCTCAAAATGACCCTCGGAAATATAATCGACTAACTGTTGGCAAAACATTTGAAGTTGCTTACCCTGAGTCAAGTCATCATCATGAAAGTCTTTGATGCTAGTGAGCTGGCAAAAGGTAACAAGAAGCTCTCGGCGGGCTTCAAGCCAGTGCTTGATTCGCTCATGGGCCCATGGCCAAAATTCATTTGGCTTTAGATTAATGTCTTCCATAAAGCATTCCATAATCCATCATTATGGTTATAGCTTACTCTTATTATTTGGATAAAGGAAAATTTTTATTTAAATGCCAATAGTCAGATCCAACCTTAACAGGCATTTTTTGATTTAGGCTTTTCTTAGCATCTGATAGATGCCAACAACGGCATAGCCAATAAAAGCTACCAAAACCCAGCCCGGCATACTTAATCCTAAGAATTGCCACTGAACCTCTGCGCAATTTCCATCACCGCGAAGAAGATGGGAAATGGCTTCTGAAAGAGAAAAAACATCGAAAAGGTAGTCTACAGGTATACCGCAGGTTGGTACTTTGTCCTCTGGTAAGCTTTGTAGCCAAAGTTGTTTGCCTGAAAAATAGCTACCGACAACCGCAAGACCAGTAGACAGCCCTGCATAACGTTTTTGTCCGATTTGAGCGGGGTTATGAAGTGCGGCTAGAGCGCAAACAATCGCGATAGCGATAACAAAAACCCGCTGTGTTATACATAGATAGCAGGGTTCAAGCCCAAGATGGTTTTGAAAGTACAAAATTGCGATCAAAATAAGTGCTATTCCTGCAACTGCTTGAAGGCTATTTATTGTTCTATAACTTGGCAGATTCATACTGGCCCCTGAATGGTAGTTTTTGACATTGTCCAATAATCGGCTAGATAGCGATCGAAAGACTGAGTGTCGGTATTTTCTATTTGTGCCTGCTTATTATGTGAAGTCTTTGCTAGCTCACTATAGGTTTTCTCAAGCTCGGCTTCAATTTTCCCCTGAGTAAATTCTGTTCGCTGCTCTTTTGCCTTCCTCATTGCCATGCGGAAATAGGTTTCATTGTTGTTTTGCATTTCCTCGAGCATTTTCGCAGAGGGCGTAAAATTAGCACATTTAACTTTGCCTTGCATCGCATAAAGTGCCTGCGAGTGTTCGGCTTCGCATTGATTGGCATAATCTAACTTTTGAGCAATGGGAACCATTGTTGCAAGTAATTCTTCGGCCCATTGTCGAAGGGGTTTTTCAGTTTGCTGTTGCCATAATTTTAACTCAGGGTCGCGGCCACTATACACAGTGCGAAGCATATTCTCTGATAGGCGTTGCGAATCTTGGTCATTGATATCTGGACTGTCGCTAAATAAGCAAAAGAGTAAAAAAGTATCTAAAAACCGTATTGTTTGAGCATCAATTCCACAGGTTAATAGCGGATTTACGTCTAAACAGCGCACTTCAATATATTCAACGCCATGCCGCTCCAGTGCCTGAAGGGGTGTTTCATTGGCTGCCGCTGTGCGCTTGGGGCGTATAGGACTATAAAATTCATTTTCAATTTGCAGAACGTGAGTATTGAGCTGATTGTACTCACCCTGCTCATTTTTTAGGCCAATATCAGCATATTGTTGATAGGGCTCTGCCAGTGCGGCACGCAGGGTTTTAATGTATTGCTCAAGACTATTATAGGAAATATCTAAATTACTTTGTGCCTTACTTTGGTAGCCTAGGTCCCCCATGCGCAACGAGGTTGCATTCGGCTGATACAGGCTATGACTGTCATTGCCTACGGGGCTTAAATGATGATCTCTGCTGGCAACAAAACTTCTACACACCGCTGGCGCGGAACCCAACAAATACAAGAGAAGCCAAGCATAGCGCCTAAAATTTCTAATCAGTTTGAAATAGCCCTCAGATTTAAAGTCTTGTAATGAAAGGTGACTTTGTTGTTTTTCTTTAAGCGCTACCCACAGTTCATCAGGCAGAGAAAAGTTATAGTGAATACCGGCAATAGTTTGCATCGCGCGACCATATCTATGTCCCAGTCCCTTGCGATATATCTCTTTCATTTGACCAATATTAGAACTGCCATATTGTGCAATGGGTATCTGATCATCAGCGCCAAGTTGGCATGGCATACTACTAACCCAAAGCAATTCATCGCCTATCTGGCGATAGGTAAAACGATGAAGGTCTTCAAGCTCTTTGAGAACAGCCTCTATTGAGCAGCTGGGCGCAGTAATAAACTCAAGTAGCGCCTCTGAATAGTCTGTCGTAATTGAGGGGTGGGTCAGTGCTGATCCCAGATTTTGCGGATGCGGTGTAGAGGCAATATGCCCGCTGGGAGTGACACGAAGACTTTCCTTTTCTATACCTCGAACAATTCCCTTTAAAAGATTAGAGAATTGAGGGTTGTCTAAAAGCGCTAAATGGTCTTGTAAGGACAAATTTGGCCTCTCAGTTAGGCTGCAGAAGAGGAGGGGATAATAGGCGAAAGCTTGCCACTATGATCACTGTTACAGGCAATGACCTGCGCCCTAAGATCGATATCTTTAGCATTTAGCTCAACCAATTTGTTAAGTGCTTGATCCTGATGTTCACAGCAAAAAATAGCTGATGATTTAAGCTCATCAATCCAGTCTAATTCTTTACTGAAATAACGCCCGTCAGCATGCTGTAAAATAAATTTAATCATATAAAAAAGCCGTGATTGAAGCCTGTTGTCAGTGCTTTAGTTTAACCTATACCCCAATGCTATAAAAAGAAAATTATATGGATAGCCAGTCATAGGTTTTTCTGCCAAAGCTAGGTATTTCAATAGTCCCTCTAGGATTTAAGTAGGTCTTTTCTCCAAACATTAAAGCGTCTTAAGAATGTTGGCTCTAAATAAAAGATAAGACCCATATAAACAAGGTTAACTAGCGCCAAGAATAAAAAGAATTGGGGGATGGTCCAGCCCAGCAGGCTCAAAAAAAGCATACCCATTAGATTTCCCGACACCATAAATAAGGCATTAAAAATATTATTAACGGATAGTACTCTAGCGCGTATTGTTCCCTCAGTATTTTTTTGAATCATGGCATAGATAGGCACTATAAACAGGCCGCCAAAAAGCCCTATAAAGAGCAGATCAAAAAGTATACGCATACCTTCTGGCATGGTTAAAAAAGTAGCGGGTGAAATCATTCCGCTATGATGGCTAATGATGGAAAATACATTGGATGAAAAATAAAGATCAATGGCAAACAGGCTAAGTCCAGCAGCACCCAAAGGAACTAAACCGGGCTCAACGGTTCCTTTTGACAGGCGATTGCAGCATAGTGAGCCAATAGCAACGCCCACAATAAAGGCGGCTAATAAGATAGAAATTAGCTTAGGGTCTCCGCCAAGTATAGTGACAGCAAAATTTGGCACCTGAGTTAAAAAACAGGCGCCATAAAGCCAAAACCAAGAGTTTGAAAAAATACATCGCAGAACAATTTTCTTCTGTTTAGCTAGTCCAAAGTTATACGCTGTTTCACGCAATGGGTTAAAAGCAATTGCGCTGTCTGTAGTCTGTTTCTCGGGGGGTGCGCTAGGTATTTGGCAGCTACTTATCCAGCCGATAATAGCCACTAAAATAACCAATGATCCAAGCAGTAAAGGACCCTGTGGTTCAGTGACTAGCCAGCCGCCAATCAGGGTGCCTAGTAGGATGGATACAAACGTACCCATGCCAACTTGGGCGTTGGCGGCCATAAGTTCATTGCTATCGACATGTTGGGGAATAATGGCGTATTTGATAGGGCCAAAAAAAGCAGATTGAACGCCAAGTAAAAAAAGCACCGCTAACATCAGCGTTAAATTGCCCTGCCACAAAGAAAAGAACCCGATTAACATTAAAACAATTTCTGCAAATTTAATGCGTCTAATTAAATAGGCCTTATCAAAGCGATCAGCGAGATGTCCAGCAATTGTCGAAAATAAGAAGAAGGGCAAAATAAAAAGCCCAGCAGCTAGATTGGTTATAAAATTTGTATTGTACTGCGTTAGGGTAAATGCTGAACTAACGACCATAACAAGTAGAGCATTTTTAAATAAATTATCGTTTAGCGCACCAAGAAACTGGGTAACGAAAAATGGAAGAAAGCGGCGTTGAGCAAACAGGTAGAACTGACTTCGATGATTGTTCACTTTCAGCTCCCAAGAATATTATTTATTTTTTTAATAACTTAATCTTCCTGCGGATAGTATGCAAGCGCTTATTTTTGATTATTGGTAATGCCTAGCTCGCTCCACAAGGCGTCAACACGCTGTTTGACTTCGGCATCCATTACAATAGGCTGACCCCATTCGCGATTGGTTTCGCCGGGTAGCTTGTTGGTGGCGTCCAGTCCCATTTTTGAGCCAAGGCCAGACACTGGCGAGGCGAAGTCTAAATAATCAATCGGAGTATTATCGATCATAACAGTATCTCGGGTAGGGTCCATGCGGGTCGTGATCGCCCAAATAACATCTTCCCAGTTACGAATATCAATATCTTCATCGGTAACAATGATAAATTTGGTATACATAAATTGACGTAAAAATGACCAAACGCCCATCATTACGCGCTTAGCATGCCCGGGGAATTGTTTTTTCATACTAACCACGGCCATGCGGTAGGAGCATCCTTCTGCAGGCAGATAAAAGTCAGTGATTTCAGGAAACTGTTTTTGCAAAATTGGCACAAACACTTCATTTAACGCGACGCCAAGTATCGCGGGCTCATCGGGCGGGCGACCTGTATAGGTGCTGTGGTAAATAGGGTCTTTGCGGTGCGTAATCCGCTCGACGGTAAAGACAGGAAAGCTCTCAACTTCATTATAGTAGCCGGTATGATCACCAAATGGACCCTCATCAGCTTCTTCGCCTGGTTGTAAATATCCTTCTAATATAATTTCTGCTGTGGCGGGCACCTGAAGATCACTGCCAACACATTTAACAACAGAGGTTTTCTCTCCGCGCAGCAGCCCTGCAAATGCGTATTCAGAAAGACTGTCTGGTACCGGAGTAACTGCGCCCAAAGTTGTAGCGGGATCTGCACCCAGTGCGATGGCAACTGGATAGGGTTTGCCAGGATTTTTTTGTTGCCAGTCGCGATAATCCAAAGCGCCACCACGATGGGCAAGCCAGCGCATAATAAGTTTGTTTTTAGCCAGTTTTTGCATCCGATAAATGCCCAGATTCTGACGCTCTTTATCGGGACCTCGAGTCACGACCAACGGCCATGTAATTAGGGGAGATACGTCGCCCGGCCAGCAGGTTTGAATAGGGATACAATCTAAGTTGACGTCATCACCTTCAATAATCACTTCTTGGCAGGGAGCTTTCTTGAGCTTTTTAACAGGCATATTAAGCACCTGTTTAAAATCATGACGCTTGCCCCACAGGTCTCGCAGGCTTTTAGGGGGCTCAGGTTGCTTTAGGAAGGCTAACAATTCGCCAACATCTCTTAATGCTTCTACAGAATCTTGTCCCATGCCCATAGCAACGCGCTTCGGCGTGCCAAAAAGATTGCATAAGACGGGCATAGAATAGCCCTTAGGATTTTCAAAAAGCAGAGCAGGACCTTTGGCACGCAGCGTTCGATCACTAATCTCAGTCATTTCCAGATGAGGGTCAACCTCATGAGTGATGCGCACAAGCTCACCCTGCTGTTCTAGGTATGAGATAAATTCGCGGAGATCAGAATGTTTCATGGTGCAAGCCCAAAAGTTGTTAAGGCAGACTAGTTATCTGCGTATCAACTACTTACGCTTCATAGCGCCAAAAAATTCACCATTGCTCTTGAAGCCTTTTAATTTTTCTATCATAAACTCAACAGCTGGAAGGTCTTCCATATCATGCAGGAGTTTGCGAAGAATCCAAACGCGTTGCAGTTCGGCTTCGTCCATTAATAGGTCTTCTCGGCGAGTGCCTGAACGACGAACATTAATCGCGGGATAGACACGCTTTTCAGCGATTTTACGATCTAGAATAAGCTCCATATTACCAGTGCCTTTAAATTCTTCGTAGATCACTTCATCCATTTTGGAGCCTGTTTCAACTAAAGCAGTGGCAATAATGCTAAGGCTGCCGCCATTTTCAATATTTCGTGCGGCACCAAAGAAGCGCTTGGGTTTTTCAAGGGCATGAGCATCAACACCACCGGTTAAAACCTTTCCTGATGAAGGAATAACCGTATTGTAGGCTCGGGCTAATCGAGTAATTGAGTCAAGCAAGATAACCACATCTTTTTTGTGCTCAACCAGACGCTTGGCTTTTTCAATAACCATTTCCGCAACCTGAACATGACGATTTGGCGGCTCATCAAAGGTTGAGGCAATCACTTCTCCTCGAACCGTTCGTTGCATTTCAGTCACTTCTTCTGGGCGCTCATCAATGAGCAAAACAATAATGTAGCACTCAGGGTTGTTGCGAATAATTGATTGTGCAATGTTCTGCATCATAATTGTTTTACCCGCTTTTGGCGGCGCAACAATTAGACCCCTTTGCCCCTTACCAATGGGTGAAACTAAATCGATAACACGACCTGTCAAATCTTCCGTTGAGCCATTACCGGCTTCGAGCACTAAGGGCTCATCTGGAAACAACGGGGTAAGGTTTTCAAATAGAATTTTATTGCGAGCATTCTCTGGAGCATCAAAGTTAATTTCATCAACTTTGAGCATTGCAAAATAGCGTTCACCATCTTTTGGCGGTCTGATTTTGCCAGCTATTCTGTCACCCGTTCGCAAATTGAAGCGTCTAATTTGGCTGGGCGAAACATAAATATCATCTGGCCCTGCTAAGTATGAAGCGCCTGCAGAACGTAAAAACCCAAACCCATCAGGCAGTATTTCGAGTACTCCGTCGCCATAAATGTCTTCGCCGCTTTTAGCATGTCTTTTAAGAAGTGCGAAGATGATGTCTTGTTTGCGTGAACGTGCCAGATTATCTAGCCCCATTGAGGCTGTCATTTCCAGTAATTCATCAATTGGTTTTTGCTTAAGTTCTGATAGGTTCATAGGATGTTCTTAGGATTAGTCATTCGGAGAATTGGCAACAGCCAAAGGTTGATTTGTTTGATTGTAGTCTAAAGCCGACAAAGGCACTTAATTATTTTTTTTATTTGCCAGAAGGCACATTGATTTGATTTATGTCTAGACTAAAGGGTTGTGAGGGTAAACGCAAGCTGAATTTGCGGCCTCACTAGAGAGGCCGCAAAAAATTAAAGAAGACTATCAACAAACTCTGCTAATTGTCCCTTTGATAAAGCTCCCACTTTGGTTGCCTCAATGGCGCCATTTTTAAATCCGAGCAATGTTGGGATGCCGCGAACATTAAATTTAGCTGCGCTTTCTGGATTGCTGTCCACATCAACTTTGCAGACCTTAATCTTGCCATCGTAATCAATAGCAATTTCGTCTAGAAGCGGGGCAATCATTTTACATGGGCCACACCAAGGCGCCCAAAAATCAACTAACACAGGAACATCTGATTGAAGCACATCGGCTTCAAAGCTGGCATCAGTTACGTGAACAACAGAATCACTCATTAGGAATTTTCTCCGAAATTAAGAGGGTTTTATTTAAATTTATTGATTTGAACTTATGATAGCACTAGGGGTTAGCTTGGAACAATTAATATACTTAATAACCCAAAAAAGAATTTTAAATACGGTATTTATTCAAAGGTTGCGACGGCTTCTTTGCCAACCACGGATTTAGGATCGATATGAATAATTATTTCTGACTGAGGATAGGTTTTTTCCAGTTCAGCCTCAACTTCGTCCGAGACATTATGGGCTTGAAATAGGCTTAGTTCGTCCTCAATCTCAAGATGAAATTGAATAAACGTCATGGTGCCGGCATGGCGTGTTCTTAAATCATGAAGCCCCAAAGCTTGAGGGTGCGCGCAGACAATTTTTTTAATATTAGCGCGAACATCGTCTGGCAGTTCTCTATCCATAAGCTGATCCATGGATGTTGTAAGAATACTCCAAGCGCTATATAAAATATAACAGGCAATGATGCCGCCTATAATTGGGTCAAAAATCCCAAGCCCCATGGTTGATAGCCATAAGGCTAGTATCACTGCGCTATTCATCAAAAGGTCGGACTTGTAATGCAGTGCATCGGCAGAGATAGCCACAGATTGGGTTTTTCTTATCACATACTGCTGAAAGCCAACCAACATAAGGGTCACCAGAATAGTGATTGCAACAACGATCATACTGGTAATTGGATATTTAATTTCAACCGGATTAATAATGTTGCTACCCACTTCCATCAATAAAAATATCGCTGACCCTGATATAAATAGTGACTGGCTGAGCCCAGCAAGCGCCTCAGCTTTACCGTGACCAAAGCGATGCTCCTTGTCAGCCGGAGTTAGGGCGTGCCTGACAGCGAATAAATTAATAATTGAGGCAAAGGCATCTAGTATTGAGTCGATTAAGGTTGCCAATAGGCTGACAGAGTCAGATTGACTCCATGCCACTAGTTTTACCAAAATTAAGAAAGCGGCGACAGATACGGAAGCATAGGTTGCGAGTCGCATCAGTCGTGCGTTTTCATCTGGCAGCCTGTTGTTTGGGATATTGTTTTGCAATTTAATTTTTTATTTATAGGTTTATTGAGAGTGTAACAAAAAAATTAAGGGGCAGTAGGGTAAAAATTATGAAAAGCGCTGTAATACCGTATCAAGAAAGCGAATTCCTGTGTCGGTAGTGCAGAAATTGTCTGCTTGCGCTTTTATAAGGCCATCCTGTTCAAGTTGCATAATGACTTGGGCGATAACCGATTCATCAAGCCCTGTGCGTTGAGTATAAAATTCTTTTTTTACCCCTTGCGTCAGACGTAAGCCATTCATCATAAATTCCAAACTTAGTTGGTCCCGACTAATGGGGTTTTGAGAGGCAAGGGCAGTCTTTTCTCGGCTCATAAAATGTTCTGGCTGACGTGTTTTAGTCGTGCGAATGATCTCAGCATTTTCTGGCATGCTAAGCTTGCCATGGGCACCAGCGCCAATGCCTATGTAGTCACCAAATTGCCAATAATTAAGATTATGCCTACAGGCTTCACCCTCTTTTGCAAAGGCGGACACCTCATACTGAGAAAATCCTGCGTTACCAAGCTGCTGCATGCCGAGTTCTTGAATATCTGCGAGTTGATCTTCTTCTGGCAGTAAAGGGGGTCTTGAGTAAAAGCTTGTATTGGGCTCGATGGTTAGCTGGTACCAAGAAATATGCGAGGCACCTGTTTGAATGGCTATTTCTAAATCTGCCATTGCATTTTCTCGGCTTTGATCGGGCAAGCCGTGCATCAAGTCAATATTAAAGCGTTCAAATCCAGATTTTTGTGCCATTTCTATAGCTTTTTTGGCATGTTCTGCATTGTGGATACGACCAAGACTCTTTAAATGTTGGTCGTTAAAGCTTTGAACGCCAATGGAAAGCCTATTGACGCCAGCAGAGTAAAAATCAGCAAATTTTTGTTGCTCTGCAGTGCCTGGGTTTGCCTCAAGTGTAATTTCTATATCTGTTTCGAAGCCAATATGTTTTTCTGCGGCACCAATAATCTTTTCAATGGATTGAGCCGAAAATAGGCTGGGTGTTCCGCCGCCAAAAAATATTGAATGCAGCTTTCTATCTTTTACCCAATGCAAATCATTTTTTAGGTCTTTAAGGAGTGCATTTAAATAGGCCTGTTCGGGAATATTTTCCGTTCCTTGATGCGAATTAAAATCACAGTATGGACATTTTTTTACGCACCAAGGGATATGCACATAAAGCGAAAGGGGGGGCAGTTCTAGCATCGCAGTTTAGGCTGAAAGCTTTTGCAGAAGCTGCGCGATGGCTTTGCCGCGATGACTAATATTATTTTTAACTGATTTATCAAGTTCAGCGGCATGGCAGTTGGCATCATTTGGCTTGAAAATCGGGTCATAGCCAAATCCTTCGGTGCCTTTTTCCTCAAGAGCAATTTCACCTTCCCAAGTGCCTTGGCAGATAATAGGCGTTGGATCAGAGGCATGGCGCATCACCACAATAACGGTTTGGTATCTGGCCTTTCGTTGGTCTGCTGGTACATCTTTCAGTGCAGATAGAAGCTTATCAAGATTGGTTTGGTCATTAGCTCCTATGCCTGCATAGCGCGCCGAATATATACCCGGCGCGCCTTTTAGGTAGTCAACCTCAAGTCCAGAATCATCAGCTATAGCAGGAAGACCAGATTGCTCGGCTGCATGACGGGCTTTTAAAATGGAGTTTTCAACAAAGGTAAGACCGGTTTCATCGGCATCTTCAATGCCCAGCGTCCGCTGAGGAATAATATTGATCCCCAGTCCGCCAAGCATATGCTGTAGCTCTTTAATTTTGCCCTGATTGCCGCTGGCTAGTACTAAATCTTTCAAATCCATAGTGGCTTATTCCAAACAGTTGATTAGGGATTGTGATACATCTTCTTTTGAAACTTGAAGTCATAAGGAATCTTGCTATCCCCAGCGGTCACATTAATTTTAAATGTAAGAAGATCTTCATTTTCAAAGTCAAAGGGAGCTAAGTAGTAGACTGTAGACTGTTCTTTTATCGCCACAAACTCAAGTTGTTGGGTTTGTTGAAAAATATTTTGTACCTGCCCAGTCACCTTGGCGGGAATACCTGTGCCTAGCGTTTTAACCACAGCGATATTTACCAAACCGCGGTCTTTTCCGCGCACAAAATTGTTGGCCACTGCAATTTCAGGGGTCAAAAAAGAGCTATCAAAGGCGCTATAAAAAATTTGTAATTCACCATGTTGTTTTACATGGCTCTGCTTAACCGGCTCTGAAAACGCAATAGAGGTTAACAGCAGGGATAGAAGTACCAGTTGCTTCATAAAAGTTCTCTTATGGGTTATCGACTAAGGTGATACACCGCAATCTCGGTAAATAGATTAGGAAAAATATTTTTTAGTGCTTTGTCAGCAATACCCTGAGACATAAATTCGCGATCAAGAATATTGATATTGCGTTCTTTGCACAGAGCCTCAAAATCATCATAGGTGAAAAAATGAATATTAGGTGTGTCATACCATTGGTAGGCTAGCTGCTTGGTAACCGGCATGCGTCCGCGAAAATTCAAATAGGCTCTGGTTCGCCAATGACCAAAATTTGGAAAGGTCACAATGCACTTACTACCGATTCTGAGTATTTCATCAAGAACCAGATGGGGGTACCTTAATGCTTGCAGCGTCTGTGTCATTAATACGGTATCAAAACTTTGATCAGCAAAGTTTTTAAGCCCTTTATTGAGATCCTGCTCGATAACGTTGACACCTTTTTCGAGGCAGCTACTAATTGAGTCAGGATCAATTTCTAACCCATAGCCAATAATATCCAGCTGTTCTTGTAGACTTGCCAATAGTGCACCGTCACCGCAACCTAGATCTAAGATGCGGGAGTTGGGCTCAATCCAAGGTTTAATCAGATCAAGTTTATGATTCATGATCCACCCTCTATTTTGTCAGCCACTTTGCCAAGGTAGGTGCCAAGTGCTTGTTGATAGCGATCATTGGGCAGCAAGAAAGCATCATGACCATGGTCTGAGTCTATAGCCACGTAGGAAACATCCTTTCCTGCGGCAATTAAAGCATCAGTAATTTCTTGAGACCGATCTGGGGAGAAGCGCCAATCACTACTAAATGAAACTACTAAAAATTTACATTTTGCATGACTAAAGGCTGCCACTGGATCATGGTTATACTCTCGAGCAAGGTCAAAGTAATCGAGCATCTTGGTGATCAAAATATAACTGTTGGCATCAAAAAAATCAGAGAACTTATCGCCCTGATAATTTAAATAGCTTTCAATTTGAAATTCCACAGGCTCTGTTTTGCCCTGAAGAAGATCGCCTGACCTTAGGTCGCGGCCAAATTTTTGGCCCATAAGCTCATCGGACAAATAGGTCACATGACCGATCATTCGCGCAAGTGCTAGGCCATTATGCGGCACTTTATTCTGCTGCAAATAATCACCATCGCAAAAATCAGCATCTGATTTAATCGCTTTGCGAGCAATCTCATTAAAGGCAATATTTTGTGCAGTTAATTTCATCGAAGAAGCAATGACCACAGCATGTTGCAGTTCATTGGGGTGCTCTAGAGACCAGCGCATTGCCTGCATGCCTCCCAAACTGCCGCCTACGACAGCAGCCCAACAATCAATTTTTAGATGTTGCATTAGCAGTCGTTGTGAGGCGACCCAGTCTCGCGCCCTAAGAGGAGGGAAATCACCACCGTAGGGTTTGCCAGTTTCAGGGTTTTCTGATGTGGGTCCAGTACTGCCAAAACAGCTACCAATATTATTAACACACACAATATAAAAGCGATTGCTATCAATAGGCTTGCCGGGACCAATATAATGATCCCACCAGCCAGGCTTTGTTTCGCCCTCGTAAAGACCGGCGGCATGATGATTGCCGCTTAATGCGTGACAAATTAGAATCGCATTACTGCGCTCTTTATTAAGCTCGCCATAGGTTTCATAAATTAGTCTATGACTGGGTAAAACCACGCCGCAGGCAAGTTTGAGCGGCTGCTCAATAACGACCTGCTGTGGCTTAACCAGACCGATCGAACTGTCTTGGTTACTTTTATTTTTACGCGATTCTGAGGACATATTTATTTAATTAAATTGTATTCTGCAAGTCTAAGAGCGCTTTGCTGTTTAAGCAACCCGCCGAACAAAGTATTGTTCACAAATCTAAAATGGACACTGATTTTTAGTACTATACCTGATAAGGTCGAGTTCGTTGACTTTAATAATATGCAACTACAGCTAAAGAGGATAGATATGCAGTATAGGCCACTGGGAACGACCGGATTGCAGGTGCCGCTAATTGGTTTGGGCACTATGACATGGGGCGAGCAAAACAACTTGCAACAGGCCTGTGAGCAAATGGATTATGCCCTAAAAAGAGGTGTGAATTTATTTGATGCGGCAGAGATGTATCCCGTGCCACCAAGGCCGGAAACGGTTGGAGAAACTGAACGCTGTATTGGCGAATGGTTTGCCCAATCAGGTAAGCGTCATGAGGTTATATTGGCGACCAAGGTAACTGGTCGAGCGGAGCAAAAACAGTCAGGCCTGTCACATATTAGAGGTGGAACGCGGCTGAGTAGAGACCATATTCGACGCGCCATTGAGGGATCGCTGGAGCGCTTGCAAACCGACACTATTGATCTTTATCAGGTGCACTGGCCAGAACGTGCCACCAACTATTTTGGGGCCAGAGGCTATAAGCATCAGCCTGAGGCCGATGGCATTAGTATAGAGGAGACATTGGTTGCGCTTTCTGAATTAGTCGATGAGGGCTTGGTGAAGCATATAGGCATTTCCAATGAAACGCCCTGGGGTGCAATGCAGTATTTAAATCTTGCCAAGCAGCATAATTTACCCACAGTGATTAGTGTGCAGAATGTCTACAATCTGTTGAATCGCCAATATGAGACCGGTATGGCAGAGTTATGCCTGAGGGAGAATATCGGACTATTGGCCTATTCTCCCATGGCATTTGGTGTGCTTAGTGGAAAATATCTTAATAATCAGAAGCCAGCAGGTGCAAGATTAACCCTATTTGATCGTTTTACTCGCTACGATAGCCCGCAAACTTTGGCTGCTACAGAAGCCTATGCTGCTATAGCTAAACGACAGGGTTTAAGTCTTGCGCAGATGTCATTGGCTTTTGTTTGTCAGCAAAACTTTGTGGCAAGCTGTTTAATTGGTGCAACCACAATGGAGCAGCTCAAAGAAAATATTGATGCCGTTGAGGTTGTTCTCAGCGATGAAGTTATGGCTGAGATTGAGGATATTCACAACAGATATCCAGACCCTGCGCCCTAGCTGACTCTGACTATCGA
The DNA here is from genome assembly GCA_038138645.1 of Porticoccaceae bacterium. Taxonomy (GTDB): domain Bacteria; phylum Pseudomonadota; class Gammaproteobacteria; order Pseudomonadales; family Porticoccaceae; genus HTCC2207. Next base: position 33,346 of record JAYQEC010000002.1, on the reverse strand, counting down.
CCTACATCAAAAAGGGTGTAATTTGCATGCCTATTAAAGGCAGTATTTGGGCGCGAATGATCATCAGTGAAAAGATAGCTGCCATAGGCGATAAATCAATCATGCCCAGCGGTGGAATAATTCGTCTAAAGGGGTTCATATAGGGAGAGATTACCTGATGAACAAGCTGTGCAGCTGGGTGCGGCGGTGTGCCAACCCAGCTAAAGATAACCAAAATAAAAATTCCCCAAAAATAAATTTCCACTAAGGTTCTGAGTAGTTCAAAGCCAGCCCAGGCGATAAAGGCAAAAATGCCAACGGATAAGACGCCTTTAACGATCGCCATAACTACAAAAAAACTCCATTTAATCAATAGGGCGGCGACCAGCACAGATAGGTTAAAGCGACCGAAGCTGGGTATTATTTTTTGTAGTGGCCCAACTAGAGGATTGCATATTTTTAGAACGCCCTGAGAGACAGGATTATAAAAATCAGCCCCTACCAGCTGCAGCAAAAATCTTATTAAAAGTATTATTGCTACAATATCTGTAATGGATCGTAAGACGTAAATTAAGGGCTCATTCATAGTATAAAACTCAAAAATTCATGGGCGTTAGCTGTGGTTAGTTTTTATTCAGAAAAGTCCTTTGACATTTCTTCTGCACGGTTTAGGGCGCTCGTCATTGCTGTGCGAAACAGGTTTTCAATATTCTGCGCCTGAAAAGACTCAATTGCTGCTTGCGTGGTGCCTCCGGGTGAGGTCACCTGTTTGCGCAATGCCGCAGGCTCCTGATCAGAATTTAAAGCCAATTTAGCCGCCCCCAGTGCGGTATTAAGTGTTAGCTTGGCGGATATTTCGGCATCCAGTCCCAGTTCTTCGCCCACTTTTTGCATGGCTTCGTAAACTAAAAAGAAATAGGCTGGTCCGCTACCAGAAACAGCGGTAACCGCATCTATGTCAGCTTCTTGATTGACCCAGCAGGCATAGCCTACTGCATTAAAGATGCCCTCAATGGTTGACTGTTGGCTTGCGTTAAGTGCTTTGCTGGCAAACAAACCAGTTGCTCCTGCCTGCACCATGGCGGGGGTGTTTGGCATGGCTCTAACGATTGTAAGATTGCTACCCATCCAATTTTCAAGCGCAGAAACTGGAATACCCGCAGCAATTGAAACCACAATAGGATTGTGCGCTAGTGAGCTGGCAAGAGGTGTCGCAACTGTTCCCATAACTTGCGGCTTTACCGCTAGAACAACAATATCGGCGGTGCTTACAGCAGCACCATTATCGTCAGTAGTAGAAATTCCGTGTGTGGCTTCAATCTTTTTACGTGAGTCAGCATTTGGCTCGCTGACTAAAATATCTTTGCTAGAAAAGCCATTGGCTAGCATGCCGCCAATCAAACATGACGCCATATTACCGCCACCGATAAAAACTACTTTACTCATAATGCTGGGTTTCCATTGTTATTAATTTTGTTGGCTCTTGGTCCAAAAATATCTGTGCCGACACGAAGTATAGTTGACCCCTCTAATATAGCAGCTTCGATATCGCCGGACATTCCCATTGAAAGGGTATCGAGTTTTTGAGAATTGTCCAGTTGCTGATTAACTTGTTCCTTTAATAATCGCAATGCGCGAAAGGGCTGGCGCTGTGCGTCTAAGGTTGAGCTGGCTTTAGGTATTGCCATTAATCCGCGTAGGTGAATATTAGGTAGATCGCTGATTATTAGCGCCAGATCAATGGCGTCCTCAGGCAATACCCCAGATTTGCTCGGTTCAGCATCTATATTGACCTGTAGGCAAATATTAATCGGCGGCAAATGATCGGGTCGCTGCTCGCTCAGGCGTTTAGCGATTTTGATTCTGTCCACAGAGTGAACCCAGTCAAAGTGTTCTGCCACTTGGCGAGTTTTGTTGGATTGAAGTGGACCAATAAAATGCCATTCTGCGCCCAAAGTCGCTAGCGAGTTAATTTTTTCAATAGCCTCCTGCAAATAGTTTTCACCAAATGCACTAAGCCCCTTAATAAAGGCTTCTTCAATATCACTTGCCGGACGAGTTTTACTAACTGCCAGTAGCTTAAGGCTTTTTGGATCTCTGCCCGCTTGCGTCACAGCCTGATCAATTCGCTGCTTCACTGAAGTGATATTTTTTTCAATAGAAACCATTAATTGCAGTCTTATATTATTGTTAAGAGGTAATTTATTCTGCTACTAAAATTATAACGTCTAACAGCAAGTTTAGGGCTGTTGGCCCAAATCTGGTTGATCTAGCCAACTTTGTAAAATTAATGCAGCGGCAAGGTGATCAATTTTTGTTAGATCTGTTCGCCCCTTTGTGCCCTTATGATTTTCATCTCGAATCAAGGCCTTAACGTCTTGGCTGGTCAGTCGCTCATCAACCATTAGCACATTGGCATTAAATCGCCCCTGTAAGCGCCGGGCAAATTTTCTGGCTAATCGACTGAGTTCACTTTCACTGTTATCCATATTAAGCGGCAACCCCACCAAGATAAGATCAGGTGCCCATTCATCAAGTAGTTTTGAAACTTCATCCCAATTTGGAATGCCATCATGCGCCTTGAGAATGCAAAGTCCTTGAGCTGAGCCCGTCAGGGTTTGACCCGTGGCTACGCCCATTTGTCGCAGACCATAATCAAAGGCTAAGACTGTCTGATGCCCATCCAAATTATGCATGCCCAGACTCTAGTGCCAGCATATCTAAATTTAAACCAATAGATAGGGCGGCCGCCTGAGCGCGCCGAGCACAGTCGGTATTAAACAAAATAGCTGAATCAGCTGGAATGACCAGCCAGCTATTGTCCTTAAGTTCTTCTTCTAGTTGCCCGCCACCCCAGCTCGAGTAGCCCAATGTGATTAGAGCATCCTTTGGACCTGTTCCCAGAGCGATATCACCGAGAATATCTTTTGACGTGGTTAAACTAATATCGCTACCTATATGGATGGTTGATTCCCATTTTTGGTCGCTGGCGCTATGCAAAATAAAACCACGATCCTGTTGAATAGGCCCGCCATCAAAAATAAGTTCGTCGCCTTCCTGTTGATTATATTTCAGTTCTAGGCGATCAAAAACAGCCTTGGCAGGTATATCCAGTTGCTGATTAATAATCAGCCCCATGGCGCCCTCGCTATTATGCTCACAGATATAGACGACAGAGCCAGAAAAATTATCATCATGTAGGCCTGGCATAGCGACTAAGAAATGATCTTTTAAACTGGATATGGATTTTTTGGATGACTCACTCATAGCTATAATATGAGGCCTCTATTTATCAAAAACAAGTTAAAGACAAAAATTTACCGCAGATATCAGGCCATGCGGCGACAAATAGCGGTAATTAATTTTTCGCCAATGGCCGTATTTTGCGCGCGATCAATTTCCTGTGCACAGGTTGGGCTAGTGACATTAATTTCAGTTAGGTAGTCGCCAATAATATCAAGGCCGACAAAAAGTAGTCCGCGCTCAACCAAACTGGGTGCAACCTGTTTGGCAATCCATTGATCTCTTTCTGAAAGGGGGCGGACCACGCCCTGGCCGCCAGCGGCTAGGTTTCCACGAAAATCTTTTTCAGAGGGAATTCTTGCCAAGCAGAAAGGAATGACTTCGCCGTCCACGACCAACACGCGCTTGTCGCCATCAGTAATTTCAGGCAAATACTTTTGTGCCATGATGGTTTGACTGCCATGTTGGGTAAGAGTTTCCAGAATAACATTGAGGTTTTGATCCCCTGCCTTTACTCGAAAAATGGAGGACCCACCCATGCCGTCTAGAGGCTTGAAAACCACATCATGATGCTCTGCTAAAAATTGGGTTAAGCGCTTTATGCTTCGGCTCACCAGAAGAGGTGGTGTGCATTCTGGGAATTCAGTCGCAAAAACCTTTTCATTGCAGTCGCGAAGGCTTTGAGGCTTATTTACAACCAGTGTGCCAAGTTTCTCAGCAGCTTCTAATATATAAGTGGAATAGATAAACTCGCTATCAAAAGGCGGGTCTTTGCGCATAATCACAACATCAAGCTCATTAAGAGGTACGGCGCTTGCTTTATCCAACTCATACCAGCCATCAGGATTATTTATAACGCGCAATGGGCGAACCTCAGCAAAAGGGGCGCCATTTTCCAGAAATAGGTCTTGTTGCTCCATATAAAAAAGCTTAAACCCTTGTTCCTGTGCCGCAAGTAAAATACTTAGGGTGGTATCTTTATAAAAGTTGATAGACTGAATGGGATCCATGACGACCCCTAAGGTTTTTTCCATAATCCAAAAACTCGCTGAATTAAATAGTAAAGTTTATTGTGACATAGTTAGATAACATAATTATAGCGCTGGGCTTAATTACTTAAATTGACCCTCAAATTATTTGCACCTAAAACCATTCTCTAGCATTATTACGTCTCACGTTAAAATTGGTGTTTTATGACAGATTATCTGATTGCTCCATCCATATTAGCTGCCGATTTTGCCCGCTTGGGTGAAGAGGTTGAAACTGTTCTAGAAGCAGGTGCCGATATAGTGCATTTTGATGTTATGGATAACCATTATGTGCCCAACCTAACGATTGGCCCTATGGTATGCAAGGCGCTTAGAGACTACGGTGTCACTGCACCTATTGATGTGCATTTAATGGTGCAGCCAGTGGATGACCTAATTCGTATGTTTGCTGATGCGGGTGCGAGTTATATAACATTTCACCCCGAAGCTTCTCAGCATATTGACCGCTCATTACAGTTGATTAGAGACCTTGGTTGTAAGGCAGGCTTGGTGTTAAATCCAGCAACTAATTTAGATCCGATAAATTGGGTTCTCGATAGAATGGATATGTTGCTGTTAATGTCTGTTAATCCCGGCTTTGGCGGTCAAAAATTTATTCCTTCAACCTTGGATAAGCTTAAGCAGGCGCGCAAAATCATTGATGATAGCGGCTATGATATTAGACTTGAGGTTGATGGCGGTGTAGGCGTAGCAAATATCCAAGAGATTGCAGCAGCAGGTGCAGATACTTTTGTAGCGGGCTCAGCAATTTTTAGCCAGCCAAGCTACAAAGAAGTGATTGATAAGATGCGTGTAGAGCTCAGTGCAGTAAGCTGATTTACGCAACCAAGAATATTGACTACAATTGTTGTTCTTAAAAGAGGGCAGAGTCTTGAAAAATACATGTTTTGTACAGCAGGTTAACAGCCACCAGCGGTGGCGATGGTACTCATAGTATCGTCGAGGGCGATCAGCGCCCTAAAGCCTCTTACATTACTAGGAAAACTAAATGACTCCTGAAAAATTCGCCGAACTGGCAAGTCAAAATTTCAACCGAATCCCCGTAACCCGGCAAGTGCTGGCAGACTTTGAGACGCCGCTGAGTGTCTACCTTAAACTAGCTTATGGCGCCAACTCTTATTTATTTGAGTCCGTCCAAGGCGGTGAAAAATGGGGGCGCTACTCACTGATAGGTCTTCAAACCTCCACGGTATTGCGTGTTTATGGCCAGCAGTTAGAAATTATTAAAGATGGCAAGCCAATGGTAAATCGTCATACCGATGACCCCATGGCAGAGGTTGAGCGTTTTAGACAGCTTTTTAGTATGCCTGAGCTTCCCGATCTTCCCCGGTTTACAGGTGGTCTTGTCGGCTACTTTGGTTATGACACCGTGCGTTATGTTGAACCCAGATTAGCCAAGTCTCAGCCCAAGGATGAATTGGGAACTCCAGATATTTTACTAATGGCTTCTGATGAGGTGGCTATCTTTGATAATTTATCAGGCACACTAATGCTTGTTGTTCACGTCGATGCGGGTGAGTCAGATGGACTTGCAAAGGCCAATGCACGACTTGATGAATTACAGCAAAAATTAGCTCAGCCTGCTCCAAATATAGAAGAGCCCAAGCAGCAGCTACAGGAACTGAGTGAAGATACCTTTAAATCCAGTTTTGGAGAAGCTCAATTCTTAAAGTCAGTGGATAAAATTAAAGACTATATTATGGCAGGTGATGCCATGCAGGTTGTACCGTCGCAGCGTTTGTCGGCACCATTTAAGGCGGCGCCACTCAATTTATACCGAGCGCTTCGCCGACTCAATCCCTCTCCTTATATGTACTTTCTGGATTTAGATGATTTTCATATCGTGGGTTCATCGCCAGAGGTGCTTGCTCGATTAGAGGATGGTCAGGTCACGGTTCGTCCTATTGCGGGTACAAGGCGTCGAGGCAAGTCAGAGGAAGAAGATCTAGCCCTTGAGCAGAATATGCTAGACGATCCTAAGGAAATTGCTGAGCACCTTATGCTGATTGATTTAGGGCGTAATGATGTCGGGCGCATTAGTAAGCCAGGCACAGTAGAAGTAACAGAGAAAATGGTGGTTGAGCGCTATTCTCATGTGATGCATATAACCTCAAATGTGGTGGGCGAAGTCACAGACAATATGCCACCCATTGATGTGCTCAAGGCTACCTTGCCAGCAGGAACGCTGAGTGGTGCGCCCAAGATTCGTGCAATGGAAATTATTGATGAGGTTGAGCCGGTAAAGCGGGGCGTCTATGGTGGCGCCGTTGGCTATATTGGATGGAATGGCAATATGGACACTGCTATTGCTATTCGAACCGCAGTTATTAAAGATGATGTGCTACATGTTCAGGCAGGCGCCGGCGTTGTTGCCGATTCAAAGCCTGAATTGGAATGGAAAGAAACTATGAATAAGGCGCGCGCAATTATGCGAGCTGCGGCCATGGTATGTGCTGGAGTAGATAAATGATTTTAATGGTCGATAACTATGATTCATTTACCTACAACGTAGTGCAATATTTGGCGGAGCTAAAAGCCGATGTTCAGGTGCATCGCAATGATCAAATTACTATTGCAGAGATAGAGGCGCTAGCGCCTGAAAAGATTGTTATTTCTCCAGGCCCCTGTACGCCAAACGAAGCCGGTATCTCTGTTGAAGCAATTAAGCATTTTGCAGGTAAAATACCCATTTTGGGTATCTGTCTAGGTCATCAAAGTATTGGTCAGGCCTTTGGTGGTGAAATTGTTCGCGCCAAGCAGGTGATGCATGGTAAAACTTCCATGATCCAACATAAAAATACCGGTGTTTTTTCAGGATTAACCAATCCGTTCGAAGCTACTCGTTATCATTCTCTAGTGATCAATCAGAATACGCTTCCTGCTTGTTTAGAAGTGACAGCTTGGACGCAAAATGATGATGGCACATTGGATGAGATTATGGGTGTTCGGCATAAAGAGCTGGCTGTGGAGGGTGTGCAGTTTCACCCTGAATCTATTCTTACTCAGCATGGTCATGACCTGCTTAATAACTTTCTGAAGGGCTAAGTTGTGGATATTACTCAAGCATTAGAAAAAGTTGTCAACAGCGAAAATTTATCCTCTGAAACAATGCGGGATGTGATGCGTCAGATTATGACTGGCAACGCTACCCAGTCACAGATTGGCGCATTTCTTGTGGCTCTGCGCATGAAAGGTGAGAGTATTGATGAAATTGCCGGCGCTGTGGAAGTTATGCGTGAGCTGGCAACTGGAGTGGAAGTCAGCGGTGAACACTTGGTGGATATTGTGGGTACCGGCGGTGACGAATCAAATTTATTTAATGTTTCAACAGCATCAAGTTTTGTTGTTGCCGCCTCGGGTGGACGGGTTGCTAAGCACGGTAATCGCTCAGTAAGCAGCAGCAGTGGTGCCGCTGACTTATTAGAAGCAGCGGGAGTTAATTTAAGCTTATCCCCACAGCAGGTTGCGCTGTGTGTCGACCAATTAGGCGTAGGCTTTATGTTTGCGCCGGCGCATCATAGTGCTATGAAGCATGCTATAGGGCCCCGCAAAGAGCTGGGTTTGCGCACCATATTCAATATTCTTGGGCCGATGACTAATCCTGCCGGTGTCGGACAGCAGTTGATAGGGGTTTATGATGCAGCGCTTTGTCGACCCATGGCAGAAGTATTAGGAAGGCTCGGTGCTGAGCACATTATGGTGGTGAATTCTGCCGATGGTTTAGATGAGATAAGTATCGCAGCTGAAACTTCAGTAGCCGAATTTTATAAAGGGAAAATAACCGAATATACCATTAGCCCTGAAGATTTTTTCCAAAGCCGCCAGAGTTTAGAGGGTCTGTCAGTTAATGATGCCAAGCAATCGCTTGCTATTATTTCTGACGCTTTAGGCAAGCAACAGGGTGAGCATGCAGAAAAAGCCGCAGACTTAATTGCAATTAATGCAGGCGCGGCGCTGTATGTGGCGGGCTGTGCTTCAGATCTAAAGCAGGGCGTGGCTATGGCGCAGGATGCTATTGTGTCTGGGTTGGCGGGCGCTAAAATTAAAGATTTTGCAGCCTTTACCCAAGCACAATCTGACGGCTAAGTATTTTTAAGAGAGCAATATGACCATTGAAACACCTACAGTACTAAAAAAAATCTTAGCGCGAAAAGCGGAAGAAGTTGCTGAGCGTAAGGCTAAAATTAGTCTTGAGCAGCTAAAGCTAGCAATAAAAGGCGCGTCAGCCCCACGTGGTTTTGCCAAGGCGTTACAGAAAAAAATAGCTGCAGGTGAATCTGCGGTTATTGCTGAAATTAAAAAGGCTTCTCCCAGCAAAGGTGTTATCCGGGAAGATTTTGATCCGGTTGCTATTGCGCAGAGTTATGAACTAGGGGGCGCAGCCTGCCTTTCGGTTTTAACTGATGTTGATTTTTTTCAGGGAGCGGACCAGTATTTAATTGACGCTCGTGCTGCCTGTTCACTACCGGTAATAAGAAAAGATTTTATTGTCGATAAATATCAGCTTTATGAAGCCCGAGCTATGGGTGCAGACTGTGTACTTTTAATTGTTTCGGCACTTCAGCCATCTGAATTAGAATCACTGCATGCCAAAGCCCTTGAGCTGGGTTTGGATGTATTGGTTGAAGTGCATGATCAGCGTGAATTAGAGATTGCGTTATCTATTGAGAATCCACTTATTGGTATTAATAACCGCAATCTTCATACCTTTGAAGTTTCATTAAATAATACCTTCGATTTGCTGGATAAAATTCCTGCAGGGCGCATTGTGATTACAGAGAGCGGTATACACAGCAGTCAAGACGTTCAAGCCATGAAAGAAAAAGATGTGCATGGGTTTCTCGTCGGTGAGGCGTTTATGCGCAGTGATAATCCAGGCCAACAACTTAAGTTATTCTTTAGTTAGTGCCATAGGGTTTTGTGCTACTTCTGCTAATAGACTGAAGGCTGCCTTTATAAACAATGATATTTTTGCCGCGTAGCGAAATATAATTAGCCTCATCAAACTGCTTCAGGACTCTTCCAACCATTTCTCTTGAGCAGCCAATCAATTTGGCAATCTCTTGTCGGGTGCTGCGAATTATTGTGAAGTCGGCCATAGGTTGGGCATCAGGCTGTTGGCAAAGATTGATCAGGGCTCCAGCAACACGACCGCTAACATCTAAAAATGCTAAGTCGCGTACTTTGGATGATGTGCTTGCTAAGTGTCTTGCGAGCTGGCGTGCAACGGCAAATAGTAATTCAGGATGTTTTTCACTAAGGCTAAGAAATTTTCTATAGCTTATTTCACCCATTTCGCAGTTGGTTTTGGCGCGAATGCGCGCGCTTCTGGGGCTAGTTTCAAATAGGCCCATCTCGCCAACAAAGTCCCCAGGATTCAAATAGGCTAGCGTAATCTCTCTGCCATCACTGTCTTCGGTAGCGACCGCAACCGAGCCACTTAAAATGTAGAATAGTGATTCACTGTAATCACCCAAATGAATAATTGTTTTTTTTGCCTTATATTTGCGAATTCGGCTATTTTCTAAAAATATTTCTAAATGTCTTAAGCAGAAATCCGATTGTATTCTGGTCAAATTGAACCCCTGATGCCTGTGTTTTTCGAAAATTCTTAAAATTTCAGCCAGATTAAAGGCTGTGATACAGTGAAATACTAGTAAACAATAGGGTTTATTGCGCGATGGAAATGCTAAAATAGTAATCTTCAAAAAAGCCAGTTGTTATTGAGAGGTTGAGTGCATGAAAGCAGTAGTCAAATGGGTAGATGGCGTTATGTTCTTGGGTGAGTCGGGAAGTGGTCACTCAGTCGTTATGGATGGCGCGCCAGAGCAGGGCGGAAGAAATATGGGCGTGCGTCCAATGGAGATGATCCTTTTAGGGCTGGGAGGCTGTGCATCCTATGACGTGATAGCCATGCTGAAAAAAGGGCGCCAACAAATTGTTGACTGCAGAGCGGAGGTTGAAGCAGAGCGAGTTGATGCTGTGCCAGCGGTATTTAGTAAAATACATATCAATTTTGTTGTTACTGGAACCGATCTAAAAGAAAGTCAGGTGAAGCGCGCGGTGGATCTTTCTGCAGAAAAGTACTGTTCAGCGTCCATAATGCTAAGCGCAGCTGGTGTTGAGGTAACGCATAGTTACGAGATTGTTTAGAGGCAAAAAAAAGATAAAAAAAAGGGAGCCAAGGGTTGGCTCCCGATAAAATTCTTTGGATTAATCGCAAAGAGGGGTTTGGGTAAGAAGTTGCTGAGGGGCAGCTAACTTCTTAAGGCGCGCACTTTAGTGTTAGCCTTCCCATTAATCCAATGCATTTGATGCATATAGGCCATTACATTTTGTTATGACCTTGCTGGAGATAAAAAAAAGGACCCTGGGAGGGTCCTAAAAAAATCCTTTAGCAAGGATTAAGAGGGGTCTGGTTTCAAGCAAGTTAAGACTTCATATTGTTAACTTCGCTTGGTAGTTTATCGCTAAGCTTTAGCGCTAAACCTCTAAATCTTTAAAGCTCATCATTCATTGCTTTATGGTTGATACTATAAGGCGAAACATGCCATACTTCTAATGCATTGTTTGCATTAACATTATGCATCCAGGTAATGACTTGGGAGAGAGCAGGTGAACTTACAAAGATTATCTAGGTTAGATTTAAATTTATTGGTTTCCTTACAGGCGCTTTTAGAAGAGAAAAGTGTAACCAAAGCCGCCGAGCGATTATTTATTACCCAGCCCGCTATGAGTCGGGTTTTACAGCGCTTGCGCGACCAATTAGATGACCCTTTATTTACTCGAACGGGTAATGAATTAGTGCCAACGCCTAGGGCAAGAGAGCTGGAAATAAGACTGCCTAGTTTGCTAGATACTATTCTAGAGATGGTCAGTGAGGGTGAGTTTGATCCGTCTACCTTTGTCGGTGAAATTACAGTTGCCGTTCCTGAATTTGTAGCTATTTCTCTAATTTCCGAATTAACCAAAGTCTTTACCGAACAGGCGCCGGGTTTAATTCTGTCTATATCTAGTGAAACAGAGTCTGTTGAAGGCGAGCTAGCCGAGGGTGTACTGGACTTTGCTATTGATGTGGAAAGAGGCGTTAGTGAAGATATCTCTTCAAAAAGGCTGGCAATTTTTACGCCATCAATTTGGATGAGAGAGGGTCACCCGCTAGCCAATAACTCTGAAGTTACATTAGATGAAATTTTAGAATACCCATTTGTACAGTATTACTTGCTTATCTATAAGCGTGTTAGCGCTCGCACAGATGCACGATTTGATAAGGCACTTAGGGACCTGGGTAGAAAGCGTAAGAAAGCTTTGGTGACGAACCAGTTAATGACCGCTATGGAGACAGTTTGCGGCTCTGATTGCCTGATGGTTGCAGCAAAATATGGTAATGCTATGGATCGTGAGATGTATAGAATAGTGCGTAAGCGCTACCCCTCAGGTCTGCCTCATGTGGGCACTATTCCAATGGTATTGCTTCAACATAGTCGAACCGCCAGCTCACCCATTCACAGTTGGGTAGCCAATCAGATTGTGGATCTAATTAATGGTTGGCAAAGGGATCTAGACGCAGATAGAGAGAGTATTTTACAGTCTGATTAAAGACTGGGTGCGTTATAGCTTGTAGCTACTTTTGGTCATCGCCGATGAAACCAAAGTCATAAGCTTTAATACAGGCTTTGGAAAACGGTGTCCGCCAGCGTCTAATGCCGATTCAGCATGTCTAGCCTCATCTTCGAGCATCTGTTCGACAATAGAACGGCTTTTTAAATCCCCTGCAGGAAGCTCATCGAGATGTTTTTCTAAATGTTGGCAAACTTGATCTTCGGTTGCGGCAACAAAGCCCAGGCTAAGTTTATCGCTAATTAAGCCGGCACCAGCCCCCATAGCAAACGACATACCATACCAAAGTGGATTTAAAGCACTGGTTTTACCGCCTAGCTGTTCAATACGTTGTTCACACCAAGCCAAATGATCAATTTCTTCATCGGCCGCTTCGCGCATTTGATCGCCAACCTCTGGGAGTTTAGCGGTAAGCGCTTGGCCCTGATAAAGCGCCTGTGCACAAACTTCCCCAGCATGATTAACGCGCATCAAGCCAAGCGCGTGTTGTCGTTGATCCTCAGTTAATTCTGTTTCTTCAACCTCAGTAGAAGGAGACTGTCGATGAGGCACGGGTGCTCCACTTAGCGATGTTCTAAGCGCAGCGTCTAATTGATCTATCAGCCGATCAATTGTTGAAAGTTGTCGTTGTCCCATAGACCTATTCTACTTAATTGGAGTTACTATTTGCCAGTGGTTACAAATTTCTTTGCAAAAAATACAGGAATCATAGCAATTGCGAAAAATCCCATTACCAGTATTTCTGCGACCAATATATATACTGGCCAGGGGCCAAAAAAGTCCAATATTGAGGGATTTATTGGTTTTGACATAAGGTAAAAATAATTGGCATTTAATAAATAGTTAATTGGCATAAGTAAAGCAACATAAGCATTAAGCCAGCCAAATGTTCTAATCATCCCCCTAGCTGTGGGAAAGAGTTCAAAGCAAACCATATAATGAATCATTAAAAGAACTAGCCCGACGTGGCTAATCCAGTATTTAAAGAATTCGTAAGCAGGATAATCGTAATAAAGATCGGGCGTGACTATGGCTTGAAAGGTTCCCGCCATCACTAAAAAATAAATGGGCTCAAAGTACTTATGTTTTGGGTTCCAGAAAACAAAGGGGGCAAGTAACGAGAACAGATTGCACAGTGATAGCGGCAAATCATTTGCAATAGTAAAACGCCCAAGGACAAGTTCAAAAATCGTATAAAAAACCACTGAAAGCGCCAGAACAATAGCTAGGCAGCGACCAATTAATAGGTTCTGGCAAGGGCTTAACTTTTTGCTGGCCACTAATACCAATACCAGCAAAACAGTGGAGATAAAAAGAACGGCTAAATGGCTATTGCCATAGGCAATAAACGAGATATCGTTTCGAAAAAAAGCCAAATCAGTCATTATTTAATTGGTTTCGATTAGTTTTTTTGCTCTCTTTCTATCGCTCGCCAGGCGATATCGTCTCGATAAAACATGCCATTCCAGCTGATTTTGGCAGCCAGTTTATAGGCTTGAACCTGAGCATCGGAAACATTTTCACCCAATGCAGTAACGCAAAGTACGCGACCGCCATTGGTGCAGATATTGCCATTAATCTCAGTTGTGCCTGCATGAAAAACTTTTTCAGAAACATCGGCCGAAGCGCTATTGTTGTCTAGCGAAGGTAAGCCAGAAATTATATCGCCTTTGTTGTAGCTGTTAGGATAGCCTCCCGCAGCAAGTACTACACCGACGGAGGGTTTTTGATTCCAGCTTGTTTGCTGATTATTGAGTGTGCCATCAATCGCAGCTAAGCAATGTGCCACTAGATCAGATTGCATACGCAGCATAATAGGTTGAGTTTCAGGGTCACCAAAACGACAGTTATACTCAATAACCTTTGGAGTGCCATCGGCCATAATCATTAGGCCTGCATATAAAAAACCCGTATAACTATTACCTTCCTCAGCCATGCCTTGAACTGTAGGGTAAATGACCTCATCCATCACACGTTGATAAATAACATCATCAACCACGGGTGCGGGAGAATAGGCGCCCATTCCCCCCGTATTGGGTCCTGTGTCCCCTACGCCAACGCGCTTATGATCTTGGCTGGTAGCCATGGGCAGTACGTTAGTGCCGTCTGCCATCACAATAAAGCTGGCTTCCTCGCCGTCTAGAAACTCTTCAATTACCACGCGGTGACCGGCTTCTCCAAAAGCATTTCCCGCCAACATATCGCGAACAGCAGCTTCAGCTTCGTCAAGGTTCATTGCCACAATAACGCCCTTGCCTGCAGCAAGACCATCCGCCTTAACAACAATGGGCGCGCCGATTTTATGCAGATACTCAAGCGCAGGTTCAACCTCAGTAAAGGTTTCATAAAAGGCCGTGGGGATGTTGTGACGAGCAAGGAAATCCTTGGTAAAGGATTTCGAGCCTTCCAACTGTGCCGCACCTGAGGATGGGCCAAATATTGGCAATTGTCGCTCATTGAAATAATCAACAATGCCATCGACCAACGGTTGTTCTGGTCCTACAATGGTAAGACCTACATTATTAGACTTTGCAAACTCTGCTAGTGCGGCGAAATCACCAGCGCCAATAGCTACATTTTCAAGGCCGGGCTCAATAGCCGTGCCCGCATTGCCAGGGGCGACATAAACTGTTTGTGCGCTCGCAGATTGAGATGCTTTCCAGGCTAATGCATGTTCGCGGCCGCCTGAGCCAATAACCAATATATTCATTTATTAACGCTTAAATAATCGAGTTGTAAGAAGACAAGAATTGTATCAGAGTAAGCAATGATTGCGATAAAAAACCATGATTAATCCAATCGTAAAAGCCGTACCGTAGGTCTGATAGAAAAAATAATAAGGCAAAATTATATGCAAGACCCCGAAAACAAAGCTTCACCTATTATTCTATGGTTTAGACAGGACTTAAGACTGGCAGACAATCCTGCATTATTTCAGGCCTGTAGAGATGGAGAAATCATTCCAGTTTATATTTTGGATGATCAGTCCGCCGGTGACTGGGCCATGGGTGGAGCTAGTCGGTGGTTTCTTCACGAAGCGCTTGAAGCCTTAGATCGTTCTCTTGACGGAAAGCTTAATATTTTTAATGGTGAACCCTTAGAGATTCTTCAGCATTTAATTGATACTCACAACGCCCAAGCCATTTATTGGAATCGTTGTTACGAGCCCTGGCGCTTAAAGCGCGATACTCAGCTTAAAGCACAGCTAAAAGACTTGGGGCTTAAGGTCAAAAGTTTTAACGGTTCACTGCTATGGGAACCTTGGGAAATTCTTAAAAAAGATCAAACGGCCTACAAGGTTTTTACCCCCTTTTATAAGCGAGGTTGTTTAGAATACACCTCGCCAAGAAGGCCATTACCCGTGCCAGAAGAAATAAGAATATTAAATAAAAGTGAGTGCTCACTTACAATTAATAACCTAAATTTAAAGCCTAAGATAAACTGGGATAGCAAAATTAGTGAAATGTGGACGGTGGATGAGGAAACCGCTGACACAAATTTGGATGCCTTTCTCGAACAGGGTATCGCTGATTATCGCGAGGGTAGAAATTTCCCAAGCAAAGCCCATGTATCGCGACTATCCCCCTATTTGCATTTTGGCCTAATATCCCCGAATACTGCCTGGCACAGAGCGAAAGCGCAGGGGCCTATCGCGGCAAATGAAGATAATATTGCCGTATTCCTAAGTGAGCTGGGGTGGCGTGAGTTTTCTTATTATCTGCTGTATCACTTTCCACAGTTGCCAGACACAAACCTGCAGGCAAAGTTTGATCGCTTTAACTGGTCCAAAGATAATCAGCAAAATTTAACGGCTTGGCAAACTGGGCAAACAGGTTACCCACTTATTGATGCAGGTATGCGGGAGCTATACAGCACAGGCTATATGCACAACCGTGTGCGCATGGTGGTAGGATCCTTTTTAGTCAAAAACCTTCTGATACATTGGCAGGAAGGGGAGCGCTGGTTTTGGGATTGCCTATTGGATGCTGATTTAGCCAGTAATAGTGCGAGTTGGCAGTGGGTTGCTGGTTGTGGTGCTGATGCGGCACCTTTTTTCAGAGTATTTAATCCGATTACACAGAGCGAGAAATTTGATAAGCAGGGCGATTATATTCGTCAATACGTACCCGAATTAGCAAAAATGCCGGCCAAGTATATCCATGCACCCTGGTTGGCACCGCCAGAAATTCTGGCTGCGGCTCATGTTGTGTTAGGAGAAAATTATCCAATGCCAATTGTGGATGTAAAACAGTCCCGCGAACTGGCATTGGAAGAATTTAAACGAATTAAGCTCCCAGCCTAGTGTCTGAAATGACGCATACCGGTAAACACCATTGCCATACCATGCTCATTGGCTGCAGCAATAACTTCATCGTCGCGCATTGAGCCGCCAGGCTGAATAATACAGCTAATACCTGCCTGACCTGCATTATCAATACCATCACGGAATGGAAAAAATGCATCCGAAGCCATAACTGCACCCTTGACCTCAAGGCCGGCATGCTCAGCCTTTATTGCGGCAATACGCGCACTATTAATTCGGCTCATCTGGCCAGCACCCACACCAACCGTTTGATTGTTTTTGGCATAGATAATCGCATTCGATTTAACCATTTTGGCGACTTTCCAAGCAAATAGCATATCTTTCATTTCCTGCTCGGACGGTGCACGTTCACTCACGACTTTTAAGTCTTTTTCCGCGATCATGCCGTTGTCACGATCCTGGATTAATAAGCCGCCATTAACGCGCTTATAGTCAAAGTCCTGAGGTCTTTGATCACTCCAATTACCGCACTCAAGTAGGCGCACATTTTTCTTGGCGCTGACTACGGCTTTAGCATCTTCGGCTATTGAGGGAGCAATAATAACTTCAACAAATTGTTTCTCACAGATAGCAGCGGCTGTCTTGGCATCTAATTCTCGGTTAAAGGCAATGATACCGCCAAAGGCAGATTCAGGATCGGTAGCAAATGCCAACTCATAGGCTGTTGCGATATCTACAGCGATAGCCACGCCGCAGGGATTAGCATGCTTAACAATCACACAGGCTGGCTCTTCAAACTGTTTAACCGTTTCAAGTGCAGCATCTGTGTCAGCAATATTGTTGAAGGATAGCTCTTTACCCTGAATTTGCGTAGCCGTTGAAACACTAGCATCACTTGGATTGGCCTCAGTATAAAAAGCGGCTTTTTGATGGGGGTTTTCACCATAGCGCATATCCTGAGTTTTTACATATTGAACATTGTAAGTATCAGAAAAATCTCGCGTTTCATTCTGCGTATTACGCCCGCCAAAATGATTGGCAATCATGCCATCATAGGCTGCCGTATGTTCAAAGGCTTTAACCATTAACGCATAGCGTGTCTCATAGTCCAATTGGCCCTGATTAGACTGCATTTCCTCAGTAATTTTTCCATAGTCGCCGGCATTAACGACAATAGCGACATCACGATGATTTTTTGCCGCAGAGCGAACCATAGTAGGGCCGCCAATATCAATATTTTCAATAGCTGTTGGTAAGTCACAGTTTGGGTCAGCTACTGTAGCTGCAAATGGATATAGATTAACCACCACCATATCAATGGCTTGGATACCATGTTCTTCCATTACCTGCTCATCTGTTCCGCGTCGGCCTAAAATGCCACCATGAACCTTTGGATGCAGTGTTTTAACTCGACCGTCCATCATTTCAGGAAAGCCAGTGTATTCGGATACTTCAACCACCTGAATGCCATTCTCTTTAAGCAGTCGAAAGGTTCCACCAGTGGATAATATTTCTACCCCCTGTTCGTTCAGTGCTTGGGCAAACTCAACGATACCAGTTTTGTCTGACACGCTAATTAGGGCTCGGGAGATTTTTCTTAATTCGCTCATTTAATCCTCGGGTTTTAAAGAAGGTTGTACTGTTTTAATTTCTTGCGCAAAGTGCCACGATTTAAGCCTAAAAGGGCGGCTGTCTTGCTCTGATTTTGGCGGGTATATTTCATTGCGGCTTCAAGTAAAGGTGGCTCCACCTCAGCCATTACTATGTTATAAAGCTCTTTGGTATCCTGCCCATCGAGATCTTCAAAATAGCGCTGCATGGCGTCGGAAACATGGTCTCTCAACGATTTTTGTTTAGCAATAGCAGATAATTCACTAGTTAAATCATCCGAAATAGTTGGGTTATCATTTTCTGGGATCATGCAGCTCGCTCCTCAAGCGAATAGTTAGCAAAGAAATCGCGAAGCAGCTGTTGCTGTTGCTCTCGGGTCTCAAGTTGATTAAATATGCTGGTAAAGGCTTTGCCATCATTAAGCCAACGGCTGTACCAGCCCATATGCTTTCTCGAAATACGCACGCCACCCACTTCGCCATAAAATTCATGGAGGTCTGAAAGATGTCTGGTCATAACAGCTGCCACCTGTTCGATGGTTGGCTCGGGTAAAAGCTCTCCCTTTTCCAGATAATGATTTATCTGATTAAAAATCCAGGGATTTCCCTGTGCGCCACGACCGATCATTACTGCGCTAGCGCCAGTTTTGTTCAGCACAGCCTTTGCCTGTTGCGCAGTGGTAATATCACCGTTGGCAAATACAGGGATTGAAATTGTTTCAACCACTTTAGCAATGCTGTCATATTCCACTTCACCCACAAACCGACAGGCCTTAGTTCGCCCGTGAATTGCCAGCGCCTGGATACCAGACTGTTCGGCAATACGAGCAATTTCCGTAGCATTGCGATTTTGCCTATCCCAGCCAGTACGTATTTTTAAGGTTACGGGCACGTCTACGGCATTAACCACGGCATTTAGGATGCTTTCAACCAGCTGCGGATCTCTTAACAGCGCCGAACCTGCCGCGCGTTTGCAAACTTTTTTAGCAGGGCAACCCATATTGATATCAATGATTTCAGCACCCTGCGACACATTAAATTGGGCCGCCTCAGCCATCATCTGCGGATCATAACCGGCAATTTGAACCGACTTTGGTGACGGCTCATCACCAAACTGGATGCGCAAACGAGATTTTCGTGTTGACCAGGTGGTTGGGTCAGAGGCAACCATTTCTGAAACTACCAGTCCAGCGCCCATCTCACGACACAGTTGTCGAAAAGGCAAGTCAGTCACTCCAGCCATAGGGGCTAGAACGGTTTTGCCGTTGATTTGATAGGGGCCAATTTTAAACAAGGGAATTCTTCGCTCTGATTTTTAGGGTTGCAATAATACCCTTATAGAGATTGATTAAAAAGTGATCAATCAAAAAAAATACGGCAAACGATAATTTTTTCTAAATATTTAGCTTTTTAGGGCTGTTTATTGGCTGAGAGTTGCACCCAATCATCTTCAATAGTTGCAGGTTCAAATATAAATTGCGGGATATAGGCCGCCGAAACCTGATTAATTTGATGGCTAAGAATACCTGATAGACAGAGTTGGCCACTCTTGCAAGTTAAGTCGCTAATTTGATGTGCTAAATCTATCAACGGTTTGGCGAGAATATTGGCAACCATTATGTCAGCCTTAGCCTCTGCCGGTATTTGTTCTGGCAGCAATGTGATTAGTCGTTCATCGGCTATACCATTGCGCTGAGCGTTGTCGCGACTGGCCAGCAATGCCTGTGGGTCATTGTCTATGGCCCAGACCTTCTCGGCACCCAATAACAAGGCGGCTATACCCAGTATTCCAGAGCCGCAGCCAAAGTCGATAAGGGTTTTCCCCTCAAGAGACTGTTTTTCAAGCCAGTTGAGGCAAAGCATGGTGGTTGGGTGACTGCCAGTACCAAAAGCCAGCCCAGGGTCAAGTTGCAGGTTAACCGCATCGGGTTCAGGTGCTTCTATCCAGCTAGGACATATCCACAGTCGGCCTTCATTACAGGGGATAGGTTGAAAATGTTTTTTCCATTCCTGTGACCAGTCTTTTTCTTCCACCAGCTGCCATTCTGCCTTGATTGAAAAAGGTAAAGCGGCATTAATTTGATCTGTGATTGTTGAGGTTTCGACTGATGCAGAAAAAAGGGCGGTAAGAATACAGCTATCCCAGAGTGGTGTTTCACCGACGCCAGGCTCTAAAATCGGTTGATCAGCGGCATCTTGCAATGTGACAGAAACAGCCCCAGCATCCATAGCAGCATCTTCAATTTGCTCTGTTTGCTGGGGGCTAGCTTCTATATTTAACTGTATCCACTTGCTTGAAGCCATAGTAAGCACTCACTTATTTTGTTTATGCCCTATGGCTTCAAAACATTAAAGTCCGAGTTTTTTCTCCAAATAATGGATATTAACCCCGCCTTTTTTGAATTCTTCATCACGAACTAAGTCAGCATGAAGATCAATATTGGTTTTAATGCCATCAATAACCATTTCATCTAGTGCATTGCGCATGCGTGAAAGCGCGGAATTTCTATCGCGGCCGTAGGTAATCACCTTACCAATCATTGAATCATAGTTAGGCGGTACGCTGTAGCCATTGTAGATATGTGAATCTACTCTTACGCCATTTCCGCCAGGCGCATGGTAAGTATTGATTTTACCCGGCTGTGGTAAGAAAGTTTTTGGGTCTTCAGCGTTAATACGGCATTCAAATGAGTGCCCACGGAAAACAATATCTTCTTGTTTAATACTAAGTGGTTTGCCGCTAGCAATGGTTAATTGCTCTTTGATAATGTCGACGCCAGTAATCATCTCAGATACTGGATGCTCAACCTGAACACGGGTATTCATCTCAATAAAGTAGTAATGCCCATCTTCATAAAGGAATTCAAAGGTCCCTGCGCCACGGTAATTCATTTGAATACAGGCTTCAACGCAGCTAGCAAATACTGCTTGTCTAGCCTCCTCTGGAATACCCGGGGCTGGCGCTTCTTCGATAACTTTTTGATGGCGACGCTGCAATGAGCAGTCGCGATCACCTAGATGAATGGCATTACCTTGACCGTCAGAAAGAACCTGAACTTCGACATGTCGTGGGTTTTGCAGGAATTTTTCCATATACACAGTGCCATCACCAAAGGCAGCCGCAGCTTCTGTTTTAGTGATAGTCACCGAATTTACTAGACTCTCTTCATCCTCAACCACTCGCATACCACGCCCGCCGCCACCAGCTGCTGCCTTAACAATAACGGGGTAGCCAATTCGTTGAGCGGTTGCGCGAAGCTCGTCAGGGTCTTCTGATAGCGGGCCATCAGAGCCAGGCACTGTTGGAACACCGGCAAGCTTCATAGCCTGAATAGCAGCAACTTTATCGCCCATGGTGCGAATGGTATCTGCCTTGGGGCCAATAAAGGTAAAGCCACTGTTTTCAACCTGCTCTGCAAAATCCGCGTTTTCAGCCAAAAAGCCATAGCCTGGGTGAACAGCCTGTGCGCCTGTGACTTCCATAGCACTGATTATCGCTGGGACGTTTAGGTAGCTTTGCGGTGATGGGTTGGGTCCAATACAGACAGCCTGATCTGCAAGCTTTACATGCTTTAGCTCGGCATCAATTTTGGAATGAACAGCCACTGTTTGAATACCAAGCTCTTTACAGGCTCGAAGAATTCTCAGGGCAATTTCGCCACGGTTGGCGATAAGCACTTTATCTAGCATATTGCAGTTCCTAGATGTGTTTAAACAATGGTAACAATAGGTTGGTCAAATTCGACAGCTTCACCGTCTTCAACCAAAATGGCACCAATAGTTCCAGCTTTGTCAGCTTCGATTTGGTTCATCATTTTCATCGCTTCAATAATACAGATCACATCGCCTGCAGCGACTTTCTGACCTACAGAAACAAATGCTGGTGAGCCCGGAGCTGGTGAGGCATAAAAAGTACCCACCATAGGTGATTTAACCGCATGACCTGCAGGCTCTTCACTCGCCGGTGCAGCAGCTTCAGCGGCTTCCGCAGGCGCAGCTGCTACTGGCGCAGCTGCAACCGGAGCGGGTGCTGGTGCTGGAGCAGCAGCATAGGTTACCGCTGTTCCACCGCGACTGATTCGAACAGACTCGTCGCCCTCATTAATCTCTAGTTCATTAATGTTTGATTGCTCTAGCAATTCAATTAATTTTTTTACTTTACGAATATCCATCCTGCGCTCTCAATAGTTAGGAGTTAAAATTTAAGATTTAGTAAGTACAGCTTGTAAAGCAAGGTGGTAGCTGTTTGCGCCAAAGCCGCAGACAACACCATCAGCTATATCGGAAAAATAGGAATGGCGTCTGAATTCCTCTCTTGCATGTACATTAGAGAGATGAACTTCTATAAAAGGAATGGCCACACCTAATAGGGCATCACGAAGTGCAACACTGGTATGCGTGAATGCACCTGGATTAAAAATAATATGATCAACTTGTTCTTGCTTTGCATCGTGAATGCGCTGAATAAGATCATGTTCTGCATTGCTTTGGAAGCAAAGTGCAGTATAACCAGCATCCTCAGCAGTTTTCGCAAGTTGTTGATTGATTTGATCGAGGGTTTCTAGGCCATACTTCTCAGGCTCGCGCGTACCCAGCAAGTTGAGATTAGGGCCGTTTAGTATAAGTATTTTTGACATAAGTCCCCAAGCAAAGCGTTATTTTGTGGCTAAGTCTGCACTAAAAATGCCAAGCTGTCTATATTTTATCGCAATAATTAGAATTTAGGCGAAGATAGAAGAAATTTGATGTATTTTCTCGCATTTTGCGGGTACTTTTTGTGTCGTTAGCGGTAGCTTTTGGATTGTTTTTACGCATTTAAGAGCAAAAAACCGCTTGTTAGGCGCAAAATCACGCAAAATTGGCGAAAATCTTCGAAAATTCAGATAATTTGTCGTTAAAATACCTTATCCTGTAATTAAAAATTATTAATAAAACTAGATAATCAGGTATTTTGGCTTTATTTTCAGGGCTTTTAGCGCCATTTTCGAAGATTTTAGTCTAATTTTAAGGCTTTTCAACAAGAAAATTTAATGCGACAAATGTTGTATTTATAAAAATAACCTGAATTTGTAATAAAACCCCGCTATTTTCGGCAAAACGGCAGCAAAATGCTAAAGTTGGTTGATTTTGTTGACGAGCAGGCTTTCAGTCAGTATTTGCGGTAGTACTTCGGCCTCTTTTGAATCCCTAGAGAAAAGTAAATAAAGTGGCACACCATTGCGATTATATTGGTTAAGTAATTGGGTAATCTGCGGATCCTTAAAGGTCCAGTCACCTTTTAAATAGACAACATTATTTGCTTTAAGGCTTGCATAAAATTCGTCACCCATCGCGACTCGCTCATTCACAATGCAGGTAATACACCAATCAGCGGATAGGTTAACAAATACGGCAGTACCATTATTTTGTAAATTTGTTAGGCGTTGTGGGGTGTAATCCTGCCAAGGTTGAACCTGTTCACGCTGATTAAACTTTTGTACCGTTACAGCTACTGCAGCTAGCAGAGCAAGCGCAGCAAGCAGTCTACTCAATTTGGCTGCACCCGATGACTTGGTTTTTCCAGCGAGTTGCCATAACCAAATTGACAGCACCATAAGTACTATCCCTGTGACCACTGCGATCACTACATCAACACCGGTTTGTCTACCTGCTACCCACAATAACCACAGGGCGGTTAGATACATTGGAAAGGCTAAAAATTGTTTTAAATTTTCCATCCATTGCCCTGGCTTGGGTAGTTTTGAAGCCAGTGATGGGATTAAAGTTAGCGCAACAAATGGCAATGCCATACCCAGTCCTAAAAAGGCAAAAATTAATAGTGCTATGCCACTGCTTTGAGAAATAGCAAAGCCTAATGCGGGACCCATAAAGGGTGCTGTACAGGGGCTAGCAACCGTGGTTGCTAGTACACCGGTCATAAAGGACGAAGCGAGACCATTACTGGTGTTGGTGTTTTGCCCTACAGACATAAGCCCAGTAAAAATCTGCATATAGCCCGACAGACTGAGTCCTAAGAATGTAAATAAATAAACCAAAAATATAACAAATCCTGGTGACTGTAGCTGGAAGCCCCAGCCAATGGCTTCACCGCCGGCGCGCAGTGATAGCATAAGACCGGCAATAGCAATAAAACTCAATACCACGCCAAGGGTATAGGCAAATCCATGAAGTCTTCTGGCGGCTAAGGATTGATGTTGTTGGGTAAAGCTAAGCACCTTGATTGAAAGAATCGGAAATACACAGGGCATCAAATTAAGAATTAAACCGCCGGCAAGAGCAAAGATTAAAATTAACCCGAGTGAAAAAGCGGTTTGCGGCGCCTGCTTGGTGGTTGATGATGCTTTGACAGGCTCGCTTAAAGTGATATTGCCGCTCGTCGTATCAACGGTTAATAATTCTTTGCGCGGCGGGTAACAGAGTCCAGCATCTGCACAGCCCTGCGACTCAATCTCAACAGAAAATACTGGCAGCCGACTAGCAAAAGGAATCTCGACAGTTGTTGCGCCATAGTAAACTTCAACATCGGCTTCAAAATACTCATCCCACTTTTGCAGACCCTCAGCAAAAAGCGGAGAACCTAAAGTAAGTTCACCTGATAGTGCGCTAAACTTAAAGCTTTTTTGGTAGAGATAGTAATTATCGGCAATATCCCAATTAAGAATAAGACGATCATCAATAACCTCAGCCTCAAGTTGAAAAGCCTGCTGGACGGGCAAAAAGGTAGGACTGTTAGTAGTAAACTCATTATTTTTAGGGACAGCGCTGATACTTGCCGGAGATACTATCGTAGAAAAAGAATCTGCAAAGCTCGGCCCCCCGATAAGTGAAGTGGCTAAGATAAGCAGTCTAAGCAAAGATTTCATCAGCAGCGCCTTTATAACAAATTAATTACTGTTTACGTTACTTTAACATTTTTGCACCACATGCGTGATAAACTAAAAAACTTTGGCGAATAAAACATCAAGAGGAATATCATGAAGAAAATTGCCTTTATTATTATTGCTACCTTTCTGGGCGGGCTAATACAGCCGGCTATTGCAGGCCACCATAAAATGCAAAAGCTTTCTGTGGATATGGCTTCTATCCGAGCGCCAATTCCGGGTCATTCGATGACGGCCGCTTTTCTAGTAATTAATAATGCGGGCAAAGAGAGTTGTAAACTCATCAGTGCAGGCTCAACATTTGCGGAAAAAATTGAATTTCATACTCATCAGCACATCAACGGAATGATGAAAATGCGGCCAGTAGAGTCTGTGGAAGTGGCTGCGAATAGTCGCTTAGAGTTTAAGCCTGGCGGTCTACATCTTATGCTATTTGGCGTAAAACAAGGACACACAGAATCGGCAGAGATAACGTTAGGCACTGATAACTGTGGTGAAATAACATTTAGCGCGCCAATAAAATCCATTAAGTCAGCCCCTGCAAAGATGATGCATCATTAATTATTGGACTGGCTAGTATCGCTGCCTCGCTAATGACGCGAGGCTAGGCGCGGTGACTGACAATACCCTCTTGAGTGGCCAAAAATAAAATATCAGCCGGTTTTAAAGCAAATAAACCATTGGTTACCACACCGGTGATGTGATTAATTTTTTCTTCGAGCTCACAGGCTGAGGCCATCGGATATAAGTGATGGACATCAAGAATAATATTGCCGTTGTCGGTTATCACGCCTTCTCTCCACACAGGATCCCCGCCTAATTTGACTAGCTCGCGCGCCACATGACTGCGCGCCATTGGAATAACTTCAACCGGTAGCGGAAAAGTACCCAGTGAATCGACCCATTTGCTTTCATCGGCAATGCACACAAATTCTTTAGCAACCGCAGTGACGATTTTTTCCCGAGTCAGTGCCGCGCCACCCCCTTTAATTAGTTCTAACGCAGGGTTGGCCTCGTCAGCGCCATCAATATAAATACTGACTTCATCAACTTGATTGAGATCAAAGACTTCAATACCGTGAGAGCGTAAGCGTTCTGCCGAGCCCTCAGAGCTAGCTACCGTGCCTGCAAAACGATGTTTATGTTCGGCGATTTGATCGATAAAGCAGTTGGCAGTAGAGCCAGTGCCAATACCGACAATGCTATCAGCCTCTATTTTTGTTAGGCAGTATTCTACTGCAGCTTGCGCAACGGCTTGCTTAAGTTGATTTTGATCCACAGATAACCTCAATAAGCTGATATTTTTGTTGTTTTTATATTAACATGACGACTTAGCTAAATCATAACGGAAACAGCATGTCGCAAAATTATGTACAAAAAATTCAAGATGCCAATATTTACGATCTGGCAATTGAAACACCGATTGATAATGCACCTCTTTTATCCCAGCGCTTAGGCAATAGGGTTTTACTTAAAAGAGAGGATTTACAACCGGTTTTTTCTTTTAAATTGCGTGGTGCCTATAACAAATTACTCAATCTATCTGATCAACAACTCGCCACAGGCGTTGTGGCGGCCTCAGCTGGAAATCATGCTCAGGGTCTGGCATTAGCAGCAAAGAAAATGGGCATAGCGGCAACTATCGTTATGCCTCGCACAACCCCCAGAATTAAAGTTGATGCGGTGCGCTCGCGTGGTGCTGAAGTGGTATTGGTTGGCGATAGTTATGATGAAGCTGCTGCTCATGCAACCGAATTGGTTAAACAGCAGGGACTTACCTATATTCATCCTTTTGATGATCCTGATGTTATTGCAGGCCAAGGCACTATTGGTAAAGAAATTCTAGATCAGTATCCTGACCATCTGGATGCAATTTTTATTGCTGTGGGCGGGGGCGGACTTTGCGCCGGCGTGGCTGCCTATATCAAGAATTTGCGACCAGAGATAAAAATCATTGCGGTTGAGTCTGATGATGCCGCCTGTCTGGATGCGGCACTAAAAGCGGGTGAGCGGGTGGTTCTAGATCAGGTAGGTATTTTTGCCGATGGTACAGCGGTTGCACAGATTGGTGAGGAAACATTTCACTTACTAAAAGATTTAGTTGATGAGGTAATTACGGTTAGCACAGATGAGATTTGCGCTGCGATTAAAGATGTTTATAACGATACCCGTGCGATTTGTGAGCCATCGGGGGCACTGGGCACCGCCGGCTTAAAAAAATATGTAGAAAAACATGGGGTCAAGGATCAGACTCTTTTATCGGTACAATGCGGTGCCAATATAGATTTTGATCGTTTGCGCTATATTTCTGAGCGCACACAAATAGGTGAGAAGCGCGAAGCCGTTCTGGCTGTGACCATTGATGAAAAACCAGGCAGTTTCCAAACCTTTTGTGGGGTGTTGGGTAGACATGGTATCTCTGAATTTAATTATAGATACAGTGATGAAACTCAGGCGCACATCTTTGTTGGTGTGCAGGTATCAGGCGATGATGATCGTTTCGCCTTGGTGGCTGATTTACAGAAAAAAGGCTATGAGCTATCCGATTTAACCGACAACGAAATGGCAAAACTGCATATACGTCATATGGTAGGTGGGCGTGCGGCGCAAATTAAAGAAGAGCAGGTGTTTCGCTTTGAATTCCCAGAGCGTCCGGGTGCATTGCTCAACTTTTTAGCTCAGCTGGGTGGTCGCTTTAATATTTCAATGTTTCATTATCGCAATCATGGTTCTGCGTTTGGCAGAGTGCTAGTGGGACTTCAAGTAGCTAAACGAGATCGTGCTGAGTTAAAAGAATTTTTAGATAATTTGGGTTACCGCTATGAGGATGAAACAGAAAACCCAGCTTACCAGTTTTTCCTAAGCTAACTTTTTATCACTGGCTGAAATATATTCTTTTTCCGTGACAATGCCTGAGACGGGAATATCCCAGGGCTGAGATTGGATAGTTTTAAGCTCTTGAAAACTGTAGGCAAGCCCAATGAGTTGTGGTGAGGGGCTGAGTTTTTTTGCGGTAAAGTCAAAGGTTCGATCATAAAACCCACCTCCCATGCCGAGTCGATTGCCCTGACGATCAAATCCAACTAATGGCATTAAGACAAGATCTAGACTCCAAGCTGGGGATAGCTTGGAGCTTTTAAGGCAGGGCTCCAAAATACCAAAGCGATTACTTGTTAGCTTAGTACTTGGTTGGTAGGGCGCAAAATGCAACCGATTCTGTTTAAAGGGATGTACGACGGGTAAAAAACAGCGCTTACCAGCTCCGCTACAAATATCATAAATAATTGATGGATTTACTTCACCTTCATTGGCTAGGTAAACAGCTACACGCTTTGCGCGAAGAAATAATGGCATCGAACAGAGGTTAGCGGCAATTTGGTCAGCCATAACCATCTGCTGCTTTACCGATAATTCGCGTCTCTTGTTGCGTAATAGTTTTCGGGTTTTAGCCGTATCCATAGCATTTATTCTTATAGGGAAAGTAGCCCAGAGTGCCGCTGTCAACGTGGCCTTGAACCGAAAAGTTCAAGGGGGCGACCCTCGCAACAAATCAGGCAGTCCGACAAGCGGTATAGCACAACATCGCTGACAAAGAGTTACCAAAAGGATAGTATCGGCTCAGGGACTTCTTGACTGGCAAACACTCCAGGAATGAAATCATTATACCAGAGCCTCGGCGGCAAGCATTATTTTTTGATTACAATTTAGGACTAGTTGGTCAGCGATTCTAGTTTGCGATTTCAATAAGTGCAGAATCAATTTTTGAATTCATGGTTTGCAGCAAATCTGAAGCGAATGAATTTTCTTTTGCTGAGGTTTCGGTAAGAATCAAATCATGGGCTAGATTCAGTGCTGCCATAACGGCAATTCGCTCAAGCCCAATAATTTGTGAGCCGCTGCGAATTTCTTCCATTTTTTCATTGAGCAGCTCAGCCGATCGCTCTAGGGCTTCTCGCTCTTCAGGCGGGCAATTAACTTGATATTCTTTGCCTAAAATATGAATTTTTAGAGAAACAGTCGACATAATAGGTTACTCCGCACTCAGTGTTCTCAGGCGATCAATCATATCTTTGATCTTCTTACGTGCCATTTCATTTTGCTCCAACAGCGCGCCTCTTTCGCCCACTAACCCAGCCTCACGTTCGCGCAAAGAGGCGTTTTCTCGCTTCAACTGTTGGCAGGTGGCGATTAATTGATCGAGCTTTTGTTCAAATTCTTCCGTATCAGTCATTAGAGCAAACTTAATTTTATAGCAGTTCTGGTAGAATAGCTTACTATAGGCATTGCGACCAGCGCGGTCAATTCCAGACTGCTAATCTGGAAGATCGAAATTAATCATAATGGCCATTGATGCCATTATTTTCTGAGGTGATACGGTGACATTTGAACAACTTGAAGATCTTTTCTATCAATTAAAAATACAGGCAAGCGTTCCAGGATTTCACGGCTTTCTTTGCGGAAGATTGAGTTGTGGGGCCGTTGAGATGGAAGATTTAATTAATTGCTCTAGCCAATGGCTAGGCCTTGAAGACAAAGCTGCCGAGGGCGCCTTTAATGCCTTTGAAACCTTCTACCAAGAAACACTTAGTGATTTGCAAGATATAAGTTTTCTCTTTAAACCGCTGTTGCCCGATGACGAATTGCCGCTTGGCGAGCGACTAGTTGCTGTCAGTGAGTGGTGCACTAATTATCTTTCGGGTTTAGGTGAGGGTATGGGCGCTGAATTTGAGGTTTCTGAAGATGGCAAAGAAGCACTGCAAGATATTTCAGCAATTGGTCAAATTTCAACTGATTTCGAAGCTGACGCGGATGAAGAAGAGGGAGAAAAGGATTATCTCGAGCTAGTTGAATATATTCGTATCGCCGTTCAGCTTATTTTTACGGACCTAGATCCAGCGGCAAGTACTGAGCCAGCGCCAACAATACACTAGGGCTTGGTCAATACTTTTAATATGATTTCCAAAAAAGAATATGCGGCAAGACGCAAAGACCTGATGTCAATGATGACCGACAACAGTATTGCAGTTATTGCTGCTGCTCCAGAAAAGGTGCGCTCAAAAGATACACTTTATCCCTATAAACAAAGCACTAACTTTAGTTATTTAAGTGGCTTTTCTGAACCCTGTGCCGTGATGCTGTTAATACCAAAACGGGTACAGGGTGAATGCGTACTTTTTTGTCGAGATAAAGATCCACTTCGTGAAACATGGGACGGTCTGCGTTTGGGTCCGGTTGAGGCAAAACAGGTATTAGGCGTTGATGATGCATTTCCAATTGATGATATTGACGATATTTTGCCTGGTTTACTTGAGGGTAAAAGTCATATTTATTATTCCGCAGGAAAGGACAAAGCCTTTGATAAGCAGCTTATGCAGTGGGTTGATGAAGTCACCATAGATAAAGAGTCAGATGGTCAGCCCTGTTGTGAGCAGGTGGACTTGGATCATCTATTGGCTGAGTTGCGGCTGATCAAATCAGGCGCTGAAATTAAACTGATGCGCAAGGCTGCAGAAATTTCAGCCGAGGCGCATTGTCGAGCCATGCGCTTCTGCCAGCCAGGGCATTATGAATATCAGTTGCAGGCGGAAATAGAGCATCAATTTATGATGTCTGGTGCAACCTGCCCAGCCTATACCAGTATTGTAGGCGGTGGAAAAAACGCCTGTATTCTGCATTACATAGAAAACCAATCTGCTTTGAAATCAGGAGATTTAGTACTGATTGATGCCGGCTGTGAATATCAGAATTATGCCGCCGATATTACTAGAACCTTTCCGGTGAATGGTAAATTTAGCCATGCTCAAGCCGCAATCTACGACATTGTATTAGCGGCGCAGGAAGCAGCGATTAACACCATTGCTCCTGGTGTTACCTACGACCAAGCTAACAAGGCAGCTATTACTGTTATTACTCAAGGGTTAGTAAATTTAGGGCTTCTAAATGGCGATGTAGACCAGCTAATTAAAGAGGGTGCCTATCGGGATTTTTATATGCATAGCGTGAGCCATTGGTTGGGGATGGATGTGCACGATGTTGGTGATTATAAAATTAATAATCAGTGGCGTGTTTATGAGCCAGGCATGCTCCTCACCATTGAGCCAGGTATCTATATCGCTGCAGATAATAAAAATGTGGATAAAAAGTGGCGAGGCATTGGCGTGCGAATTGAGGATGATATCCTAGTCACAAAAAAAGGTTTTGAGGTGCTAACCGATGCGGTGCCCAAACAGCGCGATCAAATAGAGAGTCTTATGGCATGAGTCAGCTAAAAGATCCTTACGATATTACTATTGTTGGCGGCGGTATGGTCGGCATAAGTCTGGCATTACTGCTTGCCCAGCAAAAACGTTGGAAGGTTTTAGTCTTGGAGTCTCAGCCAATTAATAAAGGAGAGATTCCTGAGTACAGTCCAAGTTTTGATGCTCGCTCAACCGCGCTCTCTTGGAGTAGTCGCTGTATTTTTGAAAATCTGGGGGTTTGGCAACAAATTCAACAGCACGCACAACCCATTTCGACTATCCATGTAAGTGACCGAGGCCATATGGGCTTAACGCGACTACAGGCACAGGAGGCAGGTGTTGAGGCGCTAGGTTATGTGGTCGAAAATAGCTGGCTTGGCGCGGTGTTAATGCAGCAGCTAGCAAGTACAGATATTGAGCTGGTAGGTGATGCCAAAATACAGGCTATTCAGCCTAAAACTGAGTCAATGCAGTTAACCGCAAGTATTGATAATAAACATATAGAAATTAATACCCAATTATTGGTGGTTGCCGATGGCGCCGATTCAGCCAGTGCAAAAATGCTCGGCATTCACCCGCGAAAAAAGGATTACGGTCATAGCGCTATTATTGCCAATCTTAGTCTAGAAGCTCCTCATCAGGCGGTTGCTTATGAGCGTTTTACTGATCAGGGTCCTATGGCCTTGTTACCACTTGCCGACTATAAAAATTCTGCGCGAAGTGCATTAGTATGGACTCAGCCCAATCATCAGACTCAAGAATTGATGGCTGCGGATGACAATTCATTTATTGAACAGTTGCAAGCGCGTTTTGGTGATCGTTTGGGACAATTTAAAACCCTTGGCCAGCGGGTCAGTTACCCATTAATTCAAACGTTAAGTGAAGAGCAGGTGCGCAGACGATTAGTGGTTGTCGGTAATGCTGCCCATAGTCTTCATCCGGTAGCGGGTCAGGGATTTAATCTATCATTGCGCGATATGGATTCTCTGGTTCGCCGGCTTGCACAAAATCCAATAAATTCTGATGCGGGGGCGCTTGAACCATTGCTTAATTATCAGGATCAGCGCGCACAGGATCAACGCAATACGCTGTTATTTACCAATGGGCTAAGCAAGCTATTTGGCCTCACTTCGCCAGCGGTTGCTCTGGGTCGAAATTCAGGCTTACTCATAATGGATTTAGTGCCATCACTGCGTAATCAATTTGCTCATTTTGGCATGGGCACACAACAGTCAGGGGCGGATTATGTCTAGGTGGGTAGACTGTGATTTTGATACAGTAATTGTTGGTGCCGGAGCCATAGGTTCTGCTATGGCGTGTCTATTGTCGCAAAGTAATTACCAGAGCCAATCGCCACTAAAAATAGCGCTCATTGAATCACAGGCCGCCCCCATATTTACGACAGAAAAAGTCGATCCCCGTGTCGCGGCGTTAACCGAAAAAACCCGATCCATTTTTCAGCAACTGGGTATTTGGGATGCGGTTAAAGCCAAGCGCGCCTCGGCCTATCAGGCGATGAATGTTTGGGATGCCGAGGGTACAGGGAGAATTACTTTTGACTGCCGTCAGGTACAGCAACCTAACCTAGGTCATATTGTTGAAAATGCGGCATTGGTTTCGACGCTTCTTGAGCATATAAGCCAGCAACCTAATATTGAATTATTTTGCCCATCAACCATTGCTGATTATCAGATAAATAATGATACGCTCAGTATAAGTCTTGATAGTGGCCAGACATTAACTACTCAGTTATTAATCGCTGCTGATGGGGCAAATTCGGCTGTAAGAGAGCATTTTCAATTTGCCACTAAGCAATGGGATTACCAACAAAAAGCTATAGTGACTACTATTTATACTGAGCAGTCCAACCAGCAAACTGCATGGCAGCGCTTTATGCCCACAGGGCCACTGGCATTATTGCCGCTTGATGATATAGACGGCACTCACTGCTGTTCCATTGTTTGGTCTCAGGATAGCGAAGAAGCAGAGCGCTTAATGGCATTGGATGATGCCGCATTTTGCCAAGCCCTATCTCAGGCGAGTGAATATTGTTTGGGCAAGGTTTTAAACATAGAAAAGCGTCACCTTATTCCATTGCGCCAATCCCA
Organism: Porticoccaceae bacterium; assembly: GCA_038138645.1. Lineage (GTDB taxonomy): Bacteria > Pseudomonadota > Gammaproteobacteria > Pseudomonadales > Porticoccaceae > HTCC2207. The sequence goes on along the minus strand of JAYQEC010000002.1, from coordinate 353 downwards.
TGCTATTGATTATGTAATGCCAAGGGTCGCACTTTTAGGCGATGCTGCTCATAGTATTCATCCCCTAGCGGGGCAGGGTGCAAACCTTGGATTTTCAGATGCATTAGTTTTGGCAGAAGAAATTACCAATGCCCATAGAAGAAACCTAGATCTTGGAGACCTTTCGGTACTAAAGCGCTATCAGCGCCGGCGTAAGCCAGAAAACCTTGCGGCAATGGCAACAATGGAAGGGTTTAAGCGTTTATTTGGCTCCCATAATTCAACCCTTAGATTAATTCGTAACTATGGATTGTCAGCAATCAATGGCTTGGGTGCGATAAAAAATAAACTTATCAAGCAGGCTATGGGTCTTT
>JAYQEC010000001.1:30745-93038 GCA_038138645.1 Porticoccaceae bacterium | reverse complement strand
AAGGTGCGCAGGGTATTCAAGGTATCCAAGGTCAGATTGGTAACGCTGGACCACAAGGTGCGCAGGGTGCGCAGGGTATTCAAGGTCTGCAGGGACAGATAGGTAACGCTGGACCACAGGGTCCACAGGGTTCACAAGGACAACGTGGTCTGCAGGGACAGATAGGTAACGCTGGACCACAGGGTCCTCAAGGTGCTCAGGGTGTCCAAGGTCTTCAAGGTCAGATAGGTAATGCCGGACCTCAAGGACCTCAAGGGTCTCAGGGACAAAGAGGTATCCAAGGTCAGATTGGTAACGCTGGACCACAGGGGGCGCAGGGTGCTCAAGGTGTTCAGGGATTACAAGGTCAGATTGGTAATGCTGGACCACAGGGCCCACAGGGTTCTCAGGGACAACGTGGTTTACAAGGACAGATAGGTAATGCCGGTCCACAAGGTCCACAAGGTGCCCAAGGTCAACAAGGTCTACAGGGACAAATTGGTAACGCTGGACCACAAGGTGCACAAGGTGCGCAAGGACAGCGCGGACTACAAGGTCAAATCGGTAATGCAGGTCCGCAGGGTGCACAAGGTTCTCAAGGTGTCCAAGGCCTTCAGGGTCAGATTGGTAATGCTGGACCACAGGGTGCAACAGGTCAGGCAGGTGCTCAGGGTGCAACTGGACCAAGAGGTAATACTGGTGCCGCTGGTGCGCAGGGTGCAACAGGTCAGGCAGGTGCGCAGGGTGCAACAGGTCAGGCAGGTGCTCAGGGTGCAACTGGTGCCACTGGACCTTCCGGTGCAACTGGACCAAGAGGTAATACTGGTCCGGCGGGTCAACAGGGTTCAACTGGTCCCGCTGGTGCGCAGGGTCAACAGGGTGCAACTGGTGTTGCAGGTATTCAGGGTTCTCAGGGTCCGGTTGGTGGATTCGGTAACGCAGTTATATTTGATACAGGTACTACCCTACCGTCTAATATCAGCTCAACGGCGTCGGCACAGATACGAAGTTTCCGTACGCAAAACACTGTTTATGAAGGTGATATATATTGGCATATCGGTACAGGACGAATCTATCGTTCAACTGAAAACCGTATCAACACTACGACGCCTGCGGCATTTACTGAGATAACAGACGGCGACCGTGTTACTGCATCAAGTGTTGCGGGATTAATCGACCTAAGTGCGATTCTAAATACTGCTGATACTGGTGACCGAATCGAGTTCAAACGCACTCGAATTGATATCTACGAAGGTTCTTCACGTCGTGTAAGATTAGGAGAACTATAACCAACAGGATATATTATGTTTGCAATTGTTGATGACTTCTACGCTGATCCCGATTCAGTTCGGGATTATGCGTTGAGTCAAGAGTTTACTATAACAGGCAACTACCCCGGCCTACGCACGACACCGTGCAATAATGAGGGTGGATACATCGACGGTCTAATAAAAAGTTTTCAAAACATCATAGGGAAGACTATCACACATTTCCCGTTAGACCAATACAATACGTCCTTTCAATATACAACTGCAGAGTCCAAGACGTGGATACATCATGATGCCATGTCTTACGCTGCAGTTTTATATCTCACACCGAACGCACCTCTCGATGCAGGTACCGCAATTTATCGACATAGGTTGACAGGAATCATGCGTCACAATAGTGCGTGTCCGGTAGACTTTAATGAGTTTCAGTTGATTGAAGATGATTGGGATATTGTGGCAGAGGCAAAAAATGTTTATAATAGACTTGTAATTTACGACGCAATGTATTATCATAGAAGCGTTGTACCTGGCTTCGGCACCAATCAATACGACGGACGACTGTTTCAAACATTCTTCTTCGAGGCAGAATAATGAAACTAATGACAACGCTGTTGACATCGAACGATGTCCCGAAGTTGCACCGTCTCATTAAATCCGTTGAGGGCGTAATACGAATCGAACCTATTGAGTGGGAAGTTGTTATTGTGGTCAACAGCATCCACGAAGGGTACTACGAACAAGTCCTTGAACTCGACCAACCATTTCGTGTCGTCAATACAGAGAGTAACGGTAAACCAGGCCGAGGGAAGAATGCATGTCTTGATGTATTCCTAGAGAGCGATGCAGACTTTGTTTCCCAGATTGACGGTGATGACTTCCTCTATCCATCATATCTACAGTCTCTATACAATCACATCAAACATTATCCCAATATAGATGTTCTAGGTGTTGTCCCATGTGACTGTATATGCAACTTTGCGTTGGAGTCTGGACACTATTGGTGGGTTAACGATAAATATCACGCGAGTGTGTGGGGTACGTCTATGTGTCCCCCTAGTCCCAATATGGGACCTCAGAAGAGTCACCTATTCATTGACGAACGTCCAGTGTCGGTAGACTTCATCATGTTGCAGAGCAGAAAGTCTGCACAGTTGAAAATGAATGAAAACATAGGTAATGGTGAAGACCACGCATACACCTATAAATTATTAGGTGAACACCAAAAAGGTAACTTGCAATACTTTTTGACAATGTCAAGTGATATGTACTGCATTGATAGAACGACCGAAGGGAGTGCACAGAAGGTTCATTCATATGACGATTACCTTGAACCGATGCGTGAAGAAGCCCTACGTCACGTACCAGAATGGCGCAGTAGTCCCTATGAGTTGCCAGTAATATACAAGAAACTATTGATGAACCAATTCCAAAAAGAGAATTGGTTAAACGATTTTGTAAATCGGTTCGATTAAAACGTATAAATAATCAATATTATTTCTAACAGGAACGGATATAATGCCAGCAATAGTAAGACAACCGATGAGTAGGAGTCTTGCGAATGACCTATTGACTGATTTGAAATCATTATCAAGTCACTACTACATAGGCATCGCAAAGTCCGACGTATTTAACCCATTGGACACAGTAGTTGACCCAATCGATTCACCACGTGAAGAGCGAGAGTTTAGAAATAACTTGCAGTCAATTAAGAGAATCGAAGATGCGAGTATCGTAGCAAAGAGAGTGGATTGGTCATATGGAACTCGATACTCTGGTTGGGACGATTCAATATCGTCTGACATCGTAGAGCCATGGACTCCGTGGTATGTGATGAATGATGCCAAGGAAGTTTACATCTGTCTCGTTAACCCATTAGATGAAACTGGAGCGCCACGTGCATCGACCATTGAACCTAACTATGGTCTACATGCACCGATGAGTCCGGAGACAGACCCAGATGCACCGATGTTCGGTATGAGGGAGTGGTGGAAGCCATTCACTCTTGCAGACGGTTACACTTGGCAGTTCCTTTACTCACTAACTCCAGAGCGTATTTTCCAGTTCCTATCATCTAACCACATCCCAGTTCAAGAAGCGGAGCCATCTCTTCCTGTTGGTGACTCTATCGAAGACTTACAGTGGCATGTAAAGAATGAGGCAATCGGTGGTCAGATTCTATCTATCAAGGTAATTAAGAACGGGTCTGGTTTTTCTCAGGATGCAGTGCCACCAGTATACATCTATGGTGATGGTACGGGCGCATCTGCGACTGCACACGTTAGCACCAATGGGCAAGTTGTTAAGATAACAATGGACGACTTCGGTTCAGGTTACTCTTATGCAAATGTTGTTGTGGGTGATGACACATCAAATTGTTCTGCACGTCCAGTAATCACATCCAAGAACGGTATTGGTTATAACCCTATAGATGATTTGAAAACAAGTTCGGTCATGTGCAACATTAAACCAGACGGTACCGTTGACGACACATTTATTGTACGCAACACTTTCCGTCAGATTGGTTTAATCAAGGCACCAGATACAACACTAACTGAGTCAGACGGTACTCCGATACCATTCACTGGTCTTTCAGCGAAGGTACTTAATCAGATGACTTTGTTGAATAGTGCACCATTTGAGAAGGGTGGGTTAATCACTGGTTCATTGTCAGGCGCACAGGCGTGGGTAGATGATGTAGATGGTCTAGTTGTATATTACCATCAAAACGAGTCTACCGGATTTAAACCGTTTATTGAATACCAAAACCCGAATGACCCAACATCTCAAGGTGAGCCTGTCGTACAGGATGGTCTGATTCTAACGGGTCAAATTGATACTCTTGCTCCATCCGTTGACATGGACCGTTTTTCTGGTGAAGTTCTATATATTGAGAACCGTGCACGAATTCGCAGAGACGAAGAGCAGCAGGAAGATATTAAGATTGTAATCACTGTTTAGGATTGATCATGTCAGACACATTTAACAATAAAACGTTTCGAGAGACTTACCGCGACTACTACAATCCTGAAGACGGTTATCATCGTGTTCTTTATAAATCAGGTCGTGCACTACAGGCTCGCGAATTAATCGAAGGGCAGACAATCATCCAAGAGGAGATTGCGCGTTTCGGTCGTAACATATTCAAGGAAGGCGCATTAGTTAACTCTGGTGGCGCTACCGTCAATAATAAATTAGAGTACATCACTCTTGCACCGCAGAGTGTATTTGACACTATCATTTCTGGTAAAGAACTGACAAACGGTACGGTCAAGTTTAAGGTCATTGAGATGTATGATGTTGCGGGAGAAGACCCAGCAACACTGTACGTGCAGTACACAGACACAAGTGCAGTTACCGACAACTCTGTCCCACCACGTGTCTCCGCAGGAGACCAACTATCATACGCAGACGGCACTGCAGGTGTTGCGATGGTTGTTGGTGATGTGTTCACCAAAGATGGAAAAAGTATTCAACCAGTAGGTCGTGGTACTAAGGCACACTTCGCCGCAGGTGACTTCTTTGTACAGGGTCACTTCGTATATATGAAGGGTGGCAGTGCATTCATCAACAAGTACAGCGACAAACCAACCCTTGACTTTGGTTTTAAGATTGAACAGTCAATCGTCACTGCAAGTGAAGATTTCCAACTGTATGATAATCAGGGTGAGGTGCCAGACCGTACAGCCCCAGGCGCAGACCGATACAAGATTGAGCTGACTCCAAGTTCACGTGATGAGGCTGGAGTAGATAACTTTGTATTTGTTGTTCGCATTGTAGAGGGTATTGTTACTCGTGAAGTCGGTGCATTCGATGCATACAACGAAATCAATAACCTACTTGCACAACGAACCAAAGAGGAATCGGGTGATTACGTCGTTGAAGGTTTCACTGCAATCACCGAAAATAAAGACGATAACTTTATCACACTGAACGTCACTGAAGGTATCGCCTATGTTGACGGTTACCGCTTGGAAATTGGTTCCACACCTATTGATGTACCTAAAGCGAACACTGCAGTTGTTAAGACTTCAGAACCAGTACCGGCTGTGTATGGTAACTGGTGTTATGCAGACCTAACTGCATCAACATCTCAGGGACTAGGTCGTCCACATGTTGGTGGATACCTTTCATTAAAGAATTCAAGTGGTGCGACAATTGGTTTCGCAAACATTCGTGGTGTACAACCTGAAGGTGCGCGTTATCGCGTATACCTATTCAACATTCGAATGAACACGGGTCGTGCATTCAATGACGTTACATCTATGATTGACCCACTGCAGACTGAAACAAGCACCATACCATTATTACTTGATAGTAATACAGGTAAGAACCTTGGGTTATATGGTACTGCGGACAACAACTTATTATTCCCTCTACCACAGAAGAGTCCATCTGCCGACAGTATTCAAACTGCATCGTTCACTATTCAGAAGTACCACGACATTCCAAGTGATGGTTCGGGTACATTTACTCGTGCAGGCGTTGAGTATTCACAATGGATTGTGGCGCAGAAAGACGGTCCGGTTGTTTATCCAACAGCGCCAGAGACTGCAGACGCACCATTGGCGGTTAACTCTAACGGTATTATCAGTAATCTAAATCCAACTAAAGACCACGTACTATTAAGCTACGAAGAGGTCACTGGTGGATTCAAGACTAAGACATTAAAGAACGGTACTCACACACAAAACATTACTTCGGTTGACCAACAGGCACGTCCAATCGCATTGGGTGAAGTAGATGGTGTGAAGATTAATTCAGTCAAGTTATTAGACACTTCACAATCTAATAACATTGCGGATGCAGAAGACATCACTCACCAGTTTACACTAGACGGTGGACAGCGTGATAACTTCTATGATGTTGCGAAGGCATACCTAAAAGACGGATACTTACTACCACACGGTACAATACAGGTCATCGTTGATTTCGATTACTTCGAACACTCGGCCGCAGGTCGTTTCTATTGTGCAACATCATACACTAATGTTGAATACGACGAAATTCCAAATTACACTTTCTCAGGTGGTTCATCAATATCTTTGCGTGATGTACTAGACTTCCGTCCAGTACGTAAACCAGACGCATTGAACGAATTCACCATGAGTGAACTACCACAGAATGCATCTGCGGTTAGTATTACTGAGGTGTCCTACTACCTACCACGTATCGACATGCTAGTCGCAAACTCCGTGGACAGTCGAGGTGACATCGGTTTCGGTGAGTTACAGGTCATTCAGGGGCAACCAGCAGAATACCCACGTGAGCCAGAGATTCCAAGTGGCGCACTTTCTCTGTACAAGATACGACTAAACCCATACACGTTTGGTACTGAAGATGTCATCACGACAAACATCAGCAACAAGCGATACACTATGAAAGACATCGGTAAGATGTCCACTCGTATCAATAACCTATTTGAGTTGACCACGTTGAGTTTCCTAGAACTTAACACCAACACTTTAACTGTGTTGGATGCGGACGGTCTTGCACGTACAAAGGCAGGATTTATCGCGGACAACTTCACCGACTTCTCATTCTCTGACATCCAGAATGATAACTATCGTGCATCCCTAGACGCGGGTAACAACCTAAGAGCGTCATTCCGTATGCAGTCGGTACGTTTACAGTACGCAAACACCAACCCAACTTCTGTTAAAAACGCAGATGTTGCAACTCTAAAGTACACTAACGTACCTATGGTTGAGCAGTTACTTGCAACAGATGCAATGAACGTCAACCCATTCGCAGTTATCACCCAACAGGGTCACATCACACTATCACCGGCAAGTGATGAGTGGGTAGAGACTCGCACCTTACCAGCTCCAGTGCAACAATTCATCCGTCCTTGGGAGGACCTATGGATTGCGGAAGACCGACGTGAAAGTGAATGGTTCGGTCAGGGTGAACTAACATGGATGACTGTCAACTGGAACCTAAACTTTAATGAGGCATGGTTGCCAGTACAAAACATGATGGGCGGACGAATCGCAGACATCGAGATTATACCATTCATGCGTTCACGTCGCATAGCATTTGCCGCACGTGGACTACGTCCAAACGCAAACATCTTCGCGTTCTTCGACGGTGTTGATGTAAGTAACTGGGTACGTCAAGAGTCTGCAGAAATTAGTTTCTCCAATGACCCAGCAGAGATTGGTTCACAGTTTGCGAACGCAACTGAATACCCAGCTGAACTTGGTGGTAAGAGCGAACTAATGACTGACTCAAAGGGTGAACTACTTGGTTCATTCTTCTTACCTAACACAGATGCGATTCAGTTCAGAACAGGCTCACAAGAATTTACTTTGATGGATGTGGACAGTGGTATACAGGACGATGCGTTGACTTTCGCATCTACCATGTATACGTCAAGCGGTTCATTAGTGACTCGCTTCGAACCACCATTCCGTCAGTTCGACCCACTGGCACAATCTTTCTTCATCGACCAAATCGAGAATCCATACGGTGTATTCATCACAGGCGCGAACATATTCATGGCGTCAAAGGATTCACAGATTCCTCTACAGGTACAGATTCGTCCAGTAGAGAACGGTGTCCCACAGGAACGTGCAATTGTAGGGTCAACTAAGTTTATCAATCCAGAGGACGTTGTTGTTACTCCGTTCACTGAAGATACAGACATCGTAACTGTACAGGCTGCACCAACACGAGTAGATTTCAATCAACCAATCTACCTAGAGCCATCTAAGTCTTACGCGATTGTTCTACTTGCAGACAGTACAGAATACACTGCATATACTGCGCAAACTTATCAGTATGTTCTAGGACCAAGTCGTGATACTTTGGTATCGAAGCAACCGACTCTAGGTTCTCTATTCCTATCGCAGAACGGTTCGACTTGGACTCCAGACCAAACACGTGACCTTATGTTCACACTGGACCGTGCAGAGTTTGAAGAGACTGGTACTGTTCTACTTGAGAATACCGTACTACCTAATGTCATGCTCAATGCAGACCCATTCGAAACATTCGCGAACGACACTCTAGTCTTTGTAAATCACGAAGGCCACGGTTTTGTATCGGGTGACGAAGTAGTTATCCAAGGTGCGACTGGCGGTGTAAGTGGTAACGAGGCTGAAGACTTGAATGGTACATTCCAAGTGGTAGAACCACGTTGGAACGGTTATAAGATTAATACACAGAATGCACCTACCGGCGCATCCGTTGGTGGTGGTTCCGGTGTGGTTGTGTCACAGCAGGTCATGTACGACCAATTCGTACCACAGATTCAGAATACTATTCCACGTGGAACTGGTATCACTACAGTCGCACGATTGACTGAAGGTTCATCATACGGTTCAGGTCGTACTTTGTCAAGTAACGCATATGTCACCAAGACGACAACTGCATTCTTGAACGACCTAAACATCAACGAGTCACCAAAGGTTGTTGCATCAAGTGAGCAGGTCAATGGAGCGAAGACTCTGGCGATGGAACTAAACTTGAGTGCGAGTGATGATAGAAAGGTATCTCCAATCATCGACCTACAACGTTCATCTGTTCTTGCACTAGAAAACGTTATCGATGATGCGAACGCCGCACAACATATCACTATTCCGATTGCAATCTCAGAGTCGTCGGTAGGATTGAAGATTATTTTTGCAGCCAACAAACCGTCAGTCGCTGATTTTGAGGTCTACACTAAGACTGCGGTTGATGAGGATGCGTTGTCTGCAACAGATGACAATGGTGACCCATTGGTTGATTGGGTACAGGCGGACATAGACTTTGCGGTACCAAGTGACGATAACCCAACAATCTTCCGTGACCATGAATACACGATTGAGGCAGACCCGTTCTCTGTATTCCAGATTAAGATTGTTATGAAAACAAGTAACACATCTAAGACTCCAGTCGTACGTGACCTACGTGCAATCGCGTTGGTAACTCCGTATGGAGGAGGCGGGGGGTCATCTTCGAACAATAACAACACTGGCAATGATACTGGTGGAGATACTGGCGGTGACACTGGTGGAGATACTGGCGGTGACACTGGTGGAGATACTGGCGGGGACACTGGAGGTGATACTACAAGTGCAGTCGCGTTCCCGAATTCATCTTCGATACCAGCAAGTTTCACCATTACGAGTGACCCACGTACCTTACAGGCATACAATCCAGAATCTGATCCTAACTTGTATCAGGAGTCTTGGAGACATTGGCATCAAGGAAGTCGTTTGCTGCGTTTCTTTGTGCGATTCCAACCGAATGGTCAATTCCAAGTTATCGCAAATAGTGACCGTTCAGGTGACTTAAATAATGACACTATGTCTTACCTAGACAACTACAATGTGTTGTATGAAGGTGCTTGGTTAGACCGAGCCGTTCAGTCAGGTGAAACATTTGAATGTGGTACCGAAATCTTTGAGGTTGACGGTAATCCAGTTGCGTTCCAAACTAATTTCCCAACAATGGAAGACCCACATCCATCATTGCAGAATGTAGGTACGGGTGCGGACCTTTACTACAAACCTTTAGTGTCTGTTGACGTAACATCCAATTCGAACTGGGGAGGCCATGGATACCCAATCACAGAACACAGCACTTGGCAGGCTGACGGGTTAACCAATTCGTACGATTCATTACACTTAGACCCAACGGTGGATATCACTGGTACATTCAAGATGACCATATTCGTGAAGGGTGACACTATTAATGATGTATCGATACCTGTAGAAGTTAATTACACATTGGCCGGTGATACCTTGGTTAATGATTCGCAGGCGTCACCATTAGTTGTGTTTAGTGCAATGGATGGATTCGTTGGTGACGAAGACCCTAGACTAGAATGGTACAGTATGAATGTCATGAAACCTAAGATGTTCGCACCGATGACCTTTGGCGGACTTCCTAACCCAGACAAGGCGCCAGACCAGACACTTGATGTACCAAGTGGCGCTGTAGTTGATTTCCATATGACGTGGGGGTCTACTATCGGTGAAACCGCAACAATCGTACCGAATGGTGTTTGGGATGAAGCGGGTCAGTCAATAACCATTAACCGTGGTGATTTTGTACAATTGAACGTATCGGATACCGCACAGACAGGGGACGATGCGACCGTAACGATAACTACTACTATATCGGGTGTAACGTTCACGAGAGATGTTCCAATTGTAGTTAGCGTTGGTGGTTTAGGTTAATGCAAAAGAGATACTTGAAAGTAGAAGGTCATAATAATTTAGTGAGGGATAGTCGCACCGGCGCTATCCTAAATACGAACAAGGCAGAGATTGAAAGGGCAAAAAAACAAAAACAAGAAGCGCTCAAAAAGAATGCACATATCGATAAACTGTCTAGTGATGTTGAATCACTTAAACAAGATATGTCACAAATAAAAGATTTGCTTTTTCGTTTAGTAGAGGGTAAAGATGAGTAATCCTATTTTACAAGAAATACATCTTGCGGATAATATAAACGCAGCGATACTAAAAATTAACCAGAACTTTGAGGGACTGGATTCTGCAGTTAGTAATATCACTATTAATATCGACTCTGCAGATATTACCAATATCATTAATAATGTATTAGACTCAGATTATTTCTTAACTGTAATCGACTCTGACTATATTCAGCAGTTGTTATTGAATATGGAGTTGAACTTTGATGACTCTCAGGTTCAAGCCAATGCGACAAATATATTAGAGTTATACAACCGCATCGATATTACTGACTCAGGTGTTCTTGTACTTGCAAGTCAAATACAACAGGTAGAAGCGGACCTTGCAAACTTAACACTTGACGGTATCGATTCTGCATTTTTAGAATCTGCAGTTGCGGGTGCGATGTCATCATTGACTGCTAGAATAAATGTTAATAGCGATGGACTAACAATACTTGGTGAGGCTGTAGATTCAGTCAGTGCGTCATTAGTTCTTATCGATAGTGAATTAGGCGGTTTAGATGGTCGCATTACTGGAAACGCGAATGCGATCACCACACTAACCTCTCGTATCAACGTCAACTCAGACTCGATTGATATATTGGGTCAATCAATAGACTCTATTCGCACAGACCTAAACAATATCGTATTGGATGCAATCGACTCTGACTTAATTATAGATGCAGTTGCAGAAGCCCAGAACGCATTAAGTGCACGAATCACTGTAAATAGTGATGGCATCACTTCCTTGGGTTCACAGATAACTACCCTTAATGCAAACCTTAGTGCGATTAACTCTGATACTAACGAGAGAATTGACCTAAACGCAAGCGCAATCTCTTCAGTAATCGCACGAGTCAATATAAACTCAGATGAACTGTCAGCGATAGCTGAGGCGACAGACTCTTTGAGTGTTAGTCTTGACCAAATCTTAGATGAAAACGGTAACGTAATCATTTCACCTGCCGACGTTGAGGCTGCGACAGCAGATGCATTCAGTCAGGTGTACGCACGAATAGAAGCAGATAGTGCGCGTCTGACTGTCATGAGTGGTCGTGTAGATAGTTTTGAAAATGAATTGATTGCACTTCAAGGTGAACTAGATGCAGAAGTAACTGCATCGGGAACTGCACGTCAACAACTTGATAATCGAATTTCAATCAACAGTGATACAATCTCTAACGTTAGTTCTTTGGTCACTGAACTAGATAGTACTCTTTTGGTTCGTGACGCACAAGGTAACGTGACAAGCACTGCATACGCAGGTGCGGTATCAGACCTAAGAACTGAGGTGGTTGCAGAAGACGGACTTATTCAGACTGCATTGTCAAGTTATCAAACTACAATCGAGGCGATGATTGATAGTTCTAGGGGTGCAATTACTAATGATTATCAGGCGTACGTAGACGCTGCAACTGGTGGTGTATCTGCGCAATGGCAATTGAACTTGACCGCAGGTTCCACGTCAGACCCATACGTTGCGGGATTAACATTCACCAACGATGCATCTACAGCTGACTTCGTTATCTCTGCAGACACATTTAAGCTTGTCACTCCAACTGCGACAGATGGTTCTGGTGGGGTGAACCCATTTACTGTTACTTCTACTGGTGTCAAACTGTCTAATGCAACAGTTACCGGAGGAATAGATATTGGTACAAGTCAGACGGGTGACCGTATGGAAATTACCAATGATAGAATTGATATCTACGAAGGAGCTTCACGTAGGGTTCGATTAGGAATGTTATAATATATGTTTTATGTTTTATCTAGCCACAACATTTATGCACTCAAGCGACAGTTTAAAACACTACCAGTAGATAAGACGACAGTAATAATAAATACGACTCACATTGAGTTTCGACAACAGGCGATAGCTTATTGTGAGGAAAATAAAGTTCGTTATTTTGTAACAGAGAGTGATGGCACTGCGGCCACAGGAAAGAATAGTTTCCTTGACAGGTTCGAGGAAGATGGTGTACCATATGCAGTGCTGATAGACGGTGATGATTACCTCACTAAACGTGGGGTGGTCATGTATCAACGTTTGGCAGAACAGGAAGACGCACCCGATGCGTTAGTGTTGTTTAATCAGGTCAATATAACTGAAACGAATCATAACCGTGTAGAAAGAAGTCAAGACCCGATTAGACCACACGAAGACCCTACTACGTTGACCTCTCGATACATACAGTCATCGGCAGTCGCAGACTGGAACGAGTTGGCTAAAGGTTTTTTGGTTGCGGATAATGTACCAGATATTACAGTTGAAGAAGTAGAGATGTTCAAAAAATATATCTCAACTCTTCAATACTCGATGGGTATAGATGAGTTAAGCACACGACTTGTGTTTATGTCAAGAAAGGTTTTACCCTACAGATTTAATAAAGGTTTGACGGTAGGAGAGGATACTCTTCAATACCTTGAACTAAAAGATGCACATGAACGTGGTGAATTAAAATTGGCTGCGCATAATGAAAAGTTCCCGACATATATGTACGATGTACGTATATCGGGCATTGCATTAAAAGAAAGTCAAAAGGACCAAGGCAAAGGGTTCATTAACTGGATGAGAGTTCTTTTGGCAGAAATGGATTGTCTAAAAGATAATAATAAGTTACACAAAACACGTGTACCGATATTGGAGTTTTAAATGGCCGATTATGGTTTAAAAATATGGACCTCAGCTGGATACGTATCATTTGATTCCAGACACATGCCGTCCTATGTAAAAGTGGTTACGTCCGGAACGACTAGTGTTAACGCAAACAGTACTAAATCTATATCCGTTCCAGAAGGATACACATATCTTTATGTTAATGGTCCATCCGGTCCATATGAGTATCCCTTTGAATACTCCAGAAAGAATTTCTCTGGAGGTAAGGCGTACTCATTCGACTTAACAAATAATACTCCATCTACTGAAACGTTCGGTTACGTTTGCATTATACTATAGGAGAATATCATGGCGGATTATGGATTAGAGGTAAGAAATCAATCAGGTCGCGTTTTGTTCGATAGTCGTGAGGCTGGTCGTGGTACTTTTCAATACTCAAAAGGAAGCCTCTCACCTGGCCAATCCTTAACTACCCTTGTATCAGATTTAGTATTAATCAACATTGATAAACCAACTACGACGGGTCCTCATAGATTTAGACTGGCAGGAACACGTGTCACTTCAGGTAATAATCTTATTTGGACTTTTGATTACACTTTCCAGACAGAAAATAATCACCCTATTAACTATGTTATTCTTAGGGATGCCTCTCAGGCCACAACTTTTGGTGACTATGGTTTACAATGTAATGACCGCGACGGCACATATACTGGTCCAGTTACTTTTGATAGTCGCATGTTCACATCAACTGAAGGGGAAATTGTACTCGACCCAAATGATGTTTACCAAGGAAGATTCGGACATGGTCAGGTTGTATCCAGTTTCAAGTCAATCAATGGCACGGTCATGACTGGATGGAATGGTCCAGATGGATTGGATTATTATAATGCAGGTATGCTAGAATACACTTCGGTAACGAGTTATGTAAGAGAATTTAGTCTCGTCTGGGATGAGGGGACAAACGTAGGTAATACTTATCAAGAAATATATAGCAGGTATACAGGGTTTTATGGTAATCCTCAATTTTCAAAGATTACTGCATCTATTATAACAGTATCGTCTATGGCGAACTCAAGTGCACCAAGCCCAGGCGCAGTGTATTCATTCAGTGAGGTACACTCTGCAGGACAAGGATTTGAAACTACATACTACCCACTGGCACTACAACCACTGTATATTGGTAGACCCAACCCTAACTTAGGGTTATATGAACCAACAAATGTTTAATGTATAAATAAATTTTTATTTGGAGATTACAAAATGCACCCTAAAATCGCCTTAATTAACGAGAATGGCGTAATTGACAGAACCGATATGGATAGCGGTCGCTGGCCAGAAGATGGAGAATGGCTTGATGGTTGGCGCATTCAAAGAATCTATGACCTAGAAGGTCTTGAAGTTAGTGAATACATCTCAACTCGTGTATGGTCAGACGACGCATATGCGTTTGTCCCTGTCCCTCGTAGACCAAATCCAATCGCAGATTGGGACTGGTCCACTGAACAGTGGGTATGGGATTCTGAAGTTATTCTCAACGAGATTAGAACTGAACGTAACCGTATTCTTATGCAAAGTGACTGGGCATTAATGCCAGACTCACCTTTGTCAGATGAGCAGAAAGAAGAGATGAGGGCCTATCGTAAGGCACTTAGAGATTTCCCTTCAACACTTGATATGACTCAAGTAATGAGTCCGCAGGATGTAGAGGATTGGCCGGTACACCCTGCTCTATAAGATATAAATAGGAGTATTGATTGGAGATGCGCAGATAGTGGTTTTCTGCGCACTAATTTATTATAAATAAAACCATCGTAAACCCTTTTTCATTCACTATAGAGAGCGATAATTGTGTCAGCATCGAGCATTCCACTAAAAATCAAAAATTCGAATGGTGACCTACAGGAATTCACTCCGGCGGAAGAGAACTATCTTGCGTTCGCAGTGGGACAGGCATTGGCGTCTGCAGCGTCCAATGATGTCGGTAATATAAGTTTAACTGGTAACGTGAACATTGGTTCTTTCGTTGACACCTTCTATAATGAGGTCACCGGAACCCACCCAGCTTCACAAATCACCTCATCCACTACGACTACTACACTAACTCAGGTGGGTGGTCCAGCAGATGAGTCCGGTGCAAACTTTGTACGCCCTGTAGGATACTACGACGGAACTAACCCTGGCTTCTACGAAATGGTAGACCCAGACGTAACCGCGTTAGCCAATCGTGTTCTGAGTAATCTTGCACAGAATGATTACGTAGGAACCTTTAAACTAGCATCTTCCAGCCCAGGTGCTGATTACACATTGTTCATAGGAAATGTGTTTCAGGATACCCGTGGGGATGGGACATCAACTTCTTACAACATTTATCTACGTAGCAACATGTCTGCGATTGCCGCAGTCCGTCCAGTTGCAACTCGTTACGACGTTAATGGAGACTTCGACGGTTTCCAAGAGATGACTGATGTACAAATCCAATACACTATTGGTCAACGCATCAAGACTCTACGTGCGACTTCAGGTAACATTGGTTCATATCAATTGCGTTCTTCAACGCAAGGTGTACCTACTGCCCCAGGCACTTGGAAGTCCGTAGGCTCTGCAATCAACACTACTCGTGAAATTGCGGACCAGTCATATGCTCGTACTCGTAACTCTGCATATGTACGTACTCGTGTATCCTCATACACTCGTGACCGTACCTCTACATACGCCCGAGTTTCTACTCGTACCAGTACCCGCGACTTTGCAGGAAACTATGTAGGTAATTATACTCGCGATTTCACAGGTAACTACTCACGCAACTTTGCAGGTGAGTACACGGGTGACTTCGTAGGTAACTATTCTCGTACTCGTAACAGTGCATATTCACGTGACCGTGTAACCAACTTCTCACGTACATTTACTGGTGAATACATTCTAAATCGTCAGTCAACGTATACTCGTGTACGCCTACAGGCATTCACTGGTGGATTTACTGGTTACTATTCTCGTGCACGTGTTTCTGTATATACTCGTAATAGAATAACAGATTTCGCAGGATACTACACTCGCAATCGTGTATCCACATATGCACGTGGTCGTGTTTCTTCTTATGCAGGTACTTACTCACGCAACCGCGTTAGTGCCTACGCAGGGACTTACACTCGTACTCGTGTATCATCTTACTCAGGAACATACGCCCGTACTCGTAACTCTGCATATGCAGGGACTTACACGCGTACACGCGTTTCTGCATACTCAGGTACTTACTCACGCACACGCGTTTCTGCATATGCTGCAGATTATACTCGCGTTCGTGCGACTAACTACACTCGCGACCGTGTAACTAACTTTGCAGGTGTTTACTCTCGCGCACGTGTATCGACATATGTTCGCAACCGTGTTACAGACTTTGCGGGTAACTTTATTGGTAACTACAGCCGTAACTTCATCGGTAACTACGCACGTAACTTCGTGGGTAACTATTCTCGTGCATTCGCAGGGAACTATGTCGGTAACTACGCACGTACTTCTACTCGTACGTCTACCCGTACTCGTTACTCAGCTTACGCACGTACCTCAACTAGAACTCGTTCATCTGCATATACTCGTGACCGTGTAACTAACTTTGCGGGTAACTTTATCGGCAACTATGCACGTGATTTCGTTGGAAACTTTGTAGGTAACTACTCACGTAACTTTGCTGGTAACTACGGTGGTAACTTTGTTGGTAATTATGCAAGAGACTTCGTAGGCGATTTCGTAGGAAACTATGCTCGCAACTTCGTCGGTAACTACGGTGGTAACTTTGTCGGAAACTACGCAACCACATTTACTGGTGACTTCGTAGGTAACTATGGTCGTAACTTCGTCGGTAACTATGGTCGTAACTTCGTCGGTAACTACACCAGAAACTTTGCAGGTAACTTCGTAGGTAACTACTCTCGCGGTTTCGCAGGAAACTACGGTGGTAACTTCGTTGGTGATTATGCGCGTACTCGTGCAACCAACTACACTCGTAACCGTGTCTCTGCGTACTCACGTACTCGTGCGACTAACTATACTCGTACTCGTAACTCTGCGTACACTCGTACGTCTACTCGTACTCGTTACAGCGCATATGCACGTACTTCGACTCGTACGTCTACTCGTACTCTAAGTTACACTCGTACTCTGTACTACACTGGTAACTACGCTAACGCATATACTCGTAACCGTACTCAGACATTTACTGCAACTGGTACCTACACTCGTACTTTATACTACGCGGGTGACTTTACTGGAAACTACACCCGTAATGTTACTTACACTGGTAACTATACCCGTACATTGACTTACACTGGTGACTTCGTAGGTAACTACACTCGTGGTGTCACTTATACTGGTAACTACACTCGTGGTGGCCCAGTAACATATACTGGCGACTATATTCGTTACCAGAACCCATATGACACCGTAAACTATTATATCGGTAACTATATCGGCGGTGGTGCTAGCTACGCAGGTAACTTCGTAGGTAACTACACCAGCGCATATGCTGGTACCGGCGGCGGCCGAGTATCTTCATATACTCGATATGTTTATCCATCTGGTCTACAGTATTATACTCGTTCGTTCGGTACAACCACTTATTACACTCGTACATCAACTCGTACATCGACTCGTACATCGGTTGGTGCAGGTGTAGACTATACTGGTGCATACACTCGTTCGGCAGCGTTGTACTACACTGGTAACTATATCGGTACTGTTACTGAGACTTACACTCGTAACCGCGCAGCGACATTAGACTACACTCGTACTCGTGTCACTAACTACACTGCAACAGGTACGTATACTCGTGGCCGTGCGGCGACACTAGACTACACTCGCAACAGTACTCGTACTTCAACCAATACTGGTTACTACACACGAACGTTGTATTATGTTGGTGACTTCACAGGAAACTACGCACGTAACTTTGTTGCCGATTACACTCGTACTGGTTACTACACACGTACTGGATACTACGCAGGTAACTTCGTAGGTAACTATGCACGTGGATTTGCAGGAAACTTCGTAGGAAACTATGGTCGTTCATTCGTTGGCGATTACGTAGGTAACTTTGTTGGTAACTATGCACGTACATTCGTTGGTGATTATGTTGGTAACTTCGTAGGCAACTATGCACGTACTTCAACTCGCACATCAACTCGTACTCGTTACTCTGCATACGCAAGAACTCGCGTAACTAACTACGCTGGCGCATATTCAAGAACGCGTCCATCGTCATACGCACGTACTCGTAACTCTGCATACGCAAGAACTCGCGTAACTAACTACATCGGTGACTTTACTCGTACATCAACTCGTACATCAACTCGCAACCGTTACAGTGCATATGCCCGTACTCGTGTAACCAACTACATCGGTGACTTTACTCGTACGTCAACTCGCACTTCTACTCGCAACCGTTACAGTGCATACGCAAGGACTCGTGCAACCAACTACATCGGTGACTTCACTAGAGACCGCGTAACTAACTTTGCAGGTAACTTCGTGGGTAACTACAGCCGTAACTTCGCAGGTGACTTTGTAGGAAACTACGCTCGCGCATTTGCAGGAGACTTCGCTGGTAACTTCGTCGGTGAGTACACTCGTACTTCTACTAGAACTCGTTACAGCGCATACGCTCGTACTCGTGTATCTGCATACAGCCGTACTCGTGGTTCCGCATATACTCGTGACCGTGTAACTAACTTCGCAGGTGACTTTGCTGGTAACTATGCACGTACATTCACTGGAAACTACTCACGCAACTTTGCGGGTAACTTCGTTGGTGATTATGTCGGTAACTTCACTGGTAACTACGTAGGTAACTACAACCGTGGTTTCGTCGGTGAGTACACTGGCGCATATACCCGTCAATTCGGTGGTAACTATGTAGGTAACTACAGCCGCGGATTTGTTGGTGAATACACTGGTGCATACTCTCGTGACTTTGCGGGTAACTACGTAGGTAACTACACTCGCGGCTTTGCGGGAGAGTACACTGGCACTTACAACCGTACGTTCGCAGGTGAGTACACTCGTGGGTTCACTGGTAACTATGCAAGACAGTTTGCAGGTGACTTCGCTGGTAACTACACTCGCACGTTCGCTGGAGAATACGCAGGAACTTATAACCGCGACTTCGTAGGTGACTTTACTGGTAACTATGCACGTACGTTTGCAGGAAACTACATCCGCAACCGTGTCTCTGCATACGCTGGTAACTTCGTAGGAAACTACACACGTGACTTCATCGGTAACTACTCACGTAACTCAACCGATGTATTCTCACGTACTCGCGTCTCTGCATACGCAAGACTACGTACCTCTGCTTACTCTGCAGATTATGGTAGAACTCGCGTATCAACTTACGCAGGTAACTATACTGGCGACTACGCACGTGACTTCACTGGTAACTACTCACGTGATTTCACTGGTAACTACAGTCGCGCATTTGTCGGTAACTATGTTGGTGCAACTCTCCAGCCTACTTACCAGACGGTTGAAGGTTATACTCTATACGTAAGGATTGCATAATCCTCACAAATAGTGTATAATAGATACTAAAGTGGGTCAGTAATGGCCCACTTATTTTTATACTATATACGATTGACTTGAATTGATTTTTTGGAGAATGACTTAATGAGTTACAGAAGATGGATGGATAACGCGTTCTGGGAGACAGATGCAAAAGAACAACTAAACTGCATCCTAGAAATGGAAGACGATGTTGGTCGAGTTACCCGTCAGGTAATGTTATTAAATAGGTTCGATAAGGACGGTAATCCTAACGAACTTTTTGATGAGGTGGTATCATCACTAGGTGAAGAAACCATTGACAAAGAAACAACGGACCGTGTTACTCGAAAAGAAGCCGAGGCCGAAGAAGAAAAACAACGTGACCTTGAACATCGAAAGGCGCGTAAATTAGAGAAGTTGTTCAACTACAAATTAGAGGCGTTCGAAGTCGATGAGATTAAGAACTCCAAAAACCGTAAGTTGAAGGCAAAACTACGTCGTGCGAAGTCACGTATCGAAGTAGACTTATACTCTATTATGATTCTTCAAGAAGTCTTAGAGGCAGAGGCAAATGGCGCAGAGTAAAGGTTTCGTTATTGTCGCATCACAGAAACATAACTTTTATCTGTATGCGGTTAACTTGGCAGAATCAATTCGAGACTTCTATGAACCAGAAGACGAATGTAAAATCTGTCTAGTAACAGAAGAAAGATTTTTAGACGACCGTGGTCGTGAAGTTGCAGATGATATTATCTTTTGTGACGACCACTATCGTGCAAAATTATGGGGCATGGCTAAGTCACCTTATGACCTAACCATGTACATTGACGCTGACATGGAGTGTGAACACGAAGACATCGTTAAAGTGTGGGATGAGATGAAAGACCACGATGTGGTATTCTCCGCATTAACCGATGACCGTGATTACATCTATGCAGAACGTGACTTCGATACACCGGAAGGTAAGGCGAAGTTTACATTATGTGGAGGTGTCTGTCTATATGATATGTCCAAACCAATTGTACGTGAATTCATGCAAGACTGGTGGGACTTAACGTATAAACAGATGAATGACACTTGGTGGCCCAATGGGTATGCGGACAGTCTCAAGTCTTGGGACCAGTTCTCACTCTGGTGGTTGACTGAGAAAGAAGAAAAGTATAAGGATCTCAAAGTCGGTATCTTTGATGACGACTTGAGATGGAACTATTACAACGCCCTTAACTGGGCAATAACAAAACCTGAATCAGGGCCAGTGATTTTAAGACACTTCTCTGCAGGTTTGAATAAGGACACACCAATCGTATGACACAGGTAAATGACCAATATCTGAAGCATGTCGAAGTCAATAATCCAGAACTTCTGGCAATTCTTGATGAGTATGCTCAATTGCACAAGTGGAGAGGTTTCCAAGATAACGTCTACTGTACTGCAATGGAACACGCACGTCAACGTCCTTATTACGTTGGCGAAAACTACATGAATGAGGTTGTATCTCAGGGTGCTGGACATGACGGTTTTCCTGAGCACCTACTAGGTTACAATCTAAAGTTGGCAGACAAGTCACACGCAATCTTTGAAAAGGATGCGGACCCAGTATTTAAACGTGACTTTACTCATCACCTTGCGGACCTAAATGACCGCATGATGAATTTCTTGTCAACCAAGCATAATGCGTTGACTGCAGTATATCCACCAGAAGGTTTCATCTCGTGGCACAATAATCAGAACGCTCCTGGCTTTAACTTAATCTTCTCTTACTCAGAAGACGGCCAGGGTTACTTCGATTATATCCATCCAGTGACCAAAGAAGTTGTTCGTTGTCAAGATGAGCCAGGAAAGTGGACATGTAAGGCAGCATACTTCGGTTCATTTGATGAGCCAGAGAAGAGACTATATCACGCAGCCTCTGCGAATGATGGATGGAGAACTACTGTTTCTTATATCTTTGACTGGACCGAAGAAGGTGAAGCCTTCCGTGAAATGGTCCTAGAAGACATCTCTTCACACGTTTAAAATAATAAGACCCTAAGTCGTATAAATAGAGGAAAACGTTTATACACTTAGGGTTCTTACCACAATGGCGCATTACGAAGATTTTACAATTGACCAAGGTTCTGACCTAGCTCTAAAACTAGAACTGGTAAACACCGATGGGTCAACTAAAGATCTTTCCGGTTACTCGGCTGCAGCGAAGATGAAGAAAAACTTCAACAGTTCTGCAGACGATACCGTGGAGTTCAACGCTGTCATAAGTGCACCACCTGAAAGTGGTGTACTCTCATTATCTCTTACCAATCTCCAGACCGATGAACTATCTACACGCGGTCGATACGTATATGATGTTGAAATAAGCTATACCGATAGTGACGGTAACAACATAATAGAACGCGTATTAGAAGGTAAAATAAAAGTTAACCCTTCAGTAACGAGGTAATACCAATGCCTATACATAGGGTCCCAACAATCAGCGGTATTCGCACCGACACAACTAGAGTACGACGAATAACAGTCGGCACTCCAATTAATCTTGCGGTGCAGAATTTATCATCTGGTCTTAAAACGTTCGACGGTATAGGTGATAAGCCAGGTATTGATGAATTAAAACTAGGTGAGATTGGTATTAATACCCAAGATGGTAAACTTTACATCAAACGAGCATATGATGGTGTAGAGACGATTGTCGAAATAGGTGCAGGTGGCGGTGGTGATTTAAATGCAACCACTACATTTAATGCATACATCTATACGTCAGACGGAACGTTACAAACAATCGAGGGTCCAGACGATGCAACTAACGTATTGCAGTACGACCCAGACCCAAATACTCCGTCACGAATTCAAGTATATTTGAACGGTGTCTTACTCCATCAAGGAATAGACTACGTTGCAAACGACGGGACAAGTATTGTCCTAACTCATATTGTAGGTGAAGAGCAAGTTGTCCAAGTTGCAGCCTATAATTCTACTGGTGTATCCCTAAATAATGACCTAATCATCGATGACCATTTTTCATTGACATTGGGCACGAACGAGGAAACTCGCTTCTATCATAATGGGGTTGACACCATCATTAAACATCTAGGGTTTAACGACGGTCAATTCAAAATACAGTATCTTAATGACGAAAGATTTGTTATGGATAGTGGTGGGGTTCAACTATTGGGTCAATACAGACTCAATGGCGTAGAGCTTGCAACCAAGACTGACTTTGAGCAACTGAACGCTAGACTTGACGCACTGGATAGTGACATTCAAAGTATTAAGAATTTAGAGTTAATTCAGAACTTGTTGTCAGAATAACGCGTATAATGTCTGCTCAAACTCGTTTTTAATATAAATAAAATCAGTATATTAACTGACCCTAGTATTCGAAGGTATGATCAATAATAAGTCCTTTAACAGGGTACTTGCAGAGAGTCTATTCAACCTTGCAAAACAAAAGCAGGATGAAGTCTCTGCAACACCCGGCCAAGAAACTCAAATATTCGATTATATCGAAGGTACCTCTTCATCGACGAACGACCGCACGGTAATACCTGAGGCCCAAGCTATCATAGCCCCAGGCGATACAGCAGTCTTCGAGCTGAACGGTACTCCAACTCGTGATGATTTGATTGATGTGTGGGTGAATGATGTACTACAACACCCTGAAGAGGTGTATGAAACTATTGGTAATACTATTCATTTTTTCGTGGTTCCGCCGCAAGGTACGGACATCTATATTAAATTTCGTTAGTATATTATTAAACGTTTAATTTCAACCTAACTCTAGGAGATTCACAGATGTCATTTAGACAGATTAAATCACCTGCTCTAGCCGATAAGGCGGTCATCAATACCAAACTTGACGAAAGTGCGGTACAAGGACAGAGCACCCTAACGGGAATGACCTCACCGGACCAGTGTTTTACGCTGTTGTACGATGTAGGTTCGGACTCGTTGAAGAAGATCGCGTCAGACGACTTCTTCGGATCGTTCTCAACTGACGATCTAGTGGAAGGGTCTAACCTATACTTCACCGATGCACGTGCAAAAACTGCAGTTGCACAAGACATCGCTGATGCGGTAGCGGTAGAAGAAGCTCGCGCACTAGCGGCAGAAGGCGTACTACAATCTGCAATCGACGCAGAAGTAGTTCGTGCAACTGCAGCTGAGCAAGCAAACGCTACAGCAATCTCGAATGAGGTTACCCGAGCAACTACTCGTGAAAATGCAATCGAAACTGCGTACCAATCTGCAGACGCTGCATTGTCACTACGTATTGACAACATCCTTTCAAATACAGATGAAGTTGCACTAAACTCACTTGCAGAAATCGTTGATGCGTTCCAAGACGCTGATGACGTACTAACTGCATCAACTATCGCAAACTCAAACGCAATTCAGGCAGAGGTTACTCGTGCGACTGCGGCGGAAGCTGCAAACGCAACTGCAATCGCGAATGAGACTACTCGCGCAACTACCGCAGAAGCAGACCTACAGTCACAAATCAATACTGAAGTAGCTGCTCGTATCGCAGGCGACAACGCACTAGATACACGTTTGACCACAGAAGAAGGTAATGTAGACAACCTACAATCAGACCTTGCTGATGAGATTTCACGTGCAACAGCGGCAGAAGCGGTTCTAACTCAGGGTCTTGCAGACGAAGTGACTCGTGCAACAGCGGCAGAAGCTGCGAACGCTCAGTCTATCCAAGATGAAATCACTGCACGTGCAGTAGCGGATACTCAAGTCCGTACTGACATGACTGCATTGATTAACTCTGGTGATGCTGCAACTCTTGCATCTGCAAAGGCAAACGACGACCTACTAATCGGTGACGCAACTGTTGACGGTACTGCTAGCAACACGGTAACCGACCGCATCGCAACTGCTAAGGCAGAGGCAATTGCAGACGCAGACGCATCTGTAGCGGCAGAGCAGGCAGCTCGTGAGGCGGCTGACTCAGACCTACAAGCAGGTCTTGATGCAGAAATTGCACGTGCAACTGCAGCAGAAGGTGTACTAACTACTAACCTAGCAGCCGAGGTAACTCGTGCAACTGGTGAAGAGTCGCGCATCGAAGCGAAAGTTGACAACATCATCTCTAATACTGACCCAGCTGCGTTGGATTCATTGACAGAAATTGTCGATGCATTCCAGAGCGTTGATAGTGACATTCAGGCACTTGTCAACTCTAACACAGTTGCAATCAGTAACGAAGCAACAACTCGCGCATCTGCAGATACAGTTCTACAGGGTAACATCGACGCAGAGGCCGCAACTCGTGCAGCTGCAGACACTACTCTACAACAGAACATCGACGCAGAAGAAACTGCACGTATTGCAGGCGATGCGGCAACTCTTGCATCTGCCAAGGCGTACACTGACCAAGAAGCAGATTCTCATCTAGCAGCTGCAATCGCACACGCAGACGCACAAGACGCGGCACTAATCGGTGACGCATCTGTTGACGGTACTGTAGGTAACACTGTTACTGCACGTATTGCAACTGCAAAGAGCGAAGCAAACGCATACACTGACGCAGAAATTGCAGCGGAAGCGGCAACTCGTCAGGCAGATGATGACGCACTATCTCTACGCACCACTTCACTAGAAGGTCGTATGGATACTGCAGAAGCAGACATCACTGCAGTAGAAGGTGACTTGGCAACTGAAGTTGCAGCTCGTACTTCGGGTGACACAACACTTCAGGCAAATATCGATGCAGAAGAAACTGCACGTATTGCAGCTGACAACACTCTACAACAAAACATTGACGCCGAAGAGGCACGTGCACTAGCTGCAGAGGCAGACCTACAAGGTCAAATCACTGCAGAAGTTACTCGTGCAACTGGCGTTGAATCAGGACTACGTACTGATACAGATGCAAACACTGTAGGTGTTGCGACTAACGCAACTAACCTTGCAAACGAAATCACTCGTGCGCAATCAGCAGAGTCTACTCTACAATCTAACATTGATGCAGAAGCAGTAACTCGTGGAAACGCGGATACTACTCTACAAGCTAACATCGATGCAGAAGTTACTCGTGCAACAGGTGTCGAGGCAGGTCTACGTACCGATATCGACGCAAACACTGCTGCAATCGTTGGTAACGACTCAGACATCGCGGCTGAAACTGCGGCACGTATCGCAGGTGATGCATCACTACAGTCTCAGTTGAATGCAGAAATTACTCGCGCCACTGGCGAAGAGTCACGTATCGAAGGTCGTTTGGACACTGAGATTACACGTGCAACTGGTATCGAAGCAGGTCTACGTACCGACGTAGATGCAAACGCAGCAGAAATCGCATCAGTAGATTCAGACCTATCTGATGAAATCGCTCGTGCAACTGCGGCAGAACTTGTACTAACTCAAGACCTAGCGGCAGAGGTAACTCGCGCAACTGGTGTTGAGGCAGGTTTACGCACTGACGTTGACTCAGTAACTACTCGTGTTGATGCAATTGTCGGTACTTCACCAGAGACTTTAGACACTCTACAAGAAATCGTTGCTGCATTCGAAGACGCAGACAGTGACCTACAAGCAGTTATCACTGCAAACTCAGGTCGTTTGACTACTAACGAATCAGACATCGACGCACTAGAAGTTCGCGCAACTGACCTTGAGTCACGTGCAACTCTAGTAGAAGGTCGTGCAACTGCACTAGAAACTGAGCAGTCTGCTCAAGCAGGTCGCTTGACTGTCAACGAAGGTGACATCGATGACCTAGAAACTAAGGTTGGTACTGCAACTCTACAAACTGTTGCAACTGACCTATCAGCTGCAGTCAACGAGATTCACGCAGAACTAGACACTGAAGCAGGTCACGTCGATACTCTACAATCAGAGATGGACGCTGTTGAAGGTCGCGCTACTGTCCTAGAAGGACGTGCAGACGGTCATGATTCAGACATCGCAGCTCACAACGTTCGTTTGAACGGTGCAGAGCAGGATATCGATGACCTAGAATCAATCGTCGGTACTGCAACTCTAGCAACTGTTGCAATCACTACTACTGAAGCTATCAACGAACTACACAGTGAAGTTGATATCAACACTGGTAAGGTTGCTACTCTTGAGTCAGAGATGGACGCAGTTGAACTACGTGCAACTTCACTAGAGAACCGCATGGCGGGTGTTGACAGTGACCAAGTTGTACAAGACGGTCGTCTAACTGTTAACGAAAGTGACATCGATTCGCTAGAAGCGAAGATGGGTACTGGTGCATTCGCAACTGTTTCACAGACTACTGTAGGCGCAATTAACGAACTACACGGTGAAGTAGACGCGGCTGTCGCACGTATCGATGGTCACGATTCTGACGTAGATGATCTGCAAGCGCAAATCACTGCGGAAGTTAACCGTGCAACTACTCAAGAAGGTCTAATCCGTAGCGAGTTCGCTGCAGAAGACACTGCGGTCCGTGCAGAATTCGCGGCGGCAGATGCAGTAGTATTGGCGTCAGCAGCGGCAGACGCAACTTCTAAGGCGGATACTGCGGAAGCGAATGCGAAAGTATACGCAGACGGTATCGTTGCTGCTGAAGAAACTGCACGTGAGAACGCGGACACGGTACTACAGTCTGCAATCGATGCAGAAGTTACTCGTGCACAGTCTGCTGAGGCGACATTGTCATCTCGTGCAACTGCACTAGAAACTGAAATGACTGCAACTCAAGCAGGTGCTGGTCTTTCAACTGCAGGTAACTACATCACTCCAACTGGTACTTCATACCTAGACGCATCTGTCTCTCTAGCAGACGCAGACGCGAAACTAGACGCTGCTATCGCGGCAGAAGTATCACGTGCATCGGGTGTTGAGGCAGGTCTACAAACTCAAATCACTAACGAAATCGCAGCTCGCATCGCGGGTGACAGTGATCTTCAGTCACAGATTGATGCAGAAATCGGTCGTGCAAGTGGTGTTGAGAGTGACCAGGCGGCACTTATCCAAGCGAATGCTGACGCAATCGCGGCGGAAGAAAGTGCACGTCAGGCTGCAGATTCAAATCTACAGTCACAAATCGACTTCATTACGTCAAACACTGATTCTGCGGCACTAGACTCGTTGACAGAAATCGTTGCGGCATTCCAGTCTGCAGACGGTACTCTAACAGGTCTAATCTCTCAGAACCAGACAGACATCGCAACTAACGCTGCGGGTCTTGCACAAGAAATCACCGACCGTGTTGCAGGCGATAACGCAGTACGTGGTGAGTTCGCTGCGGCAGATGCGGGTCTACAGACTCAAATCGATGGTAAGGTAAGCAAGTCAGGCGATTCAATGACCGGCGATCTTGCAATGGGTGGAAACAAGGTTTCTGGTCTTGCAGTTGGTACTGATTCAGCTGACGCAGTTAACGTAGGTCAATTGACTTCAGGTTTGGCTGCACAGCACATTTCACAGTTCAGTACAACTGACCTTGCTGAAGGTGACAACCTATACTACACTGACGCACGTTCACGCGCTGCATTCTCTGTAACCGACGTAGACGGTGAAGGTAACGTTTCATACGATAGCTCAACTGGTGTTCTATCAGTATCAACTGGTAAGGCATTCCTAGAGTTAGAAGATGTAAGCGAGTCTTCATTCACTGGACACGAAGGTTTCGTTGCACGTGTTAAGACTGACGGTTCGGCGATTGAATTCATCGACCCAACTCAGTTGGCATTTAACAACGCACAACGTCAAACTATGAATGGTGACGGTGCGCAGACTACATTCGCATTGAACTTCTACACGCAAGACCAAAACGCGATTGTATTCGTAGGTGGTGTTATTCAGGATCCGTCCACTCACTACTCTATCGATGCTGCAAACCAAACTATCACGTTTAACAGTGCAATCCCTGTAGGTACTCAGGCGGTTGTTATTGCACAGTCAACTAACTCAGTCGGCGTACTAGACCCAGGCTCAGTTGGCGTTGAAACATTCGCTGACAACATCAAGCCTGCAATACAGGGTGTAGACATTGTAGTTGGTACTTCACCAGCTGTAGTATCTTCATTCAACGCTACTGTTTCTCGTGCAGCCAAGTTCATCGTAACTGTTGACCTAAACGGCGAACACGAAGTACGCGAGTGTATGGTTATCCATGATGGCACTACTGCATACATAAATGAGTACGGTATTGTATTTACTGGTTCATCTCTACTAGGTGATACAGACGTACAAATGAGCGGAGACACTGTCGAGTTAACTTATGAGGCAGTTTCGGCTGGCGCAGTTGTTAAGGTTGTCAAGACTACTGTAGACGTATAATGGAACACTGATGAGGTGGGGGTTTCCCCACCTTTATTATCGAAAACAAACATTAGTGTAACTCAACTCAAAGGTAAAGAAAAATGAGTACAAACAAAAAGTTCAGAGTACAGAACGGTATCGATGTCACTGGTGAAGTGGTTGTCGGTGGTGTAACTGTAATTGCTGCTGACGGTACCGTTGTTTCCGATTTAAGTGACCAGTTGGTCCCTCTTCAAAATGAAGTCGCTGCACTAGAGGTCTCAATCGAAAACATCCTTGGTACGTCACCAGAAACTCTTGATACCCTTCAAGAAATTGTTGCTTCTTTCCAAGGGGCAGACGGTGATTTGCAAACTCTAATCACCACTAACGCAACCGGCATTGCAACTAATGCCACTGCAATAACTGACGAAGAAACTGCTCGTATTGCGGCTGACGCTGCACTTCAATCAGCAGTGGATGCGGCAAACGCACGTACATCTGGTATCAGTACATCTTCAGGTTCGTCTAACATCCAGATGACCGCTGAAGTTGACATGGACAGTAACGCAGTTACTAACATGGCTGACCCAAGTTCTGCACAAGATGCAGCAACTAAGGCGTACGTTGATGCGGCAGATACTACTCTACAAGGTAACATCACTACAGAGGCATCATCTCGTGCATCTGGAGACGCGAACCTACAGAGTCAGGTTGACGCACTAAGCGGTAACGTTGGCGGTTTGTCAACTACAGATATTCCAGAAGGTTCTAACCAGTATTACACTGACGCACGTGTTCGTGCAGCAGTTCAGGCTGGTACTGGAATGTCATACGAACAAAGCACTGGTGAGTTCTCAGTCAGTCTATCTGGCGGAGACGGTATCTCTGTATCGGGTGGAACTATATCCATTGATGGTACTGCAATTGCGCAGGACCTAGTTCCATCTGTAGACGATACTTACAGTCTAGGTTCACCAGATAAGGTCTGGAAAGATGTTTACATCGGCCCAGGGTCTTTATACCTAAACGGTACTAAGATTCTTGAAGACAATTCTGGTACAATCACTATGTACGCAGACGCAGGTCAGAATCTATCGTTCGGTGCAACCGGCGGTGGTTCTATCGACTTGAACGCTGGTGACGAAAGTATCCAGATCAAGTCAGACCTAGTATTGTCAGCAGGAGAGACTATCTCTACTGTCGGTGGGGTTGCAACTCCATTCGGTGGTCAAGTCAACATGCAGACTCACAAGGTCGTTAATGTTGGTACCCCGACTGCAGACGCAGATGCCGCAACTAAGGCATA
This sequence comes from Porticoccaceae bacterium, assembly GCA_038138645.1. Classification (GTDB taxonomy): domain Bacteria; phylum Pseudomonadota; class Gammaproteobacteria; order Pseudomonadales; family Porticoccaceae; genus HTCC2207. Next base: position 62,712 of record JAYQEC010000001.1, on the reverse strand, counting down.
TGTTGATGGTCGTGTAGATGCAGGCTCAATCTCCGGAGATAAGACGTTCTCTAATAACGTTGTCGTTTCAGGTAACTTAACTGTTCAGGGTACTACTACCACTGTAAACAGCGAGACTATCTCTCTGGCAGATAACATCATCGACGTTAACTCAAACGTTACTTCAGGTAACCCAACTGAAAACGCTGGTCTACGTGTTATGCGTGGTGACTCTCCAGCATCACAGTTGCGTTGGAACGAAGCGAACGACTATTGGGAAACTTTCGATGGTAGTGATTGGACTAAGGTCGCACTATCTACGACTGACCTTGCAGAAGGTTCTAACCAATACTTCACTGACGCACGTGCTCAGTCAGCGGTTGCAGGAGATATTTCTTCGGCAGTTGCAGCTGAGGCAGTTCTACGTGCGGACGCGGACACTGCAGAAGCAAGTGCTCGTGCATCAGCTGATGCATCACTACAATCTGACATCGACGGTGAAATCGCTCGTGCACAGGGTGTAGAGGCAGGCTTGGATTCAGACATCTCAGTTAACGCTGCAGGTGTTGCATCTAACGCGGCTGCAATCGCACAGGAAGTGACTGACCGTACTGGTGCAGTTGCAACTGTACAGTCTAATGTTGACGCAGAAGAAGCGGCACGTATCGCAGCAGATGGTGGTCTACAGACTCAAATCACTGCACTAGATGCGAAGCATGATAGTGACCACGCTGCAATGATTTCATCATTGGCGGGTGAGACTACTGCACGTATCTCAGGTGATGGTAACCTACAGACGCAAATCGACGCGGTCGAGGCTGCAGTAGAAGCAATCACTAACGGTTCAGTTGCATCACTAGACACTCTAGTAGAAGTTGTTAATGCATTCGAGAATGCGGACAGCGACCTACAAGCAGTTATCACTGGCAACACTTCAACCATCTCTGGTGTCAACACTCGTGTTGGTACTTTAGAAGGTGAGATGGATGCGGTTCAGGCATTGTCCTCAACTAACTCTTCTCTATTGTCTAACCACGGTCCACGCATCTCTACTAACGAGACTAACATTTCTTCACTACAGACTTTCTCTGGTGAAGGAACTGTACTAGGTACTGCTGCAGTATCACTTGCTGCCGCAATCAACGAGATTCACTCTGAGTTGAACTCTGTTGTTGCAGACCTAGGCGTTGAAGTAGGTCGTGCGACTGGTGTCGAGGCAGGTTTAGATTCAGACATCTCTGCTGAAGCTGTCGCTCGTGCAAACGCAGACACAAGTCTACAGTCTCAGATTTCTTCTGAGATTGCACGTGCAACTAGCGCGGAATCAGGTCTTTCAGGTGATATCTCAGCTGAGACTACTGCACGTGTTCAGGGTGACGCGAACCTACAATCACAAATCGACTCACTATCTACGTCTATAACTGACGAAGGTAATGGTCGTGACAGTGATGTATCAGACCTACAGGCACAAATCAATAGCATCTTGTCTAACACAGACCAGGCTGCAATTGACTCGTTGACTGAGGTTGTCGCTGCATTCCAGAGCGCAGACAACTCACTAGGTACCCTAATCACTCAAAACCAGACTACTCTAGGCCTACACGGCGGACGTTTGGATGCGATTGAGGCATGGGATACAGATAACGTCTCAGAAGGTTCATTGAACCTATACTTCACTGAGGCTCGTGCACGTGGATGTGTATCTGCAGACGCAGGTTCATGCATCGACTACAATGAGTCAACTGGTAAGTTCTCACTAGACGTATCTGAAGTTGAGAGTGCGGTAACTCCAGACAACGCGACAAACGCGGATAAGTTAGACGGACAACACGGTTCACACTACCGTATTGACATCTACGATATCAACGGTACTGTTGTTAACTAATACATTTTATATGTGTAGAAAGGGGACTTCGGTCCCCTTTTTTATTGCTGATATAAATAAACGTATAAATAGTATTATTCAACCATGAGACCATCCAATGTACGCAACAAGTAAAGAGGAATTGATAGACTATTGCCTACGCTCTCTAGGGCATCCGGTGGTGGATATCAACATTGATGAAGAACAACTAGACGACCGTGTTGACGAAGCCGTCCAGTGGTTCCGTGAGTTTCATCCAGATGGCTCAAAAAGATTTTATCTGCAACATCAACTGACTGAACAAGATATCGCCAATAAGTATATTGATTTCCCAGACGACATGGACCTACTGAGTGTTGTTCGTATGTTGCCTGTATCTTACACAGGGGCACAGACAGGGTGGTTCAGTGACGCATGGCAGTTCATGAAATTTACTGTCAGTGACTTCGTCAACGGCCGTGGTATTCTTGGTGACCTTGCATATTACGAACAAATGCAACAACACTTGTCTTTGATTGACATGAAGTTGAGCGGGTTACCAGTCATAACGTTTGACAGACAATACAACCGAATTAATTTGCATATCAGTACATCAAAACTTGAGGTAGGGGACTACGTTGTGTTTGAGGTGTACGGTGTGCGCAACCCAGACGATACTGTAAACGAATACAACAACCTTTGGAATCATCGTTTTTTGAAGGCATATGCAACTGCACTAATTAAGAAGCAGTGGGGTCAAAACCTTATCAAGTTTGACGGTATGACACTCCCAGGCGGAGTCACCGTTAACGCTCGTCAAATCTATGAAGATGCACTTCAGGATATTGACAAGGTCATGGAGAAATTCCGTGAAGAAGATGAGGAAGGCCCAATGTTCTTTATGGGGTAAACCATGGCGACGAATCCATATATTAGTCAAGGACATAGACCGGAGCAAAGTCTATACGAAGACTTGATAATCGAATCTATCAAGTTTTACGGTCAGGACATTTATTATCTACCGAGAGAAGTGGTAGAACGTGAAGACATTTTCCTTGATAGTATTCAGTCACAATTTTCAGACGCATACAAAATCGAAGTGTTTATCGAGAACACTGAAGGTTTTGATGGTGAGACTAATATCTTCACTAAGTTTGGTATCGAATTACGTGACCAAGCCACTTTTGTCATCGCACGTCGTCGATGGAGAGAGTTGGTGGGTGACAGATTATCTGAGCAGTATCAGTTCCGTCCACGTGAGGGGGACTTGATATTCTTACCACTATCTCAATCTCTGTTTGAGGTTAAGTTGGTGGAAACAGAAACACCATTCTATCAGTTGAGCCAACTACCTTTATTCCGCGTACAGTGCGAACTATTCGAATTCTCAGACGAAGATTTCGATACTGGTATTCCAGACATCGATATCGTGGAGAGAGAACACGCATTCCAGTACCACGTTCAGATGGCTGCACCAGAATCAGGCCAAGGTGGATTTTACGAGATAGGCGAGACGGTGGTTCAAACCTACGATGACTTCGAGATGAAGGGCGAGGTTGCATCATGGAATAGTGAGACCCGAATTCTTTCTATCGCACACTCAGGTGCAACCGATGGTAAGTACCACGAGTGGTCTACTGACAGGGTGATTGAGAGTGATTCGGGCGCAACGTTTATGCCTGTTACTGTGAGCGAAGACGTTAATGAAATACAACCATTTAGTCAGAATCAAATCTTTGATGACTTTGAAAACGATTTCTTAGACTTCACTGAGGGTAATCCATTTGGAGATGTGTCGTAATGTTTGGGACTTATTTTTATAACAAAAGGGTCCGTACAAGTGTTTCTGTGTTTGGGTCTCTGTTCAATAACATACATGTTTTAAGAACAAAACAAGACGGTACCGTGATGTCTCAGGTCAAGGTCCCGTTGTCGTATGCGCCTAAACGTAACTTCATGGAGCGTCTCGAAGAGATGTCACAGGGAGAGGAAGCAGAACGTAGAGTTGCGATTAAACTCCCTCGTATGTCTTTCGAGATTACGTCGATGACGTACGATGCGCAGAGACAGTTACCTAAAATTAATAGCTTCACATCGTCGATGGAAGACGCGGACGGTGCTAAACGACGCAGAGTCTACACAGGCGTTCCTTATAATATTAGTTTCCAGTTGAGTGTATATGCAAAGAGTCAAGATGATGCGCTACAGATTGTAGAACAAATCTTACCATACTTTGCTCCGCAGTATACTTTATCGGTAAAACCATTTTCCGATCTACCGGATGTTACAGAAGATGTCCCAATCACTTTAACGGGCGTCGATTTTCAGGATGACTTTGAAGGTCCATTAGAGCAACGTAGGACTATCATATATAATTTAAACTTTGACATGAAAATGAACTTCTACGGTCCAATACAAGATGACAAGATTATTCGTGAGGTTAACATGAACTTGCATCTAATGGACCCAGATGAGTTTGTTTATAACATCGAGATCACACCAGTTCCGGCTGACGTAAGTCCGGACGATGACTATGGTTTCGGGATAGAGTATAATGACGAGAGATACACGTAAACCACCAGCGCTATTTGACGAAGAACAGAAAAAGAACTTCGTCCACGAACAAGACTACGAATACTCTAGGGACACTTACTATGACCTCATAGAGAAAGGTCGTGAGTCACTAGAACTTATGATTGAGGTCGCACGTGAGAGCGAACACCCTCGTGCGTTCGAAGTGTTGTCGAATATGATTAAAGGCATCGCAGATGTCAATGATAAATTGATGGACTTGAATAAGAAGCAGAAGGAATTACAGAAAGACGATTCCTCTGTTGAAAAAACCACAACGAACAACAATCTGTTTGTTGGGTCTACAACGGAACTGCAGCGTATGTTGCAGGGTCAGGATGAGAAAGTCATCGACCACGATGACAGTGATGAATGAGTACGTACACAAAGAACTCCTACTTAGGTAATCCAAATGTAAAGCGTGATGGTGTCTCAGAAGAGTGGGACGCCAAGAAACTGCGCGAGTATAAGAAATGCATGAAAGACCCCGCATACTTCTGTCGCAAGTATGTGAAAGTCGTGCACCTTGATAAAGGTCTGGTGCCGTTCAAACTCTATCCGTATCAGGAGGAGATGTTTCAACACTTCAACGACAACCGATTCAATATCGTGTTGGCCTGTCGTCAGTCGGGTAAGTCGATTAGTTCGGTCGGGTATCTGTTGTGGTATGCACTATTCCACCCAGAGAAGACTATCGCAATCCTTGCGAACAAGGGGATGACTGCACGTGAGATGTTGGCACGGGTCACACTCATGTTGGAGAATCTTCCGTTCTTCCTACAGCCTGGCTGTAAGGCGCTGAACAAGGGGTCACTAGAATTCTCCAACAACTCTCGTATCATTGCGGCTGCAACATCTGGTTCATCTATTCGTGGTATGTCGGTCAACCTACTATTCCTAGATGAGTTTGCGTTCGTTGAAAACGCAGCCGAGTTCTATACGTCAACCTATCCGGTAATCTCATCGGGTAAGGATACTAAAGTCATCATCACGTCAACCGCAAACGGTATCGGTAACACCTACCACAAGATATGGGAAGGTGCAGTGCAAGGTGTGAACGAATACAAACCTTTTCGTGTGGATTGGTGGGATGTCCCTGGCCGTGATGAGAAATGGAAAGAACAAACAATTGCAAACACATCTGGTTTGCAGTTCGACCAAGAATTCGGTAATACATTCTTTGGTACAGGTAATACATTGATTGAGGGTCAGGTTCTTTTGGACCTACGTGCGCGTGAACCAATACAACGTCTGGAGGGTGGGGACCTTCTAGTATATCAAGAACCCGCTGCAGGACATCAATATATCATGACCGTTGACGTTTGTCAAGGGCGTGGTCAAGATTATTCTACGTTCAACATTATCGACGTAAGCCAGACACCGTTCAAACAGGTATGCGTATATCGTAATAATATGATATCACCCATCCTGTACCCTAATATCATTTATAAGTACGCGACACTGTATAACGAAGCGTACACAGTCATCGAGAACAATGACCAAGGAATGGTCGTGTGCGTGGGTCTATATCAGGACTTAGAGTACGAGAACATTCACCTTGAGTCTGCAATCAAATCTGACGCAATCGGTATTCGGATGGACCGAAAGGTGAAACGTATCGGATGTTCTCAGATAAAAGATATCATCGAGAACAACAAACTAGAGGTCGTCGATGAGAACACCATCCTAGAAATATCAACGTTTGTGTCTAAGGGACAGTCGTTTGAGGCGAGTGATGGTAACCACGACGACTTGATGATGAATCTTGTAATGTTCGGTTACTTCGTGGGTACACAGGCTTGGGGTGACCTTACGGACGTTGATATCAAGCGCATGTTGTTCGACCATCGCATGAAAGAAATCGAGGATGATGTACCCCCATTTGGTATTATAGATGACGGTAGCGATTATATACCACAACAAGACTTGACAGACCCGTTTAATCAGGGATGGCATTCAGTAGACGGAATAGACTTTTCACCTGCCGATGATTGGTGAAAATCACTAATTTATAAATAGAAGTATTGAAAAAAAATCCGTATTATGTTTAACTTATTATTCGCTACCGATTAAAGGAAAAGGTTATGGCATTATCAAATCCATCTGCTTCGCCTGCCGTAACTGTAAGAGAAATTGATCTGTCTGGCGTTTCGCCAAACGTTCAAACTACTACAGGTGCATTTGTAGGCAATTTTCGATGGGGTCCAGTTGACGAAAAGGTTCTTCTATCCGGAGAAGGCGACCTAGCGTCAACGTTCCACGCGCCATCGAAAACAAACGCTGTGGACTTTATGTCTGCGGCATACTTTTTAAAATATTCTAGTTCACTTTTTGTCGTACGTCAAGTAACATCTGACGCACTGAACGCGGCCACTTCTATAGACGAGGCTGTCTTACTGTCCCCTGCACAACCGGAAGTCCCTGCAACATATCTTGTTGACTCAGACGGTAATCCAGTTCTTGACTCAGACGGTAATCCAGTTGTTGACACTCCGGCGGTTCCTGCTGTGGATGCGGTTTATTCTAATCCAGACCAAGCAGTTGTCGTTAAGAACGCTGACGTTTGGGAGTCAATGGTATGGGATACTGCACTAGGTTCATTCGTTGCAAAGTACCCTGGCCTTCTAGGTAACTCACTGTCCGTACATGTATATACTGCAGAGATGACTACTGAAAATTTCTCTACATGGGCGTACTTTAACTGGTTTACTGGTGCGCCAGAGACATCTCCATTCGCAGAAGACCGTGGTTGTCACCATGATGAGGTCCACGTAGTTGTAACAGATAGACTAGGTCACATCACAGGTACTCCTGGCTCAGTATTAGAGACATTCCCATTCGTATCAGTCGCCGCCGATGCAAAGGCACCGGACGGTTCACCGAACTACATCAAGGACGTAATTGATGCACAATCTGCATACGTATGGTTCGGTGGTTTTGGTGATGAACTATCATGGGGTGCAAATTCTGGTTCAGAGGCTGTCGTAGGTTCTAACACACACTTCGGTGGTTCTGGTGCAGCAAGCGCAGACTTCGACGGCGGTGCAGACTCAGGTCAATTAGCGACATTCGACTACAGTCCGTTTGCAGATGTAGACGACGTACAGGTAGACTTCCTAATTTGTCCAGCCGAAGGTGACATCTCCGCATTAAACGCTATCGCAGTTAAACGTAAAGATTGCGTTGCAGTCGCATCACCACCAAGGGCTATGGTATCTAACCCAACCCAAGTGGAGTCGTGGGCAAAGGGTCTAACATTTAGTTCATCATACGTTGTCATCGACAACAACTGGTTAAAAGTGTACGACAAGTACAATGACCAATATGTTACTATCCCAGCGGCATCGTCTACTGCGGGTGTTATGGCTGCAACTGACGCAAATGCAGCGCCATGGTTCTCACCAGCAGGTCAGCGTCGTGGTCAGTACCTAGGCGTAACTGACATCGTCGCCCATCCAGACAAGGGTGACCGAGACATGCTATATAAAGTAGGCGTTAACCCTATCGCAAACATCCCAGGCCAAGGTGTCATCCTATTTGGTGACAAGACGTTCCTAAACCGTCCGTCTGCATTCGACCGCATCAATGTCCGTCGTATGTTCTTAGCGATTGAGCGTTCAATCTCAATTGCCGGTCGTAACGTAATGTTTGAGTTCAACGATGAGTTCACTCGTGCAGAGTTTGTAAACATCGTAGAACCACTACTACGTGAGATTCAGGGTCGTCGAGGTATCACTGACTTTAGAGTAGTCTGTGATGAAACTAACAATACTCCTGCTGTCGTTGACCGCAACGAGTTCGTCGCATCTATCTTCATCAAGCCAGCACGTTCTATCAACTTCGTGACACTAAACTTTGTCGCAGTTCGTAGTGGTGTGGATTTTGAAGAAGTTGTTGGCGTAGTATAAGGAGATAGTCATGTCACTTAGAGTCGATGATTTTAAAGCAAAACTAAAGGGCGGCGGTGCACGCTCTAATCTATTCAAAGCGACCGTTAACTTCCCTGCATACGCAGGTGGTGACGCGGAACTAACTTCATTCATGTGTAAGGCTGCACAGTTGCCTGCATCTGTAATGAACGTTATTGAAGTTCCATTCCGTGGTCGTCAGTTGAAGATTGCAGGTGACCGTACATTCGAACCTTGGAACGTAACCGTATTGAACGATACAGGTTTTGAGGTACGTAACGCTATGGAACGTTGGATGAACGGTATCAATGCACACAGTGCAAACACTGGTCTAACCAACCCTGTTACATATCAAGCAGATTTGATTGTAGAACAACTTGACAAAGACGGTTCAGTCGTCAAAACTTATAACTTCCGTGGTTGTTTCCCAACCAACATGTCTTCGATAGACGTGAGTTATGAGAACGAAGCGATTGAAGAGTTCACTGTCGAATTCCAAGTGCAATACTGGGAAGCGAATACAACAAGTTAAATATGATATACATATAGAATCGGTGGGGGTAAAACCCCACCCATTCGTAATGTGAGGCATCATGGCAGAGAACAACAACATTTTTCAGGCGTTCGGATTCGAGTTAAAACGAGTCGCAAAACAACGAGAGGAAGATAAGAAGGCACCATCCATCGTACCAAAAATCGATGAGGATGGGGCTGGTTATGTCACTGCATCTGGTTCCTATTTCGGTCAGTACATCGACCTTGACGGTACTGGCGCAAAGGACAATCAAGAGCTCATTCGCAAATATCGCGTAATTGCAGAACATCCAGAAGTTGATGCTGCGATTGAAGATATCGTGAACGAGGCGATTGTCGCGGGTGAGTTGGAATCCACAATCACCCTCAATCTGGACAAAGTAGAAGCTCCAGACCGAATTAAAAAGACTGTCACCGAGGAGTTCAACAACATTGTCTCAATGTTTAACTTCGAGGAATACGGGCACGATATATTTCGTTCGTGGTACGTAGACGGTCGTCTATACCATCACCTTGTGGTCAACGAGTTAAACTTAAAGGCGGGCATCCAAGAAATCCGCCCTATCGATGCGACCAAGATTCGCAAGGTAAAAGAAATCCAACATAAGAAAGACCCTAAGACAGGTGCGAAACTTGTAGATAAAGTCAATGACTTTTACATCTACCAAGAACGCGCAGGCGCTAACAATGGTATCAAGTTGACCAGCGACTCCGTATCTTATGTTACTTCAGGATTGTTAGACACGTCGAAGAAGCGTGTACTATCATATATGCACAAGGCAATTAAGCCGGTCAATCAGTTGCGTATGATGGAAGACTCTCTAGTCATCTATCGTATGGCACGTGCACCAGAACGTCGTATCTTCTACATCGACGTGGGTAACCTACCGAAGGGTAAGGCCGAACAACACATCAAGGACATCATGTCGCGTTACCGCAACAAGGTGGTCTATGATGCGAACTCTGGTGAAATTAAAGATGACCGCAAACACATGTCGATGCTAGAAGACTTCTGGTTACCACGTCGTGAAGGTGGACGTGGTACTGAAATAAGCACACTGCCTGGGGGCGAGAACTTAGGTCAGATCGACGATATCCTTTATTTCCAAAAGAAGCTGTACCGTTCATTGAACGTACCATTGAATCGTCTGGAGCAAGAGGCTCAGTTCTCACTGGGTAGGTCAACGGAAATCAACCGTGACGAAGTTAAGTTCCAGAAATTTATTGACCGTCTCCGTAAGAAATTCTCAGGACTCTTCATCGGTGTTCTAAAAAAACAGTTAATCATGAAGGGTGTCTGCACCGAGCAGGATTGGGAAGATTGGAGAACGGAAATACAGGTTGACTACAACCGTGATAACCATTTTTCAGAGATGAAGGACGCAGAGATTCTGCGTGAACGTCTACAGACAATGGACCAAATATCACAGTATGTAGGTGAATATTTCTCACGTGAGTGGGTAATGAAAAACGTCATGATGTTTAATGACGAAGACATTGAAAATATGCGTAAGGAAGTTGAGGGAGAAAATTCCCGAGGCGGAGACGACGCAGATGAAGAACCGGAGATGTAAATAATGAGTGATGAACAATCACAAGATGTTGAAACACTTGAGTTGGACAACGACGTAGAGACTACTGAAGAAGAGGTCGCCGTTGACCCTACTATGAGCTTTGTCGATGCACTTGCATCGGGAAACTTTAATGATGCAGATGCACTATTTAACGATATTCTAGGTGACAAGTTGCAGGACACACTTGACGCAGAGAAAATCGCTGTCGCAGGACAGATATTTAATGGTGAACCAGATTATGAGGAAGACTTTACCGAAGATGATGTCGAGTATGGTGAAGAGGCCTCGGAGTTTGGTTCTGCTGAAGAAGTTGAGGTCGAAGAGACCGACGAAGAAGTCGTAGAAACTGAAGAGTGATAAACATCGGGCAGCTGTCCGTTTAGTAAATTATTCCTTGTTAAAACCGTATCACGCCTCTCTGTAGGGGCGTTTTGCATTACGTTATAACAAAATGTTACGTTAAAAATTTTTTTTGTATAAATAATACAAAAAGAGGGTGTTATGAAAACATTTCGACAACTAAGAGAAAATAAGGCTGTCTTTAATAAAAAGATGGGCGGTTATCCGGTTGTCATCACCAAGATGCCGAAAGGCTTCGAATTGAAGATTGACGGTGATAATGTAGATGTTTTCAAAACACAACGTGAGGCGGAGAAAACCGCGAAACAGGTCCTCAAGGACTTAGGAAAAATAAAATGAAACTGATTAGCGAATACGTAGAAGACGACATCGAATGCATCGTTGAAGCCAAAGAGAACGGCGAGAAGAACTATGTCATTGAAGGTGTGTTCGCGCAAGCAGATCAAAAGAATCGTAACGGCCGTGTTTACCCTAAGGCAATTATGGAAAGGGCGGTAGGCACGTACGTTGAAAATCAGGTTAGCAAGAAAAGAGCCGTCGGTGAACTGAATCACCCAGAAGGTCCTACCGTTAACCTAGATAAAGTTTCCCACTTAATTACTGACTTGAAATTGGAAGGTAATAATGTGATTGGAAAGGCACAAATATTGGATACTCCAATGGGTCAGATTGTAAAAGGTCTCCTAGAGGGCGGTGTTCAATTAGGCGTGTCAACTCGTGGAATGGGAAGTCTTGAGAGTAGAAACGGCGTAATGTACGTCAAAGAGGATTTCATCCTTAGTACGGTAGATATCGTACAGGACCCCTCTGCACCAGATGCATTTGTTAATGGTATAATGGAAGGTGTAGATTGGGTTTGGAATAACGGAATCCTAGAGCCTCAAGCGATTGAAGAGATAGAGACTGAAATCAAAACAGCACCGGCTGCAGTTCGACCTGAAGTGCAAATACGTGAGTTTAAGAATTTCCTCTCGTTAATCAAATCTAAACTATAAGGAGTCATCTATGACTGATCTTAATCAAGAAGTCGAAGTTGAAATCCGCGATACAGATGTTGAAACTAACGATGTAGCGGAGGAGACTCTTGACGAAGCGAAAGAGCCAGGTACTAACGGCGATGCAAAATCTGTAAAGGGACAACCTGTCTCTGAGCCAGAGTCAATCGCATCTGTCGATAAAGCTGCAAAAGGCGCTACGACAAAACAATCACCACCAAAGACTAAGGCAGGTATGTTGAACGCAATGTATCAGACTGCTTCAAAAATGAAGAAGACTGACCTAATGGCGGCGTACAAATCTGTATGTGAAGCGGCAGGTGTTGAGCTAGAAGATGTAGCAGAACTTGACACATCTGCAGAACTATCTGCAATCGTTGAAGGTGAAGCGACTCTATCTGAAGAATTCAAGGAAAAGACTGCGGTAATCTTCGAAGCAGCGGTAAAGACTAAGCTGTCTGAAGAAGTCACACGTCTTGAAGAACAGTATGCTGAAGAACTAGCCGAAGAGGTATCTTCTATCAAGGAAGACCTAGTCGGTAAAGTAGATTCATACCTAAACTATGTAGTTGAATCTTGGATGGAAGAAAACAAGTTGGCGGTACAGAACGGACTACGTACTGAAATCGCTGAAAACTTCATGAACTCAATGAAGGACCTATTCGTAGAGTCTTACGTTGAAGTTCCTGAGTCTAAGGTAGACCTAGTTGATGAACTAGCAGAGCAGGTATCTGAGTTAGAAGAGAAACTAAACTCAACTACTGGTGACGCTATTTCACTTGCAGAGGAACTAGAGACTTACAAGCGTAACACTATTATCGCTGAAGCCTCTCGTGACCTTGCAGACACTCAAGCAGAAAAGTTACGTGAACTTGCAGAGAGCGTAGACTTCGAGAGCGAAGACCAATTCGTCAAGAAAGTTGCGACTATCAAAGAATCATACTTTTCAAAAGAAATCCCAGAGCAAATTGAAGAATCAGTTTCAGGTGAAGCTGAAGAAGAAGTGGAAGTATCCGGTCTAATGGAGAACTACTTGACTGCTCTACGTAAAACCTCTAAAAAATAAGGAAGACTGAAATGAATCAATCATTCGACAAATTGATCGAAAAGTGGTCTCCAGTTCTTAATGAAGAATCTGCGGGCACTATCACGGATCATCACAAGAAGGCTGTAACTGCAGCTATCCTAGAAAACCAAGAACGCGCAATGATCGAAGAGCGCACTGCAATGTCTGGCTTCATCACTGAAGATGTAGCAGGTGGTGCGAACACTGGTTCTGCAGCGAACTGGGACCCAGTCCTAATCTCGCTAGTACGTCGTGCAATGCCAAACCTAATGGCGTATGACATCTGTGGTGTTCAGCCAATGTCTGGTCCAACTGGCCTAATCTTCGCGATGAAGTCACGTTACGGTTCAGGTAAGACTACTTCACCAGAAGCACTATTCCAAGAAGCTGATACTGGTTTCTCTGGTCAAGGTACTCACCCTGCAGGCGAAGCGATGCCAACTGCATCTGCTGAGTCTCTAGGCGCAGGCGGTGTTGACGTTAACGGCAACCCATCAGGCGATTTCTCAGAGATGGGTTTCACTATCGAGAAGGCGACTGTAACTGCTAAGTCACGTGCATTGAAGGCGGAATACTCGCTAGAACTTGCACAAGACTTGAAAGCGATTCACGGCCTAGACGCTGAAACTGAGTTGGCGAACATCTTGTCAACTGAGATTCTAGCGGAAATCAACCGTGAAGTTGTTTACGCTATCAACTCTACTGCAATCCAAGGTGCAACTACTGGTAACATCAATGTCCCAGGCACTTTCGACCTAGACCTAGACGCTGATGGCCGTTGGTCTGCAGAGAAGTTCAAGGGTCTAGTTGTACAACTTGACCGTGAAGCAAACCAAATCGCGAAAGAAACTCGTCGCGGTAAGGGTAACGTCGTAGTATGTTCTTCTGACGTTGCAACTGCACTAGCAGCTTCTGGTATGTTGGACTACACTCCAGCGATGTCTACTTCATTGTCAATCGACGATACTGGTAACACTTTCGCAGGTACTCTAAACGGTCGCATCAAGGTCTACATCGACCCATATGCATCAGCTGACTACATCACTGTAGGCTACAAGGGTACTAACGCATACGACGCAGGTATCTTCTACTGCCCATACGTACCACTACAGATGGTCAAGGCAGTTGGCGAGAATGACTTCCAGCCACGTATCGGGTTCAAGACTCGTTACGGCATGGTGTCAAACCCATTCGTAGGTGCAACCCCACCAAGCGGTATCGCACCAAACAACATCTACTACCGTTCATTCTCGGTAGCGAACATCATGGGTACTTCTGGTACTGTATAAGTCCCATTAGTTCAATAAAAAGAACTGGCTTCAAGCTAGTCATTTTAGGGGAGTCTTCGGACTCCCTTTTTTTTGTGTATAAATATGGACTACTGAGGACATATTATGAGTCTAACAACTAACAAAAACTTTTTGCAACCTACGGGATTCCGTGTCATCATCGACCGCGAGAAGTACGCGAACCTAGAATTCTTTGCGCAGTCGGTGCAACACCCTGGCTCGTCTGTTGATGCGCGTGATATACCTATCCCTAAGTTTGCTGCAATACCTGTCGCAGGTGACAAGATTACTTACAGTGAGTTGAACATCAATTTGATTGTGGATGAAGACATGTCCGCATACAAGGAGATGCAGTCGTGGTTAGAAAGACTCATAGATACACCAGATACCCCAGACCTATATAATGATGTGACTGTCATTATACTTACCAGTCACAATAACACGAACAGACAGATACGTTATAAGAATTGTATCCCAGTAATGATTGGGTCGATTGAGTTCACCTCAACAGTCGGAGACACGACGTTTGTTACCTTTGACGCATCGTTTAGGTTTAGTTCATTTGAGATATTATGAGTTTAAAGAAATATGAGATTAGGAACGTTAACGTTCTTAATATCCTTGAAGATTTTCGTTTCACGTACCGTGAGCTCTATCAACCCGAAAAGACGAACGAATGTTTGTTCGAACGTATGGCAGGTGAGGCTGATAAGTGGTGTGGTGATGGACACCTACAAACCCTATACAACATGGGTGAGGCGCATGATGGTGCAGCTGATACCTCTGTCTGTTATCCTATCAAACCAAACCACTACAACGGGACTCACCCCGAAGAATACCGTAAGACGTGGGAGGCGCTCGACCAACAACTCAAAGAAGAGTTGGGGGTTCGATGCAGCGCACTATCTACACTCTACCCACCCGATGGTTTTATTGGGTGGCATAACAACGCGAACGCATCTGAACACAATCTCATTTTCACATGGTCCGAAAGAGGAGATGGGTGGTTCAAGTTTATCGAACCATCTACTGGTGAAGAAGTCGTCATTCAGGATGAGCCAGGATGGAATTTAAAGGCGGGATATTTTGGTGCCTATGGGTCAGATGACGTTGTCTACCATTGCGCACACACGAAATGTTTTCGCATGACACTGAGTTACACCTTGGGTCATGACTTTGATTTTTGGCAAGATTGTATTGACTACATCACTAATCCGTGATATACTATACCTTTTGCACCGTAGGTTTACACGATGGATTTAGATTCTATACAGAAGGAATGGGCTGAGGACTGTGAGATTCCTCAGCACCAACTTGACGAAGTATCACGACAGACGCCTAGTCTACACGCCAAATATCTACAGTATCTATCATTAGCGAAACTGCAACTCAAACGCGCAGAGAACTCACAGAAGACTCTGTTGTTGCAGAAGTGGAAATATTACAACGGTAAGATGGACCAAGAAGAGTTGGTTGCAACTGGCTGGGAGTTAGACCCGTTCAATGGACTGAAGATATTGAAGGGTGACATGGACCTCTACTATGATGCGGACCCTGAGATACAGAAGTCCGAAGAGAGAATTGCGTACCTTAAAGTTGTTATAGATACACTAAAGGATATTGTTGACACTCTAAAGTGGAGACACCAAACCGTAAAGAATATGATTGAGTGGCGAAAGTTTGAGGCCGGTGGATAACAAGATACGAATAAGGATGGTCAACCACAGTTACTTTTCTGTGGAGGCACATCCCGCACAGGAGAATGAATTGCGAGAGTACTTCTCGTTTTTCGTCCCTGGCTACAAGTTCATGCCTGCGTATAAACGTAAGGTTTGGGACGGGCGTGTCAAACTCTACAACACCGTAACTAAACAAATGAACGTGGGTCTCTACACACATTTGCGTCGATTCTGCGCAGACCGATTCTACCAACTAGAAATTTTAGAACACGAACGGTTCGGTATCCCATCATACAAAGACGATATTGACCACCCAACTCTAGTAAAATACCTCGCAAACCTTGGTTCCCCGTTTGAACCAAGAGACTACCAGTACAAGGCCATCACACACGGAATAGAACGATTGAGGTCAATACTACTGTCCCCAACAGGTAGTGGTAAGTCATTTATCATTTATAACCTAATGCGTTATTGTCATGACGTTACCGAAGGAAAAATCCTCGTAGTCGTTCCCACTACATCACTCGTAGAACAGATGTACAAAGACTTCGAAGACTATGGGTATGACGTGAATGAACATTGTCACAGGATATATTCTGGTAAAGAAAAGGTGACCGATAAACGTATCATAATTTCTACTTGGCAGTCTATCTATAAATTTGGACGCGAGTGGTTTGAACAGTTCGAAACCGTATTCGGTGATGAGGTACATCTGTTCAAGGCCAAGTCACTTGCAACCATGATGGACAAGTGTATTAATGCACGTTACAGATTTGGTTTGACTGGTACTCTCGACGGTACCGAAACCAATAAACTGGTATTGGAAGGATTGTTCGGTCCTACCTTTACAGTCACACGCACAGTCGAACTCCAAAAAGACAAAACTCTGGCAGACCTTGACATCTCTGTTCTACTCATGCGATACCACAATGATGTGTGTCATTTCATGAAGGACAAAAAGTATCAAGACGAACTCGATTACATTGTGCAGTACGAACCCCGTAATCGGTTCATTAGTAAACTCGCGATTGACCAGACGGGTAATACACTCGTGATGTTTCAGTTCGTGGAGAAACACGGTAAGGTATTGTACGATATGATTCGTGACCTCGCTGGACCAGACCGTAAGGTCTTCTACGTATCCGGTGAAGTGGCTGCATCTGACAGAGAACAAATAAGAGGAATCGTAGAGAAACAAAATGACGCTATTATCGTCGCTTCTCTTGGTACTTTTAGCACTGGCATCAACATCCGCAACCTGCATAATATTGTATTTGCGACTCCGTCGAAATCTCAAGTTAAAGTTCTCCAATCGATTGGTCGTGGCCTTCGTCAGTCTGATGACGGTCGCACTACTAAGCTCTTTGATATTGCTGACGATCTTCATATCAAATCTCACAAGAACTTTACTCTGAAACATAGTGCCGAAAGAATCAAGATATATACTAAAGAAGGGTTCAGATACAAAATCTATCCCATTGACCTAAAACCAATGAAAGGCAGTACCAATGAAATCGAAGTATTCGATAAAGCAACTCAAACTAACTAATGGTGAAGAAATACTCTGTGAGGTTCTCGATGAGGCCCAAGAGTCTATTTGCATAAACAACGCTCTTATGTTGGCGTCGAATACTGCTAAGGATGGTTCTAAATTTTTTACGTTCCGCAATTTCATGACGTACCAAGATACACCAATGAACGTAATCATGTTGATGACTGACAAGATTATGTCTATCGCTCTACCGTCTAAGGATATGATAGAGCAGTACGAGATTGCATTAGAACAGTTGGCTGACCAAATTGATAGGGACCGCGAGTATGGTACTATGCTCTTAACTGAAGATGAGGATAATCAGACTTTCGAAGAGTTTTTACGTGAGGTTAATGATTATCGGTTGATGGATTCTGATACCGATGGGTTCACTCCACACTAGCTATTATTCTCCCCTTTCGTTAAAGGAGATTATACACTAATTTAAGCGACCTGTCAACACTTTTTTAAAATATTATGAAAATAGGTTTTACCTGCTCTACTTTTGACCTTTTACATTCCGGACACGTGCAGATGTTACGCAACGCGAAGGACCAGTGCGACTACTTAATTGTAGGTTTGCAGACTGACCCTACGATAGATAGACCGGATACGAAGAACAAGCCGATACAGTCCTTGGTTGAGAGATACACTCAACTGAGTGCGATTCGTTATGTCGATGAAATTATTCCCTACGAGTCAGAGAAAGATCTCGAAGATATCTTGTCACTATATAAACTCGATGTACAAATCCTTGGTGATGAGTACCGTGATAAAGACTTCACGGGGAAAGACATTGGACGCAAACGCGGTATTGAGTATTACTTTAATGATAGGTCGCATAGATTTTCGTCGAGTGAGTTGAGACAGCGAGTAGCCTATAAGACAGGTGTTGGATTGACACCTCGCATAAAATAGGGTATAATAGCCTGTATTAAATGGGAGTTGTATATGAAACCTAAAGAGAAACCACATTACGTAAACAATCGTGAATTTTCTGAATCGGTCGTTGCGTATTGCACACGAGTACAGGAAGCAAAAGAAGTCGATAATCCTGTGCCGGTGGTGCCTGATTATATTGCGCAATGTTTCTTGCGTATTGCAGAAGGTCTCTCGCACAAGGCGAACTTCGTCCGTTACACTTACCGTGAAGAGATGGTGATGGATGCAGTAGAGAATTGCCTTAAGGCGATTGAGAACTATGATATCGAGGCTGCGACACGTTCGGGTAAACCGAACGCGTTTGCATATTTCACCCAGATTTCTTGGTACGCATTCCTGCGTCGTATCCAGAAAGAAAAGAAGCAGCAGGACATCAAACTGAAGTTTATCTCAGAGGCGGATGTGTCTGAGTTCTTGTTTGACAATGACGACACTGCACCCGTTGCAGGTTCACTGGTTGATACGTTGAGGTTTCGTATTGACACAGTTAAGGCTGCGGACGAAGAGTTCAAGGAATACGTTAAAGAAGAGAAGAAGCGCAAGAGACGTGCAGTGCATGTCGATTCAGACCTATCTGAGTTCCTTGAATAAAATACTTTACAAACGCCCTAGACTATAGTATAATTGCCTAGTATTTTGTACAGTTTTACCTGAGAGTTTTATGAGAGTTGCTATACTGAACGATACCCATTGCGGTATCCGTAACTCTTCTGATATTTTTATGCAGTATCAGGAGAGGTTTTATACAGAAATTTTTTTCCCGTATCTACTAGAAAACAACATTACGCAGATTCTTCACCTTGGTGATTACTACGATAACCGTAAGACAATCAACCTCAAGGCCCTGAATCACAACCGTCGTATTTTCCTAGACAAGTTGCGCGAGTATGGTATCACTATGGATATTATACCAGGCAATCATGATACCTATTTTAAAAACACGAACAACCTTAACTCGTTGAAGGAGTTGATGGGTCACTACATGAACGAAGTGAACATCATCGAAGAACCAACGGACATGAAGTATGGTGATACCACTGTCGCGTTAGTACCTTGGATAAACCCTGAGAACGAAAAAGACATTCTTAATTTTCTATCTAAGACGAAGTCACCTGTATGTGCGGGTCACTTCGAGTTGGCTGGATTTGAAATGGACAAAGGTCTTATCTGTAAAGAGGGCATGGACCCAAAACCACTAGAACACTTTGACCTTGTGTTGTCCGGACACTTTCATACGAAGTCGCACAGTAAAAACATTCATTACTTGGGTGCCCAGATGGAGTTCTTCTGGAACGATGCGCATGACCCTAAGTATTTCCATATTTTTGACACAGAGACCTACACGCTGGAGCCTGTGCAAAACCCATTGACAATCTACCACAAGATTTACTATAATGAGAATGAGGTGAGTCATTTCGAAAACTTGTCTTACCTTGATGATAAGTTTGTCAAAGTTATAGTGACTAATCGTTCAGATGTAAAAAAATTCGAACGGTATATTGAACGCATCAACAACCAGAGAATACACGAACTCAAGATTGCGGAAGACTTCCGTGAGTTCCGTGGAGAGAACGTCGATGATGTAAACATTAGTGTTGACGACACGCAGACATTAGTGTATAATTATATCGATGAGGTTGATACTGACCTAGACAAAGACCGTATTAAGGGTCTAGTATCTGAGTTGATGGTTGAGGCGCAAAGCGTAGAGATTGCATGATTAAATTTCAGAAACTCCGTTGGAAGAATTTTCTTTCGACGGGGAACTACTTTAACGAAATTGATTTCTTAACAGAGCCAACTAATCTTATTGTTGGTGACAATGGTGCAGGTAAGTCCACGATGTTGGACGCACTGTCATTTGCACTGTTTGGGAAGCCACACCGTAAGATTACCAAAGCACAGTTGATAAACACTATCAACAATAAAGACTGCCGTTGTGAAGTAGAGTTCACGGTCAACGGTATGGAGTACCGCGTCGTCCGTGGTATCAAACCTAACAAGTTTGAAATCTGGAAAGACGGTACTATGATTAATCAGAACTCACACGCGAAAGAGTACCAAGAAGTTCTTGAGAAAAACGTCTTACAGATGTCCCACAAGAGCTTCCACCAAATTGTTGTTCTCGGCTCCTCTTCGTTCATTCCGTTCATGCAACTCAACTCAACCTCTCGACGGGATGTAATCGAAGACTTGTTGGATATCAACATCTTCTCGAAGATGAACACTATCCTCAAGGAAAAAACCTCTCAACTCAAAACGGAGCTTGAGAACAACAACCATTCCATTGAGGTGGTTAAAACTAAGATAAATGCACAGAAGAAATATATCCGTGATTTAACTGCCATCAATACTGCACATCGCAAAGAGAAAGAGAATGAGATTGCAGAGTTGCAGAAAGAGATTGCGGAGATTCAGGAAACCAATGCAGGCTTGTCGTCCACGGTCAATGTGTTGTTACCTGAACTGACAGATAATCTCTCTAAGGTCCGTGGACTGAAACAACAACTTGACAAATACTATGCGACGTTTCAATCTCAAGTTAAGCAGGTCGTCAAGGAAGCCAAGTTCTTCGAAGAGAACGAACACTGTCCCACATGTGACCAAGAGATTGCAGAAGACCTTCGTAAAGATAAGAAGGACGCTGCAACTAAACGTGCGCGTGAACTAAAACACGCAATGAACAAGGCGGACGAAGAATTGTCCGCATACACTGCGGAGATTGAAGACCTTGAACTCCGTATGTCTCAGTGCATGAATGACCAAAATACACTGAACAACAATAACCAGACTATTTCACGTCTGCAGAGAACCATTGACAAAATTAATGGTGACCTCACTGAAATGGCGGATAGTTCAGGTGACATGGGTCAAGCCAACAAGGACCTGAACGTTCTGGACGAAGAACTATTAGACCTAACCGATGAGAAGTTTACGCTCAACGAACGGTCTGCATACAATCGTATCGCAGGAGAACTACTGCGAGATACTGGTATCAAGACTAAGATTATCAAACAGTATGTCCCTGTTATTAATCAGTTGACCAACCAGTATTTGCAGATACTAGATTTCTTCGTCCACTTTGAACTCGATGAGAGCTTCAACGAGACCATTCGTTCACGATTCCGTGACAAGTTCTCGTACGACTCATTCTCTGAAGGTGAGAAACAGCGCATTGACCTATCTCTATTATTTACTTGGCGACAGATTGCCAAGATGAAGAATTCTGTATCGACTAACCTGTTGATACTGGATGAAACGTTCGACTCTTCGTTGGACGGTGAAGGTGTCGATAATCTCATGAAGATTATTGAAACATTGAAAGAAGACACGAACGTGTTCGTTATCTCTCACAAGACTGAACTGGAGGACGCACAGTTTGAACGCAAGTTGTCGTTCTACAAGGAAAAGAACTTTAGTCGCATGAAAGAAATAACTTGACAACCACCATGTCTTATTATATAATGGCTACCATGTTTAATCGAGGAATCACTAATGGAACTATCTAGTCGCACAGTTGATATCTTGCGTAACTTTGCGAGTATCAACCCAAACATCGTTGTCTCTGAGGGCAACACCCTGAAGACCATGTCTATCGCGAAGAACCTTGTTGCGAAGGCAGTCATCGAAGAATCGTTTCCTACCACTTTCGGTATTTACGATTTGTCTGAGTTTCTCTCAGTAATTAATCTGGTTGATAATCCAACTATCGAGTTTGGTGAGAACAACTGTTCTGTCCGTGATGGTAGTGGTCTTTCTTCTGTCCGGTACTTCTACTCTGACCCAGAGATGTTGACCGCACCTAAGAAAGATATCGTTATGCCTGTTGCGGATGTCCAGTTTCTACTCACTAATGAAACACTAAGTAAGATAAAACGCGCATCGGCTGCACTTGGTCACGATGAGATTAACATTCGACCTAGTAGTGGTGCAATCGAGATTGCAGTAGTTGATAGTGCGGACTCTACTTCTAACTCATTCTCTATCACCGTTGATGGTGAGTACCCTGAAGGTGCCGACTTCAACTATGTTATGAGTGTGGGTAACTTAAAATTGATTGGTGAGGACTATGAGGTCTCAGTGAGTAACAAGCTCATCTCAAACCTACGGTCTACCGAATCAGAAACCGAATACTTTATTGCATTAGAAAAATCTTCAACATACGGAGCATAACATGTCACCCGAACAATCACAACTAAATGATCTCTCTAACCGTGTTGCGCGTTCTTGCGTTGCGGTCATTGACACCATTGTTGCGCGAGGCGCATTCAAAGGTGAAGAGCTGACTACGATTGGTCAGTTACGTGATCAGGCAGTCCAAGTCGTCGCACTTTATGAGAACCTCGCAAAGGCTGCACTAGCCGCGCAGGAAGAAGCAGCAGAAGACTAATCCAGTTTGGGCGGCGCAGGTTTCTTTACCTTCGATTGAATATACATTATTATGTCTATATCGCCTGTGTCGTCCCTTTTTAAATTTAGGTATATTATGCAAGGCAACATCTTACGAGATGTCCTCTTTCACATGCGTGAGAGAGATGACTCTATTGAATCTGAAAACCCATTCGTTTGGGTGCGTAAGAACGCATCCGATTTGTTTGGTGGTAAACGAGTAGTTATCTTTGGTCTGCCTGGGGCCTTCACTCCAACGTGCACTAACGAGCAACTACCCAACTACGAACGTCTCTACAGTGATTTTATCGCGAAGGGTATCGACGAGGTGTACTGCACTTCGGTCAACGATGCGTTCTCGATGTATCGGTGGGGAAAACAGCTCGGCGTCGAGAATGTTGAAATGTTACCCGATGGTAACGGTGACTTCGCACGGGAACTAGGTATGTTGGTTGATAAACGCAACCTTGGTTTCGGTGAGCGGTCGTGGCGGTACGCGATGGTGGTTGACGACATGGTAGTGACTCACTTCTATCCTGAAGATGGTTATATGGATGATTGTCCAACTGACCCTTATCAGTGGTCTAACCCTGAGTATCTGTTAGAACAACTGTGAAACTAGATAAAGGTATTGCGAAAGAAACCTCAATACATGTGTTGATGGGGACAGTGATTAACTATCCCCTGAACATAGTTTTCTTATATGTGATTATTGACATGTGGAATATCACAGACCCATTCTGGATATCAAACATTGTCACGCTTGGTTTTTCTATAGTTGCCTTCACTCGCATATACATAGTAAGGTCTATTGTAGAAAAAAGGAAATCTCGCTCGAGTAGCTCAGCTGGCAGAGCATCGCATTAGTAATGCGAAGGTCGTCGGTTCGACCCCGACCTCGAGCTCCATTTCATATGGCTAACAAACTATCAGATTGGTTCGCAAAGTCGATGACCGCGTTCTTTCGGTTTTTCGCAGATACTTTTTTTCGTAAACGCTACGGTCACCGTGCACTTGTTTTAGAAACAGTTGCAGGGGTCCCAGGCATGGTTGGTGGGATGTTGACCCACCTGAAGAGCTTGCGTCGGTTACAACGTGGTAACGGACACAAGATACACGAGTTACTTGCGGAGGCGGAGAACGAGCGCAAACACTTGATGTTCTTTATGGAGGTGGTACACCCATCGGTCCTAGAGAGATTCATCATCATTGTTGCGCAAGCCATCTTCTGGCATTACTACCTTGTCTTGTATCTACTCTTCCCGAAGACTGCACACCGCATGGTGGGGTACTTCGAAGAAGAGGCGGTTGACAGTTATACCGCATATTTGATCGAGATTGAAGAAGGTCGTATCGAAGACGTTCCTGCTCCGGATATTGCGATTGAGTATTACGATCTACTACCGGAAGCGAAACTGTCCGACATGATCAAATACGTTCGACGTGATGAGATGCACCACGCAAAGGTGAATCACGCCTACGCGAACGAGAAGTAATCACTGCCAGTGTTGACCGCCCTTCGGGGCGGCCCTGTTTACACTTTACAACCGCATCAACTTCGTGTATAATCGCGCTATTATATTATGGAGGTTGTATGAGTAAAGAGTTTTTATGGGTAGAGAAGTATCGTCCAACTAAGGTTTCGGAGACCATCCTACCGGACGAACTGAAGAATACATTCCAGACCATTGTAGACGGTGGTGAAATACCCAACATGATGTTTACGGGTACTGCGGGTACAGGTAAGACCACTGTGGCCCGTGCGATTTGTGAAGAGTTGGAACTTGACTACATCGTTATCAATGGTTCTGAAGAGGGTAACATTGATACCCTAAGAGGTAAGATTAAACAGTTTGCGTCGTCTGTCTCTCTGTCCGGTGGGTACAAAGTCGTCATCCTAGACGAGGCAGACTACCTAAACCCACAGTCCACCCAACCCGCATTGCGCGGGTTCATCGAAGAGTTCTCTAAGAACTGTCGATTCATCATGACGTGCAACTTCGAGAACCGCATCATTGACCCGTTGCACTCTCGATGTTCGAAGTACCAATTCAACTTTGACAAGAAAACTATGGCCGCACTGTGTGGTCAATTCATGGGTCGTTTGCGTATAATACTAGACACTGAGGGTGTCGCGTACGAGAACGATACAGTGGCGCAGATTATTATGCGACACGCACCGGACTGGAGACGTGTTCTCAACGAATGTCAGAAGGGTTCTATCTCTGGTACTCTGAATAGTCCAGTAGGATTAGACAGCGATGTATCCGACCCATATACGGTACTATTTACCGCAATACGTGAAAAGAACTTCAAAAAGATGCGCACTTGGGTTGTGAATAATATAGATATAGAACCCGCGGCAATCTTTCGTGGAATCTATGACAGAATGTATGAGTTTATTTCTCCGTCTAGTATCCCGCAGCTGGTATTAATACTGGGTGACTACCAGTATAAAAATGCGTTCGTGCAAGACCACGAACTTAACTTAGTTGCCTGCCTCACCGAAGTGATGGCAAATGTAGAGATAAAACAATAGTGACCACAAAAAACTATGAGATGACTCCGGCCGATAATGTATTATACTTCCCTAACAACATCGACGTTAGGATGTGTCCAAAGAATGGAATGTCAACTCTTAAAGAACTCCATAGGTTACAACGCGGAGTTGGAGAATACATCGGTCGTGTTGACCGATTAAATAAAGTAAGAAAGGAAGGAGACCAGTTTGATATCCCCTTCCGTAAAGGTAGCTACAGGATTGCAGTAAGACGTGACCCCGTAGACCGTTTTAAATCCGCGTGTGAGTACATTGTTGCGAACCACGCAAGATATATCAAGGAAGGTCGTGTAGACGAACTACCGTCATTAGACGCGGAGCTAAACGTAGTTCTGGACAAGATAGAAGACGGGACCATAAAAAATAATCACTTTTATACTCAGTCGTGGTATCTGGGTAAACCAAGTGATTATGATATGGTTGTTCATATTGACGAACTGACCCAACTTATGGTATTCTTAGACGAAGCTGCAGAACTTAACTTGTCCCCAGACCAGTTAAATATATGGGACAACAAGACCACATTGAAAATGTACGGTGATTCGGTGACTGTCATGCAGAGACGCCGCATCAAGAAGCTGTACCGACGTGATTATGAAAATGGATGGTGTAAACTTGAAGACCGAATCTAAAGTAAGTCCTTTCGACTTTCTTAAAAGTATCAACGATACTAAAGTGAACTTAATAGACCAAGATGAGACGAACGCCAAATACTATAACAGCTACATCGTGAACCGTTCCTTGTCTTATTTTCCGGATACTGTGGCCATTGCAAATGAAATGAACAGGTTACATCATCTGGATGAGAAACTTCAGAACGACTTTCTTATAAATATAGTTAGAAAGAGAAAACGATTTTCGAAATGGGATAAGTCTACTGATTCTGAGTCTCTTGGTGCAATTAAAGAATATTATGGCTATAGTAACGACAAGGCGCGTCATGCGCTTGCAATCTTGACCCAAGACGAAATAACAACTATAAAAAAGAAGGTATCAAAGGGTGGAAGAGAATAATCTAGTCCAATGGAATCCGGAAATGATGTTAGAGATATCATTAGCGGAACCGGACGATTTTTTAAAGGTAAGAGAAACTCTTACTCGAATAGGTGTGGCCTCCCGACGCGATAACACACTATTCCAATCATGCCATATCTTGCACAAGCAGGGTAGGTATTTTATCGTCCACTTCAAAGAACTATTCCTACTTGATGGGAAGAAGTCTAACCTAGAAGTGAGCGATGTCGAGCGTCGTAATACAATCGCAACCCTACTTCAGGATTGGGGGTTGGTTACTATTCTTAACAAAGAGGTTGCAAAAAACTGCGCACCTATGCGTCAAATCAAAATTATCGCATATCGTGACAAACCAAACTGGACATTGCAGCCTAAGTACAACATCGGTAACAGTTAATTTATGACAGATTATTATGGTATCTTTGAAGACCGTGATGACTACATCAAAGACAAGGTTCCATTCGTAGGTCGTCTACCTTTCAACATGCAAGAGACCTATGGATGGAATGAGTTCATGGAAATGATGGACTCTCATCCCGATGAGTTGTATGACCGCAACTCAGACAAAATGCGCATCGGCCTCAACTCTTTCCACTCTCGCGGTAGTGCACCGGAGTTTGCGAAGAACATCTACGAGGAGATGCAGGACGTATTCGCTCTTCACGCCAACAAGATTACTAACATTGCGTTTAGTGGGTTTGGTCGAGCGAGTGGGTCATACCCGTGGCACAAGGATTCGATGGACGTATTCTTGGTTCAAGTTATTTCAACTGTCGGTCTCAAGGTAGAGGGCATCAATAACGAGGAACCATTCGACTTCGAGCCTGGGATGTACGTATACTTGCCACGTGGGACACATCACCAAGTATTTCCAAAAATCTCAAGGGTCTCATTCTCTTTTGGTGTGGAGGGCGGACCAGACCCATCACAGTACTACTAAGGACGAATCATGACTGATAAAGATAACAAAGTTGTTTCATTATCGAAGGTCTTGAAGAACAAGAAAGAGAAAGAACGCGAACTTAGCATGTATAAAAATCATCTCGCCATGATATATGACCGCATGGCCTTTTTAGAGATGGATAGGAAAGTGACAGAAGAAATCATCGAGATGATTGAGAACGACAGTGTCGTTGTTATCGATGATTCGGTACCATTAGTCAGCGCTCATGACGATGACTATCCAGACTTTGATGGAGATGATTCTGCATAACCCATAGAGGGTATGTAACTTTTTCGCACAAAGTGTTACTGAACTACACGTTCGGTATATATAGTATCGACATGCCAAATAGTTGGGTGTCGAATCATAACTTGCTTAAATTTAAGGAGTCAAAACATGACATTAACAGCAAAACAACTGTTCCCACGTTCAGCATTCGTCGGATTCGATAATATGATCGACGAACTAGACAGGGTCGCACGACACTCGGGTGATACGTTCCCCCCGCATAATATTCTAAAGACGGGAGAGGATCAATACCTAATCGAGTTAGCAGTCGCCGGATTCTCGGAAGACGAGCTCGAGATCGAAGTAAAGAACCGTACACTTAGCATTCGAGGGTCTGTAGACGACACTAGAGAGTATATTCACAAAGGCATTTCGACGAAGAGATTTGAACGCCAGTTCCGTCTGTCGGAGTATGTTGAAGTAATGGGAGCTGATTTCAGGAACGGATTACTCGCAATCGCATTGGAAGTAATAATCCCTGAAAGTCAGAAGCCTCGTAAAATAGCAATCAATCGATTATACGAGGAGAACGATAATGGAGAAGAGCAGCCGACCTAACTCTAAACTAGAAGAAATGGGTTGGGTGGTCGCATCGCTATCAAGTGTGTTTGTGATAGCGTTCTGTGTCCAACAATTGGTCTAAATAAAGAGGGGACGTAAGTCCCCTTTTTCATTGGTGTTGAAATGAATCTAATCTATCAGTATTGGGACGGAGATATTACTCCCGAAGTTTCTGCAGGGGTTGATGCAATGGCTGCATACGCCCGACGCATTGGTGTAGAGTATAGATTCGAACAGAACACAAATTACCTCGCAACGAGGAATTATACCACCAACGGTCATGACCACTTCTTTGGTGCACTCAAACCGTTACTTGAGTATGAGTTCGACGACTACGACACGATTATGTTCGCGGACGTTGACATCTTTCCTATCACCGACGACAACATATTCGACACCTTCACGAGGGAGGTTGGAATGGTACCCGAACCGTTCCTAGATGAGATGCGTCCTATCACTCGTGAGCGATTCGAACACTGGAAAACCTTTCACCAATATATCCGCGAGAACCTTAACGCAGGTGTCTGTTTGTATTCAAAAGAACTGAGACGCAAGGTCCGTGATTGGTATAACCTTCCTGAGTACATTAACCACATGCGAACCATAAAGGTCAATGAATACTTCTTGACTGACCAACCGTTCCTACAACAACTTTTTTACGGGAATGATGCAGACATACAACTATTGGGACAAGAGTGGAACTCACATGTATTCGATGAATACTGGGAGCAATATGGGGCCTGGCGAGTAAAAAGACATGACTATAGAACACCAGATACTAAGTTTATACACTGCCGTTTAGAACACGGTGCACTTAAAGAGTTTATCAATGAATTACGATATCAATAAATTTGATGAACTTGGTTATGTTATAGTGAAAGATTTTATGGGTGTTGAAGAACACCAAGAAATTCACATGGAGTGTCTACGACTGACCGAAGTGGGTATAGGACGAACACAAAACGGAGATAGTTGGGTCATGACTGCACCCAATAATCCGTGCAAGTTAGATGGAGCCATGATGCGTTCCGGAGTATTCCGTAGACTTGGTCGCCATAGAAACCTAGTGCCTATTGCAAAGACGTTATTAAAACATGATAGAATAGATACCTACATATCTAAATTCTTTCCTATGCCACCTAAAGATGGGTTCTCTGTAGACTTCCACCAAGACAACCATTACATCAATGGAGACCCGAACTGTATAGTCAGTTGTGATTTCTTTGTACACGGAGCGACCAAGGAGAGAGGGTGTCTTCGACTTATCCCTGGCTCACACCATGAGATGCGGTCTCACACAAAGTCGTCTCACGGTGTATTTAATTGGATGTACGTGGGTGAATCACCAGACATAATAGATATTGACATCAACGAACCTTTTGTGATATTCTTTCATCCAAATCTAGTTCATGGGTGTTATCGCAATACGAGTGCGTCGTATCGTCCAAGTATCGCGTGGGAATATATACATAGGGACCATATCCCACCAACGCACAACGGACACCAATCACAAGATAGAATAATGGTATGAAGGTAAAACAAATTGTAATGAAGGGTGACGCGAGGTCGGAGGAATATGCCGCAATCTCTCGTGAGTCTTTTGCCCCTGCACTACGTGATGGTCACATCGAATCGATTGAGACCTTCGACGCCATAACTCCGGACAGTCCGGACTTTGACGAACATTGTGCGAAATATAACTGGGCACCTAGTCTCATGTCATTAGACACTTCGTCTGGTAAGAACAAGGACGACCATTCACTAACAGAGAAAGCTGGGATGTGTTCTCACTGGGAGTTGATGCGTCAACAGGGTGAGCAGGATGAGATGTTCTGGATTATTGAACATGACACGTTCCTACTACCCGAACGTTACGGTGTCTTTAAGGCACTTGTCTCTATGGCACCAAATATGTTATACTCCAACATTGGTCTATTCATGGGCATGTACGCTATGGACAGACGTGCCGCGCACTGGATGTACCACATACTGTCCAAGAGAGACTTCCCTATCAACTGTGGTCCATACTGTACACTGCAACGCTTGTTTCGCACATTCACCACGGACTACCTTGAAGAGAATGATTACTTTGGTATGCACAACACTGCGATTTTCCCATGGCACAACTGTGACACTTTAACGGTCTGTCGCCACATCGGGACTCCGTTTAACGGAATGGACCAGCTGAAGCGAGGTATCCCAACACCGACGACTCAGGTGATTTCAAAACGTCTATGTGTTACTCAAGACCATCACGGGTATAGTGACCGTCACATTGAAGAACCGTGGACTCGCCATAATTTTTTTCACGTAATCGATTAAAAAACATTTGACAACCTTATCTCAGTGCTATATAATGTGCACTGTAACTATTAAAGGTATCGAATGTACAGACCATATACACTACAAGATGTCTATGACGCTGCCGCACAGAAAAAGTTCAGCGTCATATCTACGTTTGCGGGAGGTGGTGGCTCGTCTACGGGTTATCGTCTTGCGGGTGGTGACATTCTCGCTATCAATGAGTTTGTTGAAGAGGCGCGAAACACCTATCGCGACAACTATCCCACCACTCCTATCGTTCCGGATGATATCAAACAACTTACGGGACAATCCTTTCTCGACCTCACAGGTCTGCAGAAGGGTGAATTGGATATCCTAGACGGGTCGCCCCCTTGTTCTGCATTCTCTGTTGCGGGTAAACTGTCTCACTCCAAGGGTGGTAACCACTCTGACGGGTGGGGACAGACCAAGACTTACTCTGACGGTATGGTCGTCGAGAACATCGAAGACCTGTTCTTTGAGTTCTTGCGAGTCGCGAACGAGATTCAGCCTAAGGTCATCATCGCAGAGAATGTAAAGGGTCTCACTATCGGTGAGGCAAAAGAATATTACAACCGCATCCTGAACGAGTTCGAGAACATTGGGTATGAGGTTGTGTCTGAGGTTATGGACGCACGTTACTATGGTGTGTCACAGACGCGCAGTCGCGTTATCTTCATCGCAGTGCGCAACGATGTTGCAGAAGAAGTGGGTCTCAATTTCCTAACGATGAACCACTTATTCCCAACTCCGTCGCGTAATGTCATCCCGCTCAAGAACGCTCTAGTCGATTTAGAGTACGACCAAGAAGAGGTAGACTATCTACGCGAGAAGTTCGAACGCACCGCGTACTGGCGCGACACGGGGTCTAAGATGGAGGCTTACCCTAGTAAGGTGTTGACGGGTATGGACTATCACCCGAAGGGTCACCACTTCAATCTTAAACGCGTATCACTTGAGGTACCCGCACCAACACTGACTGCGATGGGTAATGGTGATACGACTGCAGGTGCATTCCATTGGGCTGAACCAAGGAAGTTGACACTCGGCGAATTAAAGCGTATAATGTCCCTACCAGATGATTTCAAACTTACGGGTAAGTGGAATCAGAAGGCAGAACGAATCGGACGGATGGTACCGCCATTGATGATGAAGTCAATCGCGGAGTCTGTTTATGATAACGTATTGAGGGTATACAATGAAAGACCGTGAGGCTTATATGAGTAGAGAACCAGACTTTTCCTTCGCACACCGTGACGAAGGTTTTGATAATCATATTGACCAATCAATTCGCGGGTATGATAATCTCCATGCGGATGTGGTCTCTATGTCACAATACTTTGTCGAAGACGACAAACAAGTTGTGGACATTGGTTGTTCTACAGGTAAGACCATCTACGAGATGATGAAACAGAATCGCAGCTTTGCACCCAACGCAATGTACACTGGTGTCGAGTACGCGTCTGGTTTCAAAGACGCCATGGACCATCGAACGGAACAGATTGTTGAAGAAGAGTTAGGTATCGCACGGTTTATGAATATGGACGTACGCGACTACACCTTCGACAACTGCACACTGATTACGTCGTTGTTCACGTTACAGTTCATGCCACCGCATT
>JAYQEC010000001.1:0-30645 GCA_038138645.1 Porticoccaceae bacterium | reverse complement strand
GACAACTGCACACTGATTACGTCGTTGTTCACGTTACAGTTCATGCCACCGCATTGTCGTCGAGATGTTCTTAAACAGATATACGCAGGTTTGGATTGGGGCGGTGCGTTCATCTTCGCAGAGAAGACTGTGAGTGAGTGTGCACGAATTCAGGAGATTATGACGTTCCGGTTCTATGACCACAAACGTCAACACTTTACAGGTGATGACATACTATCGAAAGAAGTTGAACTGCGTCACATGTTGAAACCAAACACGTGGAGAGAAATACATAGCCTGTTGATGACTGCAGGGTTTGACGCCAAGAAGATTCAACCGTTCTGGCAGAACCATTTATTCGTTGGGGCGATTGCAATCAAATGATGTTACATATCACCAACAATCCTAACCCTAGAGATTACGAGGGGTCTTCCAACGATAAGGATGTTGACATCTTTGCCGCGTACTCTATCAAGAGTAAGTTTTTGAAAGAGTATCAGTCACAACTCGATGAGGTTGCAGGGTGGTTGTCGGTAGGTGACCTCAAGATGATTGATTGGTTAGGTCAAAGAGAGATTAACACTGGTGGTGGTGTACTAGAATTGGGTGTACATCTGGGTAAAATGTTCATCCCACTCAACATGACAGTCATCGAAGGCACGTCTTACGCGGTCGATATCTTTGGGAAGTTGCAGGAATATAATGTGAGCCACTCTGGTGGTGACTGTCTCAATCAAGCATTAGGATTTAGAAATAACGTCGAAAAATACGACAAACGTTGGAACGGATTCAACGTGCAGATTATAAACGAAGACACAATGAGTTTGGACCCATCACACTTTGATGGTCATAAATTCAAGTTTATTTCTATCGACGCGGGACACCATCGTCACCATATACTAAACGACTTGCGACTTGCAGAGAAGTTAGTAACGCGGGACGGTGTGGTTATCGTCGATGATTGGTTCTGTAACGGATGGCCTGGGGTCACTGAAGGGACCATAGAGTACTTGTCTCGCGGGGAGGGACTTGTACCGTTTGCATCTTATCAAAACAAGTTGTATCTGTGTAGATATAGTGCGCACTATAAGTGGATGTATGAAATGAAGCATTTCAAGTACAAACGCTTACCCGCCAAGTTATGTGGCACAGAGATGTACGATATCTGTGAACATGAACATTAACCGTCATAGACTAGAGGATACGAAATATGGCATACGATGAACTGCTGGGGTTTGACCCAGCGACTGAGAAACGTGACGCATTCCATTACGTCATGACTCCGGAAAAGGCTGCATATATACTCGATGAGTGTAATAATGACAACAGACCTTTTTCATCTGCCCAAGCGCGCAGGATTAGACATTCTGTTAATGACGTTGGGTACATATGGGACGGAGACCCAATTCGTTTCAACACTAATGGACATCTAACTGAGGGTCAACATAGACTGGTAATCATACGCGAACAGAAGATAACAGTAGAACTCCCTGTCGTAACTGGTGTACTGCCTGACCACTTCACTGAAGGTGCAGAGGCAAAGAAGAGAACAGCCGGATGTGAGATTGGTAGGAAATACCCTGAGGCACTGTCTTCTCAAATTGCAGTTCTAGGTGATATTGTAAAACGTCGTCACCTAGAAAAGTTGACTCTGCAAAATGCAATTTTTTACTGGGAACTTTATTCCGATAATGTAGTTGCAGGTACCAGAACGATTGATGACTTTATGACTAATGTCAGTGAGTATAGTCATTTCGCTCGGAATTTTGGGTCATGGGCCGCACTCATGAATCTAACAAACCAAGATGATATTGCAACAGAGTTTTTAGATTATCTCAAAGAAGAAATTGTCGGTAGGGAATCGTACGCCCTTACTAAAAGTTTCTGTGAGTTTTTTAAACAACATTCAGATACGATGGCGAACTCACAACGTTCGACTTTCATGTTTCAACTTTTGTGTCATGCGACTGATATGTTGATAAAGTCTAAGCATAACGCTAGAAATCACAATGGTCGTCCTGCGGAGATTCTATTAGAAAGGTCAATCGCATCCTACAACCACAAATCATTGAGACAGAATGGTACATATAGGAAGTTTCTTGCGGACCCAAGAAAATAATTCTATCACATGGGGGGTTGACAACAACCCCCTTTTCATTTATAATGGTGCCCATGACTGAATTTTATACATCCGTGCTTCGTAGAGGCAACCAAATCTACTATCGGGGTGTTCGCAACGGCGAGCGCATTAAGAAAAAAATTCCTTTCCAACCACACCTTTATGTGACGGGCGACAGTGCAAGTCAGTGGAAAACACTTGAGGGTCAGTCCGTCATCGAAATGCAGTTTGACGACATGTCGGCTGCGACTGAATATATCCAAACGTATCGTGATGTCGCAAACGTCGATGTCTACGGTAACAACAACTACGTTGCGCAGTTCATTACTCGCAAGTTTCCAAAACGTATTGACTTCGACCGTTCGTTGGTGCACGTCTGCAACATCGATATCGAGGTCGCATCTGACCAAGGGTTTCCAGAACCCGCAGAGGCCGCACATCCGGTAATCTCTATCGCACTCCGTGCGAACGACGGCACCTACTGGGTGTGGGGTATGGGTGACTATACTCCTGCCGACGGTGTTCTCTTCATCAAGTGCAGTGATGAGTTTGACCTACTGACCAAGTTCCTGAACTACTGGAGTACGCACACTCCGGACATCATCACCGGATGGAATACACAGTTCTTTGATATTCCGTATCTGGTCAACCGTATACGCAGAATCACGGGTGATGAGAAGATGTCGAATCGCATGTCTCCGTGGGGAATCATTCGCGAACGCAACGTCATGATTAATGGTAAGGCGAATCAGGCCTATGTCCTTGAAGGTATCGAACAACTCGACTACCTTGACGTTTACAAGAAGTTCACCTACACGCAACAGGAATCGTATCGCCTTGACCACATCGCGTTTGTCGAACTGGGTGAACGCAAACTCTCGTACGAAGAACACGGCAACCTGTTCACTCTGTACAAGGAAGATTACCAGAAGTTTATCGACTACAACCTGAAAGACGTTGAGTTGGTGCACCGTCTCGATGAGAAGATGGACCTCATCTCTCTGGTGTTGACCATGGCCTACAAGGCGGGTGTGAACTACACCGATACTCTGGGGACCACCAACATCTGGGACTCAATCATCTATCGCATGTTGAACGAGAAACATATCGTTGTCCCGCCCAAGGTGGAAAAGACCAAGACACCTTATCCAGGCGGTTATGTGAAAGAACCACAGGTGGGGTCGCACGATTGGGTCTGTTCGTTTGACTTGAACTCACTGTATCCTAACATTATTGTGCAATACAACATGTCGCCCGAGACGGTGATGGACGGTCTCGTTCCTAATATCTCTGTCGATAGTTTCCTTGACGGTACTACCAAAGTGACCGAAGACGGTTACTCTCTCGCACCTACGGGTGTTCGGTTCTCGCATGAACGCAAGGGTGTCGTTCCCGCAATCATTGAACAGTATTACGCGGAACGTCGCATCATTAAGGACCAGATGCTTGCGGCCGAACAAGAGATGCAGAAGAACCCGTCGAAACAATTGGAGTATCGCATCACTGCACTCAACAATCAGCAAATGGCGATTAAGATTTTGATGAACTCACTCTATGGTGCGTTGGGTAACAAGTATTTCCGTTACTTCGACCAACGCGTTGCAGAGTCAATCACCCTTGCAGGCCAGTTGTCGATTAAGTGGGCAGAACGTGCAGTGAACACTGAGATGCAGGGTATACTCCAAACCAATGAAGACTACGTCGTCGCAATCGATACCGACTCCGTTTACATTCGCATGGGTGGTCTGGTCGATAAGTTCCAACCTAAAAACCCCGTTGCGTTTCTTGACAAGATTTGCTCTACGCATTTCGAGAAACAACTGCGCAAGGCATATGATAAGATGGCCGAGGTCACTGGTGCATATGTCAATCGCATGGAGATGGGACGCGAGGTGATTGCGGACCGTGGTATTTGGATGGCGAAGAAACGATACATCCTCAACGTCCACAACAACGAGGGCGTGGCATACGCGACTCCAAAACTAAAGATGATGGGTATCGAGGCGATTAAGTCTTCCACGCCTGCGGTCGTTCGCGACAAGATGAAAGAAATCTTCCGCGTTATCATTGAGGGGACGGAGTCGGATACGCAAAACTTTATCCGCGACTTCAAGGGTGGGTTCAAAGCTCTCCCGCCTGAGGATGTGTCGTTCCCTCGTGGTGTGAGTGACCTCACCAAATGGTCTGACCGCGACACCGTGTACAAGAAGGGTACACCCATCCATGTCCGTGGTGCCTTGTGTTTCAATAATGCAATCGCACAGGCTGGTCTGCAGAACAAGGTTGAACTTGTGAAACAGGGTGAGAAGATTCGTTTTTGTTACTTGCGTGTCCCTAATCGTTTGGGTGAAAACGTGGTGTCGTTCCCCCTAAACCTTCCGAAAGAACTAGGTCTACATACTCACATCGATTACGACATGATGTTCGAGAAAACCTTTCTTGACCCACTCGAACCAATCTTAGATGCAGTAGGGTGGTCGGCAGAACCCAAGGCATCACTGGAGGACTTTTTCGGTTGACAATAACAGTCTGGTGTGGTATACTCCCCCTATGAAACTGGATTTAATATGCAAAAAGGTTAGGAAGGATATTGCGATTGACTTTATCCAGAAACACCACTACTCACCTGTCCTACCTAGACTCACCAAACACTACTTGGGATTTTACCTTGACGATGAGTTACGTGGTGTACTGACTCTTGGTTGGGGCACTCAGCCTAAGGCAACCATCAACAAAATGTTTGAGGGTCTGGAATCTCAACACTACTTTGAGATTGGTAAGATGTGCATGGACGATGACATGCCCAAGAACTCTGAGTCTCAGATGATGTCTCTCACGGTCAAGTGGATGAAAGAGAATACTGACTGTCTCTTTCTTTACACCATGGCCGATGGTATCATGGGTAAGTGTGGTTATGTATATCAGGCATCTAACTTCTACTTTGGTGAGAAATACCTTACCGATGTATACATGATGGAAAATGGTGAGAAACTACATCCTCGCTCAACAAAGGCTCTGTGCAAAGAAAACGCACAACTTCTTGGTAAGGATAAAGTCTTTTGGTTAACGTCTGACTTTATGGTATCTAAGGGTATATCGAGAATTAAGGGTTATATGTTTCGATACATTTATCCACTGAACAAGAATGCGAAGAGACTCCTAAAGAAATCCACAATGAACTGGACGTTGGGTGAATATCCCAAAGATGATAGTTTAGAGTGGTTCGATGCGACCGTTGCACCTAAGAAAAAGATTGACCAACCCAAATTTGTTTTGGAGTTGGAAAACATTAAATACAATAGTCGTAACGTGGGGAACTCTGAGACTTCCTTGGAGCAGTTTTTCAATTGACTCATACACTAAGTGTATGATATAATACAGCACATGTATGAATTAACTATATTCAAAAACCAGTACGACAACAAGACGCACCGCCGCGTATCATTTGATTCGTGGACTAAGTTCGTGCGTACGCTTAATGGTCTGTACAATCAGAGAGGGCAAAAAGGTGGTCGCGACAGTTCTGTTCTTATTACTCCTGCTGTGTTCACAGACGGCGAGACTCGTTCTAATCGAGCTGTTACTCATTGGGCTGGTTGGGCTGCCGTTGATGTTGATGACCACGATTATACTGCAGGGTCTCTTCGGGATTTAGAGGACGCCCTTCGCGAGGACTTTGGTCAGTATGAGTACGTGGTTTACAACACTGCAAGTTCTCGTGAGGGGATGCCCAAGTTCCGCATCATATTTAAACTTGACGAACCCGTCGAACACGATAACATCAAGGCGTTTTGGTATGCACTGAATACTGAGTTGGGTGAACTAGGTGACCCGCAGACCAAAGACTTGGCGCGTATGTATTATGTGCCCGCTCAGTATCCAGATGCACACTCATTCTTCTTCACCAACTCCGGTAATCCAATCAACGTCGCAGAGTTGATGGCTAAACATCCGTACCATGAGAAGACGGGTAATACTTTCCTAGATAGACTACCACCCGCACTTGCATCTGCGGTAATACAACACCGTAAGGATAGTCTAAATAACACCGACTACAGATGGTCATCATACCGTGATTGTCCTTTCTGGCCTAAGAAGATGGGTGCGAAATACATGCAAATCACGGGTGAGGGATGGTATCGTGGTATGTACGCAATCATGGTCGCAATTGCGGGTAATGCATATGAGAAGGGGTATCCCATCTCTGCAAAACAAATAGAGGACCTCTGTCGCGAGTTCGACCGTGACACGGGTAACTGGTACGAGTCCAGGCCCATGGCGAAAGAGGCAGATAGGGCACTTGAATACATTTATAGGAATGGGTAAGTAAATGAGAATCTTAGTAACAGGCGCGGCAGGTTTCATTGGTTCGCAACTAGCAAAAAGTTTAATGGATGCAGGACATACCGTCAAGGGCATCGATAACTTCAACAATCACTTATATGAACCGCAACTCAAACGTGACCGTATGGTTCACTTTGGTCTCGACATCTGGGGTTGTGATTTAAAGGACAACATTAAGACCGAGGCGTTGTTGAGAGACTTCGAACCTCAAGTCATCATCCACTTGGCTGCACTCGCAGGTGTACGTGACTCTCTAGGTAAAGAGAAACACTATCACGCGAACAACATTGACGCCACACAGAATCTTATCGATATCTGTAAGATACATCTACCCGACGTGCGTATCATCTACGCATCAACGTCGTGTGTATATGCAGGGTCTCAGACTCCGTGGACAGAAGGTCAAGAGACAGGTAAACAGTTGAACGCATACGGATACACCAAGTGGGCGAATGAGTGTCAGATGCAATCGTCTGGTCTGAACACAGTCGGTCTGCGATTCTTCACGGTCTATGGGCCATGGGGTCGTCCGGACATGGCATTGTTCGATTTTACAAAAAATATCCTTGCAGGAAACGAAATTACCGTGTATAATTACGGGGATATGAAACGCGACTTTACTTACGTTGATGACATCATCGACGGTATCGAGTGCGTTATCCGTCACGCAGAGATTCCTTCGGGAGAAATTTTCAACATCGGCCGAGGTGAACAAGTCAACTTGATGGACTTCATTGCGGAGATTGAGAAGAACACGGGTAAAGAGGCCATTAAGAACTTGGCACCTAAGCATCCGGCAGATACCAAGGAGACTTGGAGTAACACTGCGAAACTAGAAAAGTACGGATATTCACCCAAGGTAAGTATCGGGGAAGGTGTCCGTCGTTTTTATGAATGGTACAAAACTTATAATGAGGTAGATTAATGTCTAACGACTTACCATTGAGTCCCAGCAATCCTTTCCGGATGGGCATTGTGGGTCATGGGTTTGTTGGTCAGGCGGTCGAGTATGCGTTTACGCATCCGATGCTGGACTTCAAACTGATTGACCCCAAATACAACACGACTGTTGATGACCTCAAGTCATACGACCCTCATTGCGTCTTTATATGTGCACCGACTCCGTCATTGGACTCGGGCCACGTAGATTCTACTATCGTAGAAGACGCAGTGTTGAAGTGTTTGAAACACAGTAACGCATTGGTAGTAGTTAAATCAACAATTACTCCAGACGTTATCACGCGACTCTATAACTCGATGAGTCGTCGCGAGACAGACCGTTTCGCATACAATCCTGAGTTCTTGACTGAGAAGAACGCGAAGGCAGACTTCGTGACTGCAAAGTATCATGTCATCGGTGGGTCACCACAGGCGACACAAGAACTAATCGAAATCTATGATATCTTTTCTGGTTGTGAGTCTAACGACTATCATCGCATGACTGCGTTTGAGGCTTCGTTTGTTAAGTATGCAATCAACTCATACTTGTCAACTAAGGTGACTTTCTTCAACCAGTTATATGACCTTGTCAATGCGTATGGGTGTTCTTATAATATCATCACTCGCGCAGTAGGTCTCGACGACCGCGTCGGTATGGGTCACACCCGTGTCCCTGGCTTCGACGGTAAACGCGGATTCGGTGGCGCATGTCTACCAAAAGACACTAAGGCATTCCTTGGGTTCTCTACAGTGGAGACTGAGGACGGCGTGGCGTCTTTTGATTTACTTGAAAAAGTTCTTGACATCAACACCCGTTATCGTGTACAGTATGAGCTTGATGAACGTGAAAAAGTAAACAACATTACTTTCGTAGATTTTGGAGACAAACATGTCGATAATGGACAAACTGAAGAAGAACTCAAAAATCAAGGAGACGGAGACGCTCTCCCAGAGTAGGTTCTTTAACGAAAATGAGATGGTACCGACCGACGTTCCGATGGTGAACGTCGCGTTGTCCGGTTCTATCAATGGTGGTGTCATGCCTGGGCTCACTGTCCTTGCGGGACCATCGAAACACTTCAAGACATCATTCGCATTACTTATGGCAGGTGCGTATCTAAACACCAAACCAGATGCGGTGATGTTGTTCTATGATTCGGAGTTCGGTTCTCCGCAGTCATACTTTGAGCAGTTCGGGATAGACACTGACCGCGTACTGCACACACCGATTGCAAATGTCGAGGAACTCAAGTTCGACCTAGTGAATCAACTAGAAGAGATTGACCGTGAGGATGACGTGGTTATTGTCATCGACTCGATTGGTAACCTTGCATCTAAGAAAGAACTAGATGATGCACTCGCAGAGAAGGGTGTCGCAGACATGTCTCGTGCGAAGTCACTCAAGGGTCTATTCCGTATGGTAACTCCATACTTGACTAAGAAAGAGGTACCGTTACTCGCAATCAACCACACCTACAAAGAGATTGGCTTATTTCCAAAAGATATTGTTGGTGGTGGTACAGGTATCTACTACTCTGCTGATAATATCTGGATTTTGGGTCGTCAACAGGAAAAACAAGGGACTGAGGTAGTTGGGTATAACTTCATTATTAATGTGGAGAAATCTCGATATGTTAAAGAAAAGTCTAAAATCCCTATTGGAGTTTCTTGGGAAGGTGGTGTCCAGCGATACAGCGGTCTACTTGATGTTGCTTTGGTTGGTGGTTATGTTGTTAAACCAAGTAACGGTTGGTATCAGCGAGTGGACACCGATACAGGTGAAGTGGTTGGAAACAAGGTAAGAACCAAAGACACCTTGTCGGCTGAGTTCTGGGAACCCGTGTTCGAGTCAACAGACTTTGCAGAATTCCTTGAAAAGACCTACAAGATAGGATATAATAGCAGTATCAATGCAGAGACCATTGTTGAGGAGGCAGTGTGAGTGAATTAGATTTAGATAAACCAAACGAGGGTATCGACTATAACCTGATACCTGAAATCGTAGATGATGAGCAACTGTGGAAGGTACAACTACTCCGTGCTCCATTTGACCAAACCGTGATACGTTATAAAAACGTACAGATTGATAAAGAGAACGAACGTCTGACATTTAACTTCGCGATTGTGGAGGGTAGTACCCACACTGAAGAGTCAACAGAACTGCAACAGTTCGCAGCGCAAGTATTATCAGACATTATCACTAAGGCAGTAAAAGAAGGTTGGTTAGGAGTAAGAGAAACAGATGACGGAAATCAATCTACAGCAGACGATTCTACGGAATCTACTGACTAACGATTCCTATACACGGAAGGTCGCGGCCTTCCTATCCCCTGATTACTTCGAAGGTGTGTACAAGGGACTCTTCAAAGAGTTCACTTCGTTTATTGCCAAGTACAATAAACTACCTACCATCGAGGCATTCAAGATTGAGGTTGACGAGGCAGACCGTTTACCGGAAGAACAGTATCGCTTGGCGATGGATATTCTTCCGGATATTTTCTCCTACACCGAAGAAAATCTTGACTGGTTGGTGGATAGAACAGAGAAGTGGTGTCAAGACCGTGCGGTCTTCAATGCAGTGATGGAGTCTATCTCTATCATTGACGGCAAACATCAAACCCTGAATAAGAATGCAATCCCTGACGTACTGTCTAAGGCGTTGTCAGTGTCGTTCGATACAAACATCGGTCACGACTATCTGGACAATGCAGAAGACCGATTTGATTTCTATCATCTCGATGAGGAACGTCTAGCGTTTGATTTGGACTACTTTAACAAGATAACCAAGGGTGGATTACCCAACAAGACCCTGAACATCGCTCTGGCGGGTACGGGGGTTGGTAAGTCATTGTTCATGTGTCATCAGGCAGCATCCTCTTTGAGTATGGGTAAGAATGTTCTATACATCACGATGGAGATGGCTGAAGAACGAATCGCAGAACGTATCGATGCGAACCTACTGAACGTACCAATCGACCAGTTGGAGTTGTTATCAAAAGATATGTTTCAACAGAAGGTGCACAACGTCGCCCATAAGACTGACGGTAAACTTATTATTAAGGAATACCCGACGGGCAGTGCACACGCGAATCACTTCCGTGCATTACTGAACGAATTGAAACTGAAGAAGAACTTTGTCCCTGACATCGTTTTTATTGATTACTTAAATATCTGCGCGAGTGCGCGTATGAAGGGGATGGGTGGTGCTATTAACTCGTATTCGTACATCAAGTCTATTGCTGAAGAGTTACGTGGCCTTGCCGTGGAATTCGACGTGCCGGTCGTGTCTGCAACACAGACGACTCGTTCTGGTTACTCTAATGATGACGTGGGGTTGGAAGATACGTCCGAATCTTTTGGACTACCCGCAACCGCCGACTTCATGTTCGCACTTATCGTCAACGACGAATTGAAGGGTGCTCAGCAGATATTGGTTAAACAATTAAAGAATAGATATAATGACCCTGGCTTACATCAACGGTTTGTTATAGGTGTTGACCGAGCCAAGATGCGTTTGTATGATGTGGA
Organism: Porticoccaceae bacterium; assembly: GCA_038138645.1. Taxonomy (GTDB): domain Bacteria; phylum Pseudomonadota; class Gammaproteobacteria; order Pseudomonadales; family Porticoccaceae; genus HTCC2207. The sequence continues at coordinate 19,736 of JAYQEC010000001.1, read as the reverse complement.
CCAAAACTCTTCGCCCCTAAATAAAGAGGAAGATAATGGTGCAGCGTTTGATAACTCTGCGACTGGACAACGTCTATCGCAGGAAAGGTTTTCCGACTTCAAACTATAAGGATATCCATTATGGATCCATATCTACACACAATAATCGCCATTATTATGCTGGCCGGTAGCTACTACTTCGGTATGTTCAAAGGCCTAACGCGAGGAATACAAAACACATTAACCCATCTGTTGAAGTATGGTGTACTTACTGAGGCAGATATCGAGGAGGCTAATCGCCGACACGAACGTAACCAATAATAGTCTGGTATGTAATGAGTGAGATAACTATTCGTAATACAGAACTCTTAGAGGTCCTCAACGGATTCTCTGAAGAGATGCTGTCTAAACCGTCGTATAACGACGAAAAGTATTGGACCTACCACGAGAAAGATGACATCTACAAGGGCGAGTATTACTGTTCTCGTGATTACCTTGATGACTGTCTTTCTCGTGGCGGTCTGGTTGGCCCGCCGGATCGGTACTTCGCACAACCGATTTCGAAAATGGTGCGAGAAGACAAGGAGATGTGGGAAGGGTTTATGCAGAAAGTGAAGTACGACTTCGCTGCAGAGTTAGGTGCACACACATCTGCATTACTGTCCTACTATCCGCCTGGGGGCTTCGTGGGGTGGCATACAAACTACGACGCGAACGCCTACCAAGTCTTATTCACGTGGTCGGAGACCGGAGACGGTTACTTCCGTTACTACGACAAACAGAAAGATGAGATTGTTACCATTCAGGATGTCCCTGGCTGGCAATGTCGTCACTTCTACTTTGGTGCAGAACAAGAAGAAGATTTGCACTGTTGGCACGCCGCATATGCAGGTTGTCAACGCATCACCCTTGCGTATAAATTCGTAAACAACGGAAGCATAAATAATCCCGAAGACGCGCAGGCAAGATTATTGCGCGATAGTCTAATTGAAGATATAGAGACTCCATAATGTTACTAACCGCTGGATGCAGTTTTGTCTGGGGAGACGAACTAGACGGCTTTGACCAAGATCCCCCAACCCACAATAATCTAACCATGACCCACTTACTTGCGACGAGCATGAAGATGGATTACATCAACATGGGAATCTGTGGGTCATGTAACGACCGTATCTTTCGTCACGTCACGGACTATCTTGCAGACCCTACAAAAGAGAATCCATCTCACATGGTTATCATTTGGTCTGCGTGGCAACGTAAAGAACGAGTAGAATATATGTCTCCGTTGCGCGAGGCAAAGGTCTGCGTGAATCGTCCTGAGAATGCAACTCAGTATTCTCCAGTGCGACTCAATGTCATTGCGGACAAAGATGTTCGTGACGCGTTACAGGTCTACTATAGAGACCTATATGACAGTCGAACCGATATCATGCACGGAATCACCAAGATGAAGACGATGGAGTTGTTGTGTCAATCTTTGGGTATTAAGTTGATTCAAGGTGTGTTTCACTATCGGTGTTGGTCCAATATTATGTCGGTCTTAAATGAAGAAGGTGCATTTGATGACGGTAAACAACATAAAGATTTGGGGTCAACACCAGACTATAGAAAATGGTTAAAAGACTCTCTAGGCGCACTAAATGATAGCAGCCGTTTAGGTTTGGGTCGTGGTCCGTCTATGTATCAAGTCGCAAAAGATCACCATGATGTAAAAGAATTTGGACACCCAGGCGAAATAACACAAATCGCATATTCACAGATGTTGAAGAAAATGTTCGATGATATGTGAGTCTAGGATTTTATTTGTATAAATAATCTTATCGAACACGGAGTATGTATGTTAACCTTTAAGTCATTTTTGAATGAAGGGGTCAATGACCCAGCCATCTTCAAGGCAATCTTCCTTGCAGGTGGGCCTGGTTCTGGTAAGTCCTTCATTGTCGGTAAGACTGGATTGACTTCTATGGGTTACAAGGTTGTTAACTCAGATGATGCGTTCGAAGCTGCAATGAAGAAGGTTGGTATGGAGATGACTCCGGACAACATCTTCTCACCGAAGGGTCAAGAACTTCGTGGTAAGGCAAAGAAACTAACCGGCAAGAAAGAAGAACGTTACCTGAAGGGTCGCCTTGGTCTTGTCGTAGACGGTACTGGTAAAGACCCAGACAAAATCGCAGCACAGGCACAGAAGGTTAAGGATTTAGGTTACGATGTCGCAATGGTATTCGTAAACACAGACCTAGATACCGCATTAAAACGTAACCGTATGCGTGCCCGTTCACTCCCTGATAAAGAAGTAACCGCATACTGGAAGGCAGTACAGGCCAATGTGGGTAAATTCCAACAGATGTTTGGAAAACAAAACTTCTTGGTGGTGGACAACTCCGAAGGTAAAGATTATAATCAAGAGACTCTACGCGCATATCGCGATGCAAAGAAATTCACTAACGGTCCACACTCCGCGAAAGCGAAGCGTTGGATTGAGGTGGAGAAACAGGCAATCAAGAGGGTGAAGAGTTAGAACGGTTTAGTGACCTAAGTGATGAGTTTGTCATACAGAGGCGACTAGATTAGATTATTAATATTATAGACAAAGTGACATTCGTTATGTCTATTCCAAGAGGGACCTTCGGGTCCCTTTTTTTTGGCAAAAGCCCTTGACAAACCGCTAAACACCTAGTATACTCTCTTTGTCAAGTGAGAGAGGTATATTATGAATCCATTGTTAGAACTCCTAGAAATGAAAGTCAAGTCGCATGACTGGTACTACCAGTACTCTGACGACCATCGCATGTGGGTAAGAGGTAAAGACCAACGACACGTCATAGACAATATGATGAAAGAACTTTTTGCCGAAGGCCTTGAAGCAGAGGCGGTCGAAATTTATAATGCAAACTGTCCTGAAGATTACAGGATTAAGTCATGAGACACGTTTTCTTAGGTTTCCTTGCGTTAGGTGTCGTTATCCTAGCGTTCCATCAGCGGTTCGAGAACGGTGCAGCGGACCCTGTTGTTATGTTCTTTACTATCCCATCTATGTTATACTTGATGTTTAATAGCGGTCACGTGATGATGGGATTTTCCTATATAAAGCATAGGAAGTATTTACGTGGTAAAGGATAAAGAAAAATGTTTGAGCCAGGAGACAACGTTGTCTTGATTGACGACACCCGCGAAATCGTGGACTTTGGTTCTGTCATTTCCATCAACGATGACGTTGTCGTCATTCGTTCTGAAGATAATAATGAGTACGTGGGTTACGGACTTGACATGGTCGATGTTCTACGATATCGATTAGTTGAAGAAGAGGTGCAGTTACTCCCTGCCCCTGACCCAGCGGACCATATATGTTCAGTGTTGGATATATATAACAAGTTCAACAAATATACTTGTCATTAATATCTATGGGAATCTAACGTGCAATACTTCATAGTATTTTGTATCATCGTGTGGTTTACGCTTTGGTATAGTGAAAGACGCATCAACGTTAGATTTTTCAACTCACATGTAGACCATATCGCTACGGGCGAGAGAGAGTATGTCGAAGGACATGCAAACCACATGTCCGGCACACTGGTGAATGGTGATTTGATATTCGCAGGTACAAACTCACATGGTGACCCGACGTACATGAAGGGTCACGCGAAGTTGTTTGGCCGCGTGTTTGTACTCTGGGGATATTTCCACGGGTACAAGAAATACCCTAACGGTCGGTTTATTGCAGCCATGGCGTGGAAGGGAGATAAAAAGATAACGATGGTGGCACCTTCATCATTGAAGGAGTTACTTTTGGTGTCGGTTGATTATGAGGAAATATGATGAAGTATTTGATGGTTGCGGTACTCTTGGCAATCTTTGGTGTCGCATACAGTGAGGCCCAAGATAACGAAGAGAACCACGAGTTGACGTGCCTTGCACTCAACATCTACCACGAGGCAAGGTCAGAAAGTCTTGCAGGTCAATACGCAGTTGCGGACGTAGTACTCAATCGAGTCGAGTCCACTATCTACCCCAACACCATTTGCGGTGTTGTCTATCAAGGTAAAATGTGGGAAGGTCACCCCGTACGGGACAAGTGTCAGTTCAGTTGGTTCTGTGACGGTAAGTCAGACCAACCGAAAGAGAAAGACGCATGGTACCGTTCACTCATCGTTGCGGTCAACATCCTACACGAGAGCAAGTACCGTGGCCTGACCGAAGGTGCAACCCACTACCATACCGACTACGTCAACCCACACTGGAATAAGACTATGTACTTCATAGGACGTATCGGCGACCACCTATTTTATTTGGAGACACGATGATATTAGAATGTTTGATGTGCGTTGCATTGGAGCAACCACCTAAGTTTGATGAACCAACGGAAACGCAGAAAATCGTCCGTGAGATGTTTTCAAAACATTACGGTAAACCAAAGAAAATGATTACTCACAAAAGGGTACTCATCAATGTAGACCAACGTACAGATTTTGTCATATCTAGGAGGCGTGACCGATTCTTTACTGTTGTACACTACTTCAGTTTGTGATATAATAAGGGATTATTATAAAGGGGGTTTTATGAGCGAAATGGAAGTTATCATTGGAATCATGGCATCATTCGGTGCGGCCGTCGGTTTAGTAGTCGTACCCGTGATTGTCGTTAAATTATGGGAACGTTATGTCAAAAATAAAGGAACTGCTGTTAATTCTGGTGCGAAGTTTGGATAAACGTCGCAGAGTCGAAGAACACGAAATCAAAAAATTTACTCAATCCAAGGACAGAGAAAACGCTCGATGCGTATGGGACCTTGAAAACGAAGGATAATCGATGAGTATAGGGGACGCATTTCCAAAAGGATTTTATGGAGATGAGACTTATGATGATAGCAAGGTATATATACTATTCGATAAGATAGGCGGTCTCATTGCAGTCTATCGTTCCGCACAACGTGCAATCGACCGAGCTGCAAATGAGTTATGTAAAGACCGACTATATACCAGTGTGCATGTAGACGCGTACGACTACGTGATATACGTGCAGGGTGATTTGGGGGAGATCACCATAATAGTAGAAGATGTAAATTAGTTGTTGACACTCACATGATGTATAGCGTATAATACGCGCAACATAAATGGAACTTAGTTATGAAAAAACGTGATTACTCACCCGAAGCCGTTCGGCGACTTCAAGGAACCGTTTCTATTGACCACACCCTCGCAAAGATGGGTTCGAAGAAACTTCGTCAGTTATTTGAAGAAAACGAATACATTAATACTTTTGGAGCTTACAATGGACAACAGGCGGTCCAACATGTCAAGGCCGGACTCAAGGCCATCTATCTCTCAGGGTGGCAAGTCGCCGCGTCTGCGAACTCTCACAATGAGGTTTACCCAGATCAGTCTTTGTACGCTGTTGATAGCGTCCCTAACGTTGTCCGCAGTATCAATAATGCCTTCCGACGACAAGACCAAATCGAATATCTTGAGTCTGGAGAAGGATTTGAATTTGCACCTATTATTGCCGATGCTGAGGCAGGATTCGGGGGTGTTCTAAATGCGTATGAACTTGCAAGAAATCTTATCGAGGCAGGTGCTGCCGCTGTTCACTTCGAAGACCAAGTGGCTGCCGAGAAGAAGTGCGGACACCTTGGAGGAAAGGTTCTTATTCCTACTAGTCAGGCTATACGCAATCTTAACGCCGCTCGCCTTGCTAGTGACGTTGCTGGCACCGATACTGTTGTTATCGCTCGCACTGACGCCGAGTCTGCGAAGTTAATCTCAAGCAACATCTCAGACATCGATAAACCATTCATCAAGAGAGTCGCGCAGGGCACTGCGGGTTCTATTCAATGTCGTACACAAGAAGGGTTCTATCAACTACAGGAAGATAGAGGACTAGAGTTTGGTTGTGTGCGTGGTCAGGCATACGCAGAATACGCAGACCTCGTGTGGTGCGAGACATCGACACCAGACTTGAAGGACGCGAAGCGTTTCGCTGACGCAGTCAAGGGTGCAGTTCCAGACGCGATGCTCGCGTACAACTGTTCACCGTCATTCAACTGGCGCAAGTCAATCCCAGGCGACCAAGAACTGAAAGACTTCCAACGAGAGTTGGGTAAGATGGGATTCAAGTTTCAGTTTATCACTCTGGCAGGATTCCACCAGACGAATTATTCAATCTTTGATTTCGCAAATAGATATAAGGATGAGGGGATGTATGCGTACTCGCTGTTACAAGAGGCGGAGTTTGAAGCGGAGGCTCGTGGGTACACGTGCGCGAAACACCAACGAGAAGTTGGGGTCGGTTATTTCGATGCGATCACGACTACTCTTGGGTCTTCATCAACAGCCGCGATGGCAGGGTCAACCGAAGAGGACCAATTCTAATGGAGATAGCTGAGTCACCTATTTCAAAAACAGGTAACGAGGTATGGGACAAGACATTCAATGAATGTTTCTGGGAAAACATGAGACAAGTGATGTGGAGTCACTCGTGTATGTTCAATGGACTACACTATGTTGCAAAGGGGTATGAATGCAACTGGTGTGGTCAGAAAGAAGAGGATGAACCGACACCGGAATACGTTGAAGTTTCTGGTGATATTGGACGCACTCCATCAGCTGTGGATGATGCTGCAGATGTGATGAGTGGTTATAATCGTTTTAAAAGGGTAAAATAATGCCAGTCAAATATAAAAGGAGTAATGTCTCTAAGAGTCGCAAAGCGAAGACTCCAACAAAACATTTTTACATGCATCAACTAGACAATACTCAACTCTGGGCAGAGTTTGACGCATGTCGCGAACCTAAATATCAAAATAAGATGCGCAACGAATTATACAAGCGCGGTTTCCGTCACGAGGATTTCGTGGCACGTGGGTGAGTTTGGTTTACTTGCGGTATTCTTGTGTCCTATGGTCTTTGGTGGTATTACGATGTATTATTCACACAAGGCCATACACAAAGCAACCTTAGAAAGGTGGGGGATAAATGAAGTTCAAGATAATCTACAAGGAAGAGAATGAATCAATTTTTCCGTGGAAGTCTCGTTACCGTGGTGTCGTACTGTGGCCATACATGATAATGCGACCAAAGAAATACGCAACAGGTTCGATCGCACAGTCTGAGATGATGACGCGAAGGTCTCTTGTCAAGTTGTATCGACATGAGCTGCAACACTGTTATCAGATAAAACAGAGAGGTGTTATTGGGTTTTATCTTCGATACGTTTTCTTGAGTCTTTTCAAGGGATACCGGAATCATCCAGATGAACTAGAGGCGCGTCAGTACGAGAATGAAAAATTGACCCCTTTAGAAGAGAAGTGGCTTCACGAAGGGGTCATTAACTTAAACGATTTGGACGACTGAACAGACGTTCTTCTTGTTGTCCACTTCGATATGGATGCGTGAATCTTCGTTGATTCGTCGTCCATTGTTCTTTACCACAACTTCTGAGTCTGATGAGAGTTTTAAATTACAGTCAGTATAAACCTTGACAGAGTCATGTGACTGTGATATAATTTGCACACTGTTTGACGATATAAGTATCTTGTCGTCTTTACAGACTGTGACTGAGTTTGCAAGTGCGGTTGGTGCGAAAATACATAACACCAATGCGATTAGGTATTTCATTTGCTTTCTCCTGTCGTCATCACGACGACTTTTGTTGCCTCACGGCAGTTAATAATATGACAGTTTTGTTACTGCTATATTATATATACGTTACATTAATTTTATGTAAAGATTTTTGGCGAGTAGTTCAGTTGGTAGAACGCGTGACTGTTAATCACGTTGTCGCAGGTTCGAGCCCTGCCTCGCCAGCCACATTGCGAGAGTGGTGGAATTGGTAGACACGCTGGTTTTAGGTACCAGTGCCGCAAGGCGTGAGAGTTCGAGTCTCTCCTTTCGCACCATATTATGTTCAAGTGAGTTGAGTTATGCCTAAACAAGGACGCGGTGACCCGATGGTGAGAGCAGACGGTCGCACAAAACCAGACCGTGACTGGTACCCCGAAAATTTCGATTGGTACCTGAAGTGGGTCGCATCATTTTTTATACTTGCATCCCTTGCCATGCGTTCCGCAGGTCCAGATTACCGAATGTATGATTTGGTTATCGGGTTCATTGGAATCATCTTGTGGACATGGGTATCTGTCATCTGGAAAGACCGTGCATTGATTATGTTGAACGCGATTTCTGGATTTATGATTTTGACTACTATATTGAGGGAGTGGTAATGTCTAAGAAATCAATTGACTATAAGTTCAACGAGGACAAGTTGATTGCGGAATTTGCGAGATACATTGACTCTACATATAATCAACACTACGCCAAAGAAAAATTTCAGGCGACCGAATTCATCATTGATGGGGGACATGGTACAGGTTTCTGTATCGGTAATGTTTTAAAATATGCACAGCGTTACGGCAAGAAGGGGACCCGTGACGATGCGCGAAAGGACTTACTAAAGGTACTTCATTATGCGCTTATTCAGCTACACGTTCACGATAGCGATTAGTTTAATCCTCTCCGGTTGTGCCGGAGTGGGTATCACCAACGCGTACCGTTATGGTGCGGACGATTATAAGTTCCTAGAAAAGGAATACGAGAACTTGCACCCGCAAGTTCACTTTGTTTTACTCAAAAACGAAGCCGAGTTCAATGCAGCCAGACGAAAGAATCTGGGAGTAGAATGGGATTCAGTGAGTGCGTTTACTCTCTGGATACCTGAGACCGGCGAGTGCACCGTGTTCATAAAGGATCCTGAGTGGCAGTGGGAACCTGAGTTGATTGGACACGAAGTTGCACACTGCATATGGGGGAGATACCATAGAGGCAAAGAAGGCCTCAAACCTTATTAGGAGCGGTAGTTCAGTTGGTTAGAATACCGGCCTGTCACGCCGGGGGTCGCGGGTTCGAGTCCCGTCCGCTCCGCCAACTTCAGAGAGAAAATTATGAGATTTCTTTTAATCGCAGTATTGACAGTGGTAGGAAGTTTTAGTATAATAGTAGGTTGTGCGGCACCAGAACAAGACAATAGAATTTGTATTGACTGGGACTCGCGAGTAGTAATACGAGAAAAATGTATTCCTATGTATGGCACACTAATATGCGCCGATGAGGAAAAGACTGAAACGTGGTGTGTTCTTTACGAAGAGATAGAACCACTTAAAGAAGAGGAGTGATATGCGAGGAAAGCATGTAGTCAAGCGCCGACGTGAAGGCGCACTTGAACGTCTTCAGGCGTCAACGTTCTTTGAGAAGAATGGACGTACTGAACAACAATGGCAGGCCCGTAAGGACAAGGAGATCGAGATTCTCGAAACCTACCTTGGTATCCGACAACCTGCAAAAGTAAAGCGAGAGGAAATCACTCTCGACTAATCGGGGGAGGTTCCAGAGCGGTCAAATGGATCAGACTGTAAATCTGACGCGAGAGCTTCGGTGGTTCGAATCCACCTCTCCCCACCAATTTACACTCTATGGTGTATACCTGAAGTCTTGACATTACGAGATAGACGGAACCTGTTGTTGATACTACAAGTGGAGACAGGATAGAGTGTCCTATTAGTCCTGAGATGACTCTAAACTCACTCTGGTCGTTACGCCCGTCTCCTGAGTAAGAGGAAAACTGCTCACTTACATACACACAACTAAGGAGACTTATTATGTCTACACCATATGAACTTCGGTTCCAAATTTTTGAAACAGCGAAACAAACTCTAGTCGATGAGTACTGGGCCCAGAAAGAAAAACGTGACTCTCTCATTGAGGTTGTACCGACAATGGACCAAGTACCCGAATATCCTGAGTACCCTAGTATGCAGGATGTGATGAACCGAGCTAAGATTATCAACGAGTTCGTTTCTAAGAGTTAACGGAGATTGGCGCAGTCTGGTAGCGCACCGCATTTGGGATGCGGGGGTCGTAGGTTCGAATCCTACATCTCCGACCAATTAAGGAAATGTTATGATACACGAATGGAAAATTTTCTACAAGGGTATTCAGGTAGGTCTGACCTACTCGATGACAGAGTACGGGGCAAGAGAGCGATGGTACAATAACCAGAGTTCTAGTGCGTCTAAATATTCAGGTCTGAACTTCTCGGACATCTTAGCCAAAAGGGTCTGATTCCCCTTTACAAATAACTGAATCAGTGGTGCCCAGAAGACGGCAGGGGGAGTCCGCTCCCCCTTTATTTTGGAAACATGATGAACCCATTTGACTATTTCGATAAAATATTCTGCATCAACCTACCGCATGACTTTGAACGCAAAGAAGTCATGAACAAAACCTTTAGGGACCTAGGCATATACGAAAAGGTCTTCTGGTCTTTTGCGGACAAACCTTACGACGGGTATCGGTCTACCAACTACAAATACAAGGGTGAGTTCGGTGTTGTTCTCAGTCAACTCAAGGCGTTGGTGGCTGCATCGTTCACCAAGGTCGAGAACGGTATCGCAATCTTTGAAGACGACGTGCACTTTGATGAGAACAGTCATCGCATGTTGCAAGAGGCCCTTGATAACGTTCCCGACGATTGGGATATACTATACCTTGGTGGTCGCCCACTAGAAAAACTAGAACATGTGCAGGGCAACATCTACAAGGTCAACAAGTTTACTAGTGCAATGTCTTACTGCATCTCAGCGAAGGCGTTGCGACAATACGTATTATTTTACATTGACCGGATGGGGAGGGCTCATCCGGATGCCTGTTGTGATAATATACTCAACGACTTCATTATACACAACGGGAAAAATGGATATGTGATGTATCCAAATCTCACACTGACTATCCCCGGCCACTCAACGTTGCGGGATGGTTACAGAGATTACAGAGACGTGATACAGAAGTCGTGGGATGAAAATTTATGAGTGACCCATTGTTTGACCTTGAACAAGAGTTCATGGAATGCTGGGGAGTGGTCGATGATATCAAGATGTTGACGAAGTATCTATGTGACCATCCTAAGTTTACCGGCATGAGTGCAGATGCGGATGATGAAATGGCTAACCTACTAATCGGGTTAGAGTCTCTCTACAGGGTTAAGTTTGAGAACGCATGGACTTCTTTTGAAAAGGTTACTGAAACTTATCGGAAGGCAGAATCGCAACAACTTGAACTCGAACCGCTTGATGAAATCCTCTTAGACGATGCACCTGTGTCCGTACAGGCATCATACACGCAACCTACTCGTAATGTGTACTACAACACGCAAGACAGATGGGACATGGTGGACACTACTGCTCCACGTCTGAATGATGTAACTCCACAAGAGTGGGACCGTGTTACAAAAAAATCGTATAAGACTTAAAAAAGTTCTTGACAGGGGTGGTGGACTCCTGTATAGTATGCAGTATTAATCGAGAGGTGGGTGAGTGGTCGAAACCAACGGTCTTGAAAACCGTCGAACGGAAACGTTCCGTGGGTTCGAATCCCACCCTCTCGGCCATACACACATATAGTTGAGAGTATTTTATGAACAAGATGACGATGACACTAGCATCGACTCTAGTGATTTCCGCATGTAGCGGGGGAGGGGCAGAATCGCCTGTACCCGTGGAACCCGTTACGTCTACACCCGTAACTACACCAGCGCCTGACCCCAAAACGGTCGCAAAGGACGAACTGTTTGAGTTGATGGGTACGCCCGAAGACTTCATCCTACCCGATAGTGATGACTTCGATAACATCCCCCAAGACTCAAGTAATCCTATTACCGCAGAGAAGGTCGCACTGGGTAAGTTAATCTATCACGAGACAGGTATCACCGAAGGTGAACTTGCGTCTAGTGAAGGTACGTTCTCGTGTGCGTCATGTCACAATGCGCAGAACGGATTCAAGTCTGGTATCCGTCAGGGTATCGGTGAAGGTGGTATCGGATTCGACCATCGTATGGTTATGGAAGGTGTTGACCTTGCAGACGTTGATGTCCAACCCGTGACATCTCCTACAGTTCTAAACACTGCGTTCCAAGAGGTGATGCTCTGGAATGGTCAGTTCGGTAATCAGATTGGCGGTGTTGTCAATATCGGAATCGACCCCGACCGACACTTCACAGAAGGTACACCTAAAGAAGCCAACCTACGCAATCTGTCCGGACTAGAGACGCAGGCAGTCGCAGGTCTTGGTGTTCACCGTATGGGAACGAACAATCCCAATTCACTACTACGCACCAACGAGACGTATCGTCAGATGTTTGAAGACGCGTATGGTGTCGCAGAACCCGACGACATGTTGGAAGCTGCCGCACTCGCGATTGCCGCATTCGAACGAACCGTCCTATCTAACGAGGCACCATTCCAAGAGTTCTTGCGCGGTAACGATGACGCAATGACTATTGAAGAGATTGAAGGTGCGAAGGTGTTCTTTGGTAAGGGTAACTGTAACTCATGTCATACGGGTCCTGCCCTGTCGTCACCTGTAGGTGCGATGGCAGACGATGTCTTTATGACCGTTGGATTCCACGACCTTGATATCTGGGAAGATACAATTGGTGAGGTCAACGACGCGACACGTGAAGGTCGTGGTGGGTTCACGGGTGATGATATGGATAAGTACAAGTTCAAAGTACCGCCACTTTATAATCTTATAGATACAGAAGTGTTCGGTCACGGTGCATCGTTTAGTTCACTAGAAGATGTAGTTCGTTACAAAGTTGATGCAGTACCTCAGCATCCAGACGTAGACTTACACCAAGTGGATTACCGATTTACTCCGCTTGACTTGACCGAAGACGAAATCGCAAACCTAGTGTTGTTCCTTGAGAACAGTTTGCGTGACCCTAACTTGATGCGATATGTCCCTGAGTCTCTACCCAGCGGCAATTGTCCCGTCAACAATGATGAGGTCTCGCGTCAAGAACTTGGATGTGATTAATTGATTAGCGGATTTAGCTCAGTTGGTAGAGCGAAACCTTGCCAAGGTTTAGGTCGCTGGTTCGAACCCAGTAATCCGCTCCAATTTAAAATGGTATAAATAGTGTGATAAGTGATGGGTGAGTACGTAAAAAAAGGTGATCGTGTTTGGACACCTGAATATGTGGCAGAAGACTTAGTCCGTCATTTTAATCCTGAAGGATTGGTGCTAGAACCGTGTTATGGGTCTGGAAACATTTTTAAATTTCTACCAGAAGGTTCCGACTTCTGCGAAATAGAAATGGGGAAAGACTTCTATGAGTATGATAAGCAGGTAGATTGGATTGTAACCAACCCACCTTATTCTCATTTCTCTAAGTTTATCAAACACGGTATGTCTTTAAGTAAGAACAGTGTTTGGCTGTTACCGACTTGGAAAATGTTCTCAGGTTTTGGGTTACTTAAAGAGATTAGGGCGCATGGTGGCATTAAAGAAATTAGACACTATGGAACTGGAACTAAATTAGGGTGGTCTCCGTTGGCAAATGCAATAGGTGCCATCCATATACAAAAGGGTTATTCAGGCGATATATCTAACAGTTGGTATGAGCCTAATTTTTAAGTAATAAATAGGATTAATGGGGCGGTAGCTCAGTAGGGAGAGCGTCTGGTTTGCATCCAGAAGGTCGTGGGTTCGATTCCCTCTCGCTCCACCATTTTAACGATTTCCTCATGGGATGCGGGGCCGGTACTACTAAGACGACGCGAATTGCGATAATTTGTAAACCGTAGAATCTCTCAACTACGCGCATGTCCACCTTATGCCGCGGACGGTAAGTGACAGAAAGTCACGACAAGTTATAGAGTCTAGTAAACATAACAGTACCCTTCGGGCCCCGCATCCATGAGGAATCTTTTATTTTGCTATTGACAAGTGAGAAATATTATGGTAGAATTCTTACTATACTTTTTTGCTGCAGTGGGTATACTCACTTCGGTTTCTTGGGTTTTTCTCTGGGTGATTGTTCGACATGAACTAAAGTCGCTTGAGAACATTAACCCCGTAATTGATTTAGACGATTTGTAATGATATTTGAGCATGTCCCCGTCGAGTTGACGGAAATGAAAACGGAGAACCGAAACGGTCGCCGTGAGTACAAAACACCGGAAGGCATCAACCTTCCTTCTATTACTACTGTACTTTCTATCCTATCGCGAGAGTCTATCGCCAAGTGGCGAGCTCGGGTAGGACACGAAGAAGCGAACCGTATCTCTCACCGTGCATCAACACGGGGAACCGCAGTACACGCCATCGTTGAGAAGTACATCAACAACGAAGAGAACTTCAAAGATGGATACACTCCAGACATTATTAGTAGCTTTATTGATCTTAAGCCCATTTTGGATAGCCGTATCGGTCGAGTATATGCACAGGAGGCCCCTCTCTACTCAAACCACTTGGGAGTGGCTGGTCGCGTCGATTGCGTTGCTGAGTTCGATGGTCGTCCTTCTATCATTGATTTCAAGACTTCCATGAAACCCAAACGACTCGATTGGATTAAGAATTATTTCATGCAAGAGTCTGCCTACGCAATCATGTGGGAAGAACGTACGGGTCAACCAATCACTCAACTGGTTACAATCATTTCGGTTGACAACCACGAACCACAAATCTTCATTGAACATCGTGACAATTGGGTACGTCCACTACGTGAAACAATTGCGCAGTACAACGAAGAAAACTCTCATAACGCCCTTGACATATAAATAGTATCTGTTATACTCAATGATGAGTAAGAGGATACTAAGTGGCGCAGCCAAAAGACAGAGACACTCTGAAGGTCGAACTCCAATTTGCCAACTTCGAGGTGGTAGATGGGAAGACCAGCAGGACGGTCGTAATACAATTACCGAAGGGTGCAGACCGTGTGGATGCGCTACTCAAGGCAGCGGATGTATTAAGTGGCTATAGTGCAAAGTACAATGACAAAGGCGGTCAATCCTCTATCGGCCGAGTCGAGTGTTCTGGTTCCTACTACGTCGAGTGCAAACATAAAGGTGGTGGCGGTTCCGGTGCGGGGTCTGATTTGACTGCTCTTGTTGAATCTGCGCAATGCGTTTACCTTGCAGTTAAGTACAATCAAAAAGGAGTGTACACTGCAGCGAATATGGATGCGGCAAAAAGTAAGTACGATGTCACGGAGAGACTAGACAACATCAAAACCAAATTACCAGAGAAATGGATTGTCTCAAGTAAAAAGGGTGCGGATAAACTGGCTGAGAAATTCTCTAACAGTATGAAGAACTACGTATGCCATCGTGGTAGTAGTTGGGTCACCGGATTAGAGAGTCACTGGAAGACCTTAAATGTCGCTGCAGGGAAACCATTCGGTGATATCAACAAGTGGTCCCCTGCGGATATCTGGTTAGTGTCTACTGCGGGTGCACGTGTTGACTTAACACAAACAAATTCACTCATAGAACTCAATCAACTCCTAGTAGAACAGTACGATGCCAAAGATATTATTGGTGTGTCTCTGAAACAGATACAGACACCAACCGCACGTTTCGGTGAGTTGAATATGACCAGTGCACGTAAGGAATATAAGTTCGAGTCAAGCACTCTAGGTCTACGTGGTTTCTGGTTGTCTCAGGATGGTTACATTTACTTTGCAGGACAGAAGATTCAGTTCCGTAAGTTCGGTTCGACGTGGCAGGGAGAACTAAAGGGTCAGTTCGCGAACATGGGTAAGGTATCCGGCGGTCCGGTTGCAAATATCGTAAAGGATGTATTTGACGTTGAGATGATACCTCAACGATTGTTGAAGGGAAGAACTGCAGAGAACGAAGAACAGTTTTATGAATGGTATAAAAAGGTACCATATACAGACGACATGACAAAAGTCGATTTTTTAACAGAATTAAAAGGCAAGGACCAGAACTGGTACCTATCTAAAATTATGACTGTCCAGTTGTTTGCCATTGTTGAGAATGGTACTGAGGCGCAGAAGAATGCGTTTACCTCTGGGCTCGTTAACTATGCAGGGTCGGAGTCAAGACTCTCCGGTCCATACTGTAAGGTATACTAATGGAAAAGTTTGGTGAATTCATAACAGAACAGAAGAACACTCACATGACCCACATCGAGGACAAGGTTCTTTACGGTGGAGTCAATGGGACACGCGAGGCGATTAACGCACTGCGTGGTCTGCGTGATATGTTGGCGGGTACCGCAAAGGGTAACGTCTCCGTGAAATGGGACGGTGCGCCTGCAGTGTTTGCGGGAACTGACCCACGTGACGGTAAATTCTTTGTTGCGAAGAAAGGTATCTTCAACAAGAACCCGAAGGTCTACAAGACCGACGCGGACATCGACGCGGACACCAAGGGTGACCTCAATGCAAAACTGAAAGACGCACTGAAGTATCTCCCTGAGTTAGGTATCAAGGGTGTCGTCCAAGGCGACTTCCTGTTCAGCCGCAAAGACCTGTACGGTAAAAAGATCGACGGTCAACGATACGTTATGTTTCACCCAAACACGATTGCATATGCAGTCCCTTGGAAAGAGGCTGCGGAGTTACGTGCAGCCAAGATTGGTATCGTCTGGCACACAACATACACGGGTGATTCTTTTGAAAACATGAGAGCGTCGTACGGCGTGGATGTTGCGGCGTTCCGCAAGTCACGCAACGTATGGTCACAGGACGCAATGTTGAAAGACCTAACCAACGCAACCATGACTCAACGAGAGACTGATGCGGTAACTGCACTTCTATCGACTGCGGGTAAACTTTTTAATCAGATATCCGGTACGACATTGCGCACACTCGAAGCGAACCCTAAGTTCGCGGGTGCAATCGAAACATACAACAATTCATTCGTACGTGCGGGTGCGTTACTCCCAGACCCAAAACGACACGTTAATGGATTGATAAGTAACAGACAAGCCTATTATAAGAAAGAGATTGCAAGTAAGAAATCTCAACGTGGTAAGGACACGTGGACCGCAAAGATGAAAGATGAAATGGCCTTTTTCTCAGCTGAGAATCGCGCTAGTTTAGAAAAAATCTTTGAACTGCAAAAGACCATTGTACTTGCGAAATTAAAGCTTATAAATAGTCTTGACAAATTAAAAACAATCGAGACATTCGTTAAAACCTCTAATGGTTACAAAGTGACAGGTGAGGAAGGTTATGTTGCGATTGACACACTTGGTGGTGATGCGGTGAAACTGGTTGACCGTATGGAATTTTCATACAACAACTTTTCATCTGATATATTAAAGGGGTGGGATTCCGCCCGTAGATAATATGGAATAAACCAATAGAGGACTAATTAGATGACAAAAGTTCTGTCATTTAAACACTTTACTGATGCAGATTATACTACCGACGATGGTAAAGACGGTAAAGATCCGCAAGTATCGTACAATGCGCAGAAGCGCAGAAACGGAAAATACGACGAGGCGTTAGATATCCAACAACGTCGTAAGTTGGCGATTCGCATGAAGAGGCATAAGGCTCGCATTGCAATCGGCCGTAAACGTGCAGCGCGTAAAGTCGCAAACCTAGACAAGTTAAAGGTCCGTGCGCGTAAACAAGCGAGGAAGGCACTATTCTCAAAACTGGTTAAGGGCGTCCCTAAAGCAGATTTGACTATGTCTCGCAGAAAAGAAATCGAGAAGCGCTTAGAAAAACCGGCGATGCAAGCAAAGATTGCACGTGCGGCCCGCAAGAATCTACCTAAAGTTAGACGTGACGAAATCCAGAAGAAGCGTGGTGGCGGTCAGTCTAAATGATTAAGAATTTTTCTCAGTACCTAATCGAAGAGGAGCGTGAGGTATTCTTCACGTTCGGTCGTATGAATCCACCCACCATTGGACATGGTAAGGTAATGGATGCATTGGCGACCAAGTCTGGTAAAGCAGACTACAAAGTATTCGTATCTCAGTCAACGGACGCAAAGAAGAATCCGTTGTCGTATCAAGATAAGATTAAACACGTCCGCAAGATGTTTCCAAAACATGCGCGTAATGTAATGGTTGATAAGTCGGTAAAGACCGCAATCAACGCACTTGTCTCTCTGTATGACCAAGGTTACCGCTCGGTGACTATGGTCGTCGGAGAAGACAGGATTAGAGAATTCGACGTTCTGTTTAAAAAGTACAATGGAGTGAAGGCCCGACATGGGTTTTACAACTTTAAGAGTATTAATATAGTATCTGCCGGTAAGAGAGATCCAGATGCTGAGGGTGTGGAAGGTATGTCCGCATCCAAGCAGAGAGAAAACGCCTCGAAGAATGATTTTGTCACATTCTCTCAAGGCGTCCCAAAGTCAATGTCCAACAAGGATGCACGTAAACTATTCAATGACGTGCGTAGGGGTATGGGCCTGACCGAAGAAAAAGAATTCCGCAATCACCTAACTCTTGAATCAGTATCGAATACCCGCGAAATGTTTGTCGCGGGTGAACTGTTCGAGATGGGCGACACGGTGGTAGTAAAAGAGTCTGACGAGCTTGCCACCGTTACCGTCTTAGGTGCAAACTATGTGATTGTAGAGACACATGAAGGTAAGAGAATGCGTAAGTGGTTAGACGCAGTTGAGCCCCTGAGTGAAGATGTTTCTCAAACACAAATCAAAGACCTAGAGAAATTTGGTGACCGTCTGTTGAAAAAGTTCGACATCGACATCGAGTTTACTCGCCATTTTGCAGACCGCATGAATGACAAACGTAACCAACCACAGATTAAGGTTGCGGAGATTCAGCGTCTGTTCAAGAAAATCGCAAAAGAGAAAGGTCGCAACATCAAGAAACACGGTGACGCAGAAGCCGTACTGAAAGATGTGCAGAGTGACCTAAACCTACCTGTTGCAATCAACTACAAGAACGGTGAGTTCGAAGTGGTCAATAAGACCATCATGCGTAAGAAAGGTTTCAAAACATCGAACCCTGTTGTTGCGTACGAAGGTGCCCGTCAAGACCCAGATATAAAGGACAAGGAAGGCACACAACCTGCACGTTACCATGCGGGATTGAAGAAGTCCACCAAGGACAAGCGCGATGCGCACTTCAAGAAACACGGTAAGAAGGCAGACAATGATGCGTCCGCATATCAACCAGCCCCAGGCGATAAGGGAGCGAAGACTAAACCATCCAAGTACACTAAGTCGTTTAAGGACATGTACGACGAAGACTGTTGGGATGGTTACAAGCAGGTTGGTATGAAGAAGAAGGGTGATAAGATGGTCCCTAACTGCGTCAAAGAAGAACACGGTGCAGGTGATTGGGGAACCGACAAACTCAAGAAGAGATACGTCAAAGACACTCCGCATATGGAGATTGATGAACGTTCATGGGCACATGACCTTGCACGTCTAGCGTCTAAGACTATCAAACGCAGTGAGTATGAAAAAATCGCAAAGGTTGCGAAAGACATGAAGGCAAAGTCATCACATAAACACAGTGATGGTTACTACGCAGCAGAAGTCATTCGTAAGTATAACCTGAAGGGAATTAACGCACGTGCACTTGCAGACCTTATGAGTGAAGACATTGATGCGGTGTCTAACGTACGTTCCGCAATCGCACGTGAGAAAGAGTTTGATAAGAGAAAACATCAAATGATGTTAAAACGTGCACGTATATCACGCGCCAAGGCTCGTAATAGAGAGATGGATAAATGATTTCGTTTAAGGCATACCTTGAAGAAAAGAGATACTCTATGTATGATGACATGGGTAACTTGGAAGAAGGTCCAGACGGTATCGCAGCGAAAGCGAAGAAGTCGGGTATCTCACCAGACACACTTCGCAAGGTTTATAATAGAGGTGTTGCGGCATGGAAGACTGGTCATAGGCCAGGAACCACACCACAACAATGGGGAATGGCAAGGGTTAACGCTTTCATCGTTAA